>NZ_BAABFP010000005.1:170446-470446 GCF_039541115.1 Angustibacter luteus
CCCCGCACACCCACGCTTCCGCCACCCAGTCCGGTTTCCGCCACTCAAGCCGCACCAGGAGCGCTCTCGACCGGACTGAACGGCGGAAAGGTCAGCCCGGGCGTCGCCAGCTGCTGCCGATGACGGCAGCCAGCGGCAGCAAGGGCGCGGCCAGCACCAGCGCGGCGATGCGCCACGGCGTCGGTGCCGGCACGAAGAAGCCGAACAGCACGAGCGCGATGCACGGCACCCACACGAGGAAGTAGCGCACCCGCTGACGGGCGATCTCGTCGTCCCGCGCCTCGTGCTCGGTCGGCGTGACGATGTCGTACCGCGGAAGCCGCCGCGACCGGCGTGCCATGGCGACCAGTCTGCATCCCTTCGCGTAGAAATGCTTTACGTGGGACGGTGTCCCGGCAAGGATGCGTGCAGGGACCGCAACGGAGCGGGACGGCGAAGCAGGAGGTTCGTGGATGACAGCGCACGACGACCTGGAGACGGCAGCCCGGGAGCTGGCCGACCTACGCGCGTGCGTGGCGTCGTTGCAGGCGCACCTGGGCGACACCGTCGACGTCCAGCGGCTGCGCGACGACATCGCCCGCATCGCCGCGGACCTCAACCTGGTTGCTCGGACCGAGGGCATGCGGCACGGACCCGCCCAGCCCGGCGAGATCATCTACATCTCGGACGAGGAGTACGACCCGTCGTTCTGGTCGGACGCGGACGACGAGGGCCTGGGCGCCACCGGTCGGGCGGGCTGAGGGGTGGCGCGCAGCACCCCCGCAGCAGCCAAGCCCAGCACTCCCGCACCCGTGACCGGGGTCGGCCATCCAGGGCGCGCGCGGATCCCCGCCCGTACCCTGCGGACCGACCGCTACTGGGTGCAGCCGGCCATCACGTTCGGTGTGCTGTTCGCGTTCATCATCTACGCCACGATCCGGGCCTTCTGGAACGGCGCCTACTACAGCGCCCCGTACATCTCGCCGTTCTACTCCCCGTGCCTGTCCACCAACTGCGTGCCGGGCACGGGCGAGGTGCACCTGCTCGGCGACTGGTGGAAGCTCTCGCCGGCCCTGATCATCCTGATCTTCCCGCTGGGCTTCCGGATGACCTGCTACTACTACCGCAAGGCGTACTTCCGGTCGTTCTGGCTGAGCCCGCCCGCTTGCGCCGTCGCAGAGCCGCACGGTGCGTACTCGGGTGAGACGCGTTTCCCGTTGATCCTGAACAACATCCACCGGTACTTCTTCTACGCCGGCCTGGTGTTCAACGTGATCCTCACCTACGACGCGATCCTGGGCTTCCGGAACGCGGACGGCGAGTGGGGGCACATGGGGCTCGGCACGCTGGTGCTGCTGACGAACGCCACGTTGCTCTGGCTGTACTCGCTGTCCTGCCACTCGTGTCGGCACGCGATCGGCGGCCGGCTCAAGCACTTCTCCGCACACCCGTTGCGCTACAAGGGTTGGACGTTCGTCTCCCGGCTCAACACCCGGCACATGCTGTTCGCCTGGGTCTCCCTGGTGGGGGTGGCGCTGACCGACGCGTACGTCGCGTGCCTGGCCGCCGGCGTGTTCAACGACCCCAAGTTCTTCTGATCCCAACGGTTTTCGAGGAGACGCCCGCGTGAGCGACCTGGAGCGCTACCAGTACGACGTCGTGGTGATCGGTGCCGGCGGCGCCGGGCTGCGCGCGGCCATCGAGGCCCGCGAGCACGGCCTGCGCACCGCGATCATCTGCAAGTCCCTGTTCGGCAAGGCGCACACGGTGATGGCCGAGGGCGGCATCGCGGCGTCCATGGGAAACGTGAACTCCAAGGACAGCTGGCAGGTGCACTTCCGCGACACCATGCGCGGCGGCAAGTTCCTGAACAACCCGCGGATGGCCGAGCTGCACGCGCAGGAGGCGCCGCAACGCGTCTGGGAGCTGGAGACGTACGGCGCCCTGTTCGACCGCACTCCCGAGGGCAAGATCAGCCAGCGCAACTTCGGTGGTCACGAGTACCCCCGGCTCGCCCACGTCGGCGACCGCACGGGCCTCGAGCTCATCCGCACCTTGCAGCAGAAGATCGTCTCCCTGCAGCAGGAGGACCTGCGCGAGCACGGCGACCTGGACGCCCGGATCCGGGTGTTCGCCGAGCTCACCGTGACCGACCTGCTCAAGGACGGCGACGCGATCAGCGGCGCGTTCGGCTACTGGCGTGAGTCAGGCCGGTTCGTCGTCTTCGAGGCGCCGGCCGTCGTGCTGGCGACCGGTGGCATCGGCAAGTCGTTCAAGGTGACCTCGAACTCCTGGGAGTACACCGGCGACGGCCACGCGCTGGCCCTGCGCGCCGGCGCGACGCTGATCAACATGGAGTTCATCCAGTTCCACCCGACCGGCATGGTCTGGCCGCCGTCGGTGAAGGGCATCCTGGTCACCGAGTCGGTGCGCGGCGACGGGGGAGTGCTGCGCAACAGCGAGGGCAAGCGGTTCATGTTCGACCACGTGCCCGACGTGTTCCGTGGCCAGTACGCGGACACCGAGGAGGAGGCCGACCGCTGGTACTCCGACGCGGACAACAACAAGCGCCCCCCGGAGCTGCTGCCGCGCGACGAGGTCGCCCGCGCGATCAACACCGAGGTGAAGGAGGGCCGCGGCTCCCCGCACGGCGGTGTCTTCCTCGACGTGTCCACGCGCCTGCCCGCCGACGAGATCATCCGCCGGCTGCCATCGATGCACCACCAGTTCAAGGAGCTCGCGGACGTCGACATCACGGCCGAGCCGATGGAGGTCGGGCCCACGTGCCACTACGTGATGGGCGGGGTCGAGGTGGATGCCGACACCGCCGCAGCGGTGGTGCCCGGGCTGTTCGCGGCCGGCGAGGTGGCCGGTGGCATGCACGGGTCGAACCGGTTGGGTGGCAACTCGCTGTCGGACCTGCTGGTGTTCGGCCGTCGGGCCGGCGCCGGTGCCGCGGCGTACGTCGAGGGGCTGGGGGAGCGTCGTCCGGCGATCACCGACGACGACCTGGCTGCGGCGTCCAAGACGGCGCTGGAGCCGTTCACGATCGGCGGGGCCGCGGACGCCGCGGTCGAGAACCCGTACTCCATCCACTCCGAGATGCAGCAGATGATGAACGACCTGGTCGGCATCATCCGGCGTGAGGCTGAGATCGCGGAGGCGCTGCAACGGCTGACCGGCCTGCGCGAGCGGGCCGACCGGGCCGGCGTCGAGGGCCACCGCCAGTTCAACCCGGGCTGGCACCTGGCGCTGGACCTGCGCAACATGCTGGACGTCAGCGAGTGCGTGGCGAAGGCCGCGCTGGAGCGGACCGAGAGCCGCGGCGGCCACACCCGCGAGGACTTCCCGGCGATGGACCCGCAGTGGCGGGGCGTGAACCTGGTCTGCCGGCTGACCGACGACGGCGTCGAGCTGACCCGCCAGCCGGTGCCGGCGATCCGTCCGGAGCTGTTGACGCTGTTCGAGCGCACCGAGCTGTCCAAGTACCTGACGGACGACGAGCTCGCGGTCTTCGACGAAGCCTCCGGGCGAGGAGGGGAGCAGGCATGAGCTACGACGCACGGTTCCGGGTCTGGCGTGGGGACGCCGACGACGGCGAGCTGCACGACTACACGGTCGAGGTGAACGAGGGCGAGGTCGTCCTCGACATCATCCACCGGCTGCAGGCCACCCAGGCCGGCGATCTCGCCGTCCGGTGGAACTGCAAGGCCGGCAAGTGCGGATCGTGCAGCGCCGAGATCAACGGGCGTCCGCGACTGCTGTGCATGACGCGGATGAGCACCTTCACGGAGGAGGAGCTCATCACGGTCACCCCGCTGCGCGCCTTCCCCGTGATCCGCGACCTGGTGACCGACGTGTCCTTCAACTACGACAAGGCGCGACAGGTGCCGGCCTTCCAGCCACCTGCTGACCTCGAGCCCGGCGACTACCGGATGGCGCAGGTCGACGTGGAGCGCTCGCAGGAGTTCCGCAAGTGCATCGAGTGCTTCCTGTGCCAGGACGTCTGCCACGTGGTGCGCGACCACGAGGACAACAAGCAGGCGTTCGCCGGGCCGCGCTTCCTGATGCGGATCGCCGAGCTCGACATGCACCCGCTGGACGAGCGGGACCGCAAGAGCGAGGCGCAGGAGGAGTTCGGTCTCGGCTACTGCAACATCACCAAGTGCTGCACCGAGGTGTGCCCGGAGCACATCAAGATCACCGACAACGCGTTGATCCCGATGAAGGAGCGCGTCGTGGACCGCAAGTACGATCCGCTGGTGTGGCTGGGCAACAAGATCGCGCGCCGCTCCTGACCGACGGCCAGGTGGCGGGTTCCGTTGCGCTGCAACGGTTCCTCGCCCGACCTGTCCTGGACGTCGCGCCCGCCCTGCTCGGTGCCGTGATCGAGCACCACACGGCCGCGGGCGTGGTCGCGGTGCGGCTCACCGAGGTCGAGGCGTACGCCGGCCCGGGCGACCCGGGATCGCACGCGCGCAACGGACCCACGCCACGCACCGCGGTGATGTTCGGGCCGCCGGCCCGTCTCTACGTGTACTTCTCGTACGGCATGCACTGGTGCGTGAACGTGGTCTGCGGCCCGGTCGGGTCGGCGTCCGCCGTTCTGCTGCGCGGCGGTGAGGTCGTGCGCGGACTCGAGCTCGCTCGCACCCGGCGTCCCGCGGCCCGCCAGGACCGGGACCTGGCGCGCGGACCCGCACGCCTTGCCTCTGCACTGGGGCTGGACAAGTCGCTGGACGGCGCCGCCCTGGGTGGGTCGCGGTCGTCGTCCGCGGTCCGTCTACGGCGCAGCGGCCGGGTGGCGGGCGAGGTGTGCACCGGGCCGCGGGTGGGGGTGAGTGGCGTCGGCGGGGACGCCGTCCGCTACCCCTGGCGGTTCTGGCTGGACGGCGAGCCGACGGTGTCCACGTACCGTCCCGGGGCGACGCGCAGCGAACCCGGTCGCGACGCGAGCCCCTGATCCGGCAGGCTGGGCCCCGAACCGTCCGGGCCCCGAGCCGCCGGGCACGACGAAGGGACCGATCGTGAGCGACATCCTCGACGAGCTGCGATGGCGGGGCCTGGTGGCGCAGACCACCGACGAGGCCGCGCTACGCCAGGCACTCGCCGACGGGCCGATCACCTTCTACTGCGGCTTCGACCCGACGGCGCCCAGCCTGCACATGGGCAACCTCGTGCAGCTGATCGCGATGCGTCACCTGCAGCGCGCGGGACACCGGGCGCTGTGCCTGGTCGGAGGGTCCACGGGGCTGATCGGCGACCCGAAGGCCACGGCGGAGCGTCAGCTCAACGACCCGTCGGTCGTGGCGGACTGGGTGGCCCGGATCCAGCGGCAGGTGCGCCCGTTCCTGGACTTCGAGGGCGACAACCCGGCGACCATGGTGAACAACCTGGACTGGACGGCGCCCATCAGCGCCCTGGAGTTCCTGCGGGACATCGGCAAGCACTTCCGGGTCAACACGATGATCCGCAAGGACGCGGTCGCCGCCCGCCTGGCCAGTGAGGACGGGATCAGCTACACCGAGTTCAGCTACCAGATCCTGCAGGGACTGGACTACCTGCAGCTGTTCCGCCAGTTCGGCTGCACGTTGCAGACCGGGGGCACCGACCAGTGGGGCAACCTGACCGCGGGAGTCGACCTGATCCACCGGGCCGAGCACGCGTCGGTGCACCTGCTGACCACACCGTTGATCACGAAGGCCGACGGCACCAAGTTCGGCAAGACCGAGTCGGGCACGGTGTGGCTGGACCCCTCGATGATGTCGCCGTACGCGTTCTACCAGTTCTGGGTGAACGCGGACGACGCCTCGGTGATCTCCTACCTCAAGGTGTTCACCGACCGGACCCGCGACGAGGTGGCCGCTCTCGAGCAGGAGGTGGCAGAGCGTCCGTTCGCCCGGCAGGCCCAGCGCACGCTCGCGGCCGACGTGACCACGTTGGTGCACGGCTCCGGCGCCACCGCGTCCGTGGAAGCAGCGAGCAGCGCGCTCTTCGGCCGAGGCGCGTTGGCGGAGCTGGACGCCGGCACGTTGGCCGACGCCACGGCCGAGCTCGCGCGAGCCAAGGTGTCGCCGGGGAGCTCCGTCGTGGAGGCCTTCGTGGACGCCGGCCTCGCCCCCAGCCGCGGTGCTGCCCGTCGCACGATCGACGAGGGTGGTGCCTACGTGAACAACGTGAAGGTCGTCGACCCGGACGCCGTGTTCGCCGCGGATCAGCTGCTGCACGGGCGTTTCGCGGTGCTCCGACGCGGCAAGAAGTCGCTCGCCGCCGCCGTCGCCGACGTCTCCTGACGCCTGCGAATCGAGGGTGGCGGGCGTCACGGCCCCCCGATTTGACGTCGTCGCGCGGGGCCCTCTAATGTTCTCGACGTCAGCCCGACAGGGAGGAACGGACACCGCGGGGTGGCCGGTCCCGCGGACTGAAACCCCAACAACAGCACCGGGTGACCGGGGCTTGACCGCGCCCTCGGGCGGTGGTCAGGGCGGCTCTCAGAGCCTGCTAGAGTAGGGACTCGATCCCCACCGCAGGACGAGTCAACAAGCTTCGGGCCTCGCCCGGAACGAAGTTGACTGCCTCGACGCGGATCGGCTAAGTTAGAACGGTTGCCCCGACGGACAGGCCGAAAGGTCCGATGCGGTGCGCGTCCGATCCTTGAGAACTCAACAGTGTGCCAAAAATCGATGCCATATAACACTCGTCATGGCATCAGCGGCGATGGGCCATTCGGCTCGGAGTCTCTGTTGCCAGACGATTCCTTTGGTTAAGAACGGATGACCTCGTGTCATCCACTTCTAGCCATGGATCGGGTCTTCGGACCCAACCTCAAGAGATGTCGCCCTGCGCCAGCGTGGGGTGAACAAAACATCAACGGAGAGTTTGATCCTGGCTCAGGACGAACGCTGGCGGCGTGCTTAACACATGCAAGTCGAACGGTGACCTCGGAGCTTGCTCCGGGCGATCAGTGGCGAACGGGTGAGTAACACGTGAGTAACCTGCCCCTGGCTCTGGGATAACCCCGGGAAACCGAGGCTAATACCGGATACGACACAGACAGGCATCTGTACTGTGTGGAAAGTTTTTCGGCTAGGGATGGACTCGCGGCCTATCAGCTTGTTGGTGAGGTAACGGCCCACCAAGGCGACGACGGGTAGCCGGCCTGAGAGGGCGACCGGCCACACTGGGACTGAGACACGGCCCAGACTCCTACGGGAGGCAGCAGTGGGGAATATTGCGCAATGGGCGAAAGCCTGACGCAGCGACGCCGCGTGAGGGATGAAGGCCTTCGGGTTGTAAACCTCTTTCAGCAGGGAAGAAGCGAAAGTGACGGTACCTGCAGAAGAAGCACCGGCTAACTACGTGCCAGCAGCCGCGGTAATACGTAGGGTGCAAGCGTTGTCCGGAATTATTGGGCGTAAAGAGCTCGTAGGCGGTTTGTCGCGTCTGGTGTGAAAATCCAGGGCTTAACCCTGGACCTGCATCGGGTACGGGCAGACTAGAGTGCGGTAGGGGAGATCGGAATTCCTGGTGTAGCGGTGAAATGCGCAGATATCAGGAGGAACACCGGTGGCGAAGGCGGATCTCTGGGCCGTAACTGACGCTGAGGAGCGAAAGCATGGGGAGCGAACAGGATTAGATACCCTGGTAGTCCATGCCGTAAACGTTGGGCGCTAGGTGTGGGGCTCATTCCACGAGTTCCGTGCCGCAGCAAACGCATTAAGCGCCCCGCCTGGGGAGTACGGCCGCAAGGCTAAAACTCAAAGGAATTGACGGGGGCCCGCACAAGCGGCGGAGCATGCGGATTAATTCGATGCAACGCGAAGAACCTTACCAAGGCTTGACATACAGAGTAAACCGGCAGAAACGTCGGGTCCGCAAGGGATTCTGTACAGGTGGTGCATGGTTGTCGTCAGCTCGTGTCGTGAGATGTTGGGTTAAGTCCCGCAACGAGCGCAACCCTCGTTCTATGTTGCCAGCACGTAATGGTGGGGACTCATAGGAGACTGCCGGGGTCAACTCGGAGGAAGGTGGGGATGACGTCAAATCATCATGCCCCTTATGTCTTGGGCTTCACGCATGCTACAATGGCCAGTACAAAGGGCTGCGAGACCGCAAGGTGGAGCGAATCCCAAAAAACTGGTCTCAGTTCGGATTGGGGTCTGCAACTCGACCCCATGAAGTCGGAGTCGCTAGTAATCGCAGATCAGCAACGCTGCGGTGAATACGTTCCCGGGCCTTGTACACACCGCCCGTCAAGTCACGAAAGTCGGTAACACCCGAAGCCGGTGGCCCAACCCTTGTGGAGGGAGCCGTCGAAGGTGGGACTGGCGATTGGGACTAAGTCGTAACAAGGTAGCCGTACCGGAAGGTGCGGCTGGATCACCTCCTTTCTAAGGAGCATCTGGCGCCGGCCTAGCTGGCGTCCAGGCCCCTGCCTCAGACGTACGATCTGAGGAGGGTGCTCAAGGGTGGAACATCGATTAGTTGGGACGGATCGACTCGGATCTCGCTCAGTACAGCTCCTCGGAGCAGGAACCTGCGAAGGAAGACGGATCAGCCCCTGGCACACTGTTGGGTCCTGAGGGACCGGGCGAACGAGCCTGACCTCAGCGACTGCGGCCCCACGATGGTCTTTGACCAGAACGGGGCCGTTTCGCGCGGACCGACCCCCGGCTGAACCGCTCGCACTGGCGAGCAGGCACCGGACAAGGGGTCGATCTCCGCCCGTACCTTGAGAACTGCACAGTGGACGCGAGCATCTTTGATTCAAGTTAATAAGGGCACACGGTGGATGCCTAGGCACTAGGAGCCGAAGAAGGACGTAGGAACCTGCGATAAGCCTTGGGGAGCTGGTAACCGAGCTGTGATCCAAGGATTTCCGAATGGGGAAACCCGGCTGGAGTCATGTCCAGTCACCCACGCCTGAACACATAGGGCGTGCGGAGGGAACGTGGGGAAGTGAAACATCTCAGTACCCACAGGAAGAGAAAGCAACCGCGATTCCGTGAGTAGTGGCGAGCGAAAGCGGAAGAGGCTAAACCGATCACATGTGATAGCCGGCAGGCGTTGTGTGGTCGGGGTCGTGGGACCTCTCAGTTAGTTCTGCCGAACTAGCAGCAAGTTACCAATCCGCGTCATAGTCGAAGGGCATTGAAAGGCCCGGCACAGAGGGTGCGACCCCCGTAGACGAAATGGCACGGACTTGCGAGAGGGATCCCAAGTAGCACGGGGCCCGAGAAATCCCGTGTGAATCTGGCAGGACCACCTGCTAAGCCTAAATACTCCCTAGTGACCGATAGCGGACAAGTACCGTGAGGGAAAGGTGAAAAGTACCCCGGGAGGGGAGTGAAATAGTACCTGAAACCGTGTGCTTACAATCCGTCGGAGCCTCCCTAGCAGGGGTGACGGCGTGCCTTTTGAAGAATGAGCCTGCGAGTTAGTGTTACGTGGCGAGGTTAACCCGTGTGGGGAAGCCGTAGCGAAAGCGAGTCCGAATAGGGCGCTTCAGTCGCGTGATCTAGACCCGAAGCGGAGTGATCTACCCATGGCCAGGTTGAAGCGCGGGTAAGACCGCGTGGAGGACCGAACCCACCAGGGTTGAAAACCTGGGGGATGAGCTGTGGGTAGGGGTGAAAGGCCAATCAAACTCCGTGATAGCTGGTTCTCCCCGAAATGCATTTAGGTGCAGCGTCACGTGTTTCTTGCCGGAGGTAGAGCTACTGGATGGCTAATGGGCCCTACAAGGTTACTGACGTCAGCCAAACTCCGAATGCCGGTAAGTGAGAGCGTGGCAGTGAGACTGCGGGGGATAAGCTCCGTAGTCGAGAGGGAAACAGCCCAGACCACCAGCTAAGGTCCCTAAGCGTGTGCTAAGTGGGAAAGGATGTGGAGTTGCCCAGACAACCAGGAGGTTGGCTTAGAAGCAGCCACCCTTTAAAGAGTGCGTAATAGCTCACTGGTCAAGTGATTCCGCGCCGACAATGTAGCGGGGCTCAAGCACACCACCGAAGCTGTGGCATTCACACATTGCCCGGCCAGTCTTCGGACTGGTCCAAGCGTGTGGATGGGTAGGGGAGCGTCGTGTGGCGAGTGAAGCGGCGGAGTGATCCAGCCGTGGACGCCACACGAGTGAGAATGCAGGCATGAGTAGCGAATGACGGGTGAGAAACCCGTCCGCCGAATGACCAAGGGTTCCAGGGTCAAGCTAATCTGCCCTGGGTAAGTCGGGACCTAAGGCGAGGCCGACAGGCGTAGTCGATGGACAACGGGTTGATATTCCCGTACCGGCGAAGAACCGCCCATGCTGAACCTAGTGATGCTAAGCGCCTGAAACCGGCGTCCTCTTCGGAGGTAGTCCGGCGGAGCGCGCGAACCGATCTAATAGTAGGCAAGCGATGGAGTGACGCAGGAAGGTAGCCTCCGCGTGGCGATGGTAGTCCACGTCCAAGGGTGTAGGGCGAGGTATAGGCAAATCCGTACCTCACATAGCCTGAGACCTGATAGTGACCGCGATAGCGGGAAGCAGGGTGATCCTATGCTGCCGAGAAAAGCTTCTAGCGAGGTTCGAGCCGCCCGTACCCCAAACCGACTCAGGTGGTCAGGTAGAGAATACCAAGGCGATCGAGTGAATCGTGGTTAAGGAACTCGGCAAAATGCCCCCGTAACTTCGGGAGAAGGGGGGCCGGAAAGGTGAAGGAGTTCTCCTCCTAGCCTGGATGGCCGCAGAGACCAGGGAGAAGCGACTGTTTACTAAAAACACAGGTCCGTGCGAAGTCGCAAGACGATGTATACGGACTGACGCCTGCCCGGTGCTGGAACGTTAAGGGGACGGGTTAGCCTCACGGCGAAGCTCAGAACTTAAGCGCCAGTAAACGGCGGTGGTAACTATAACCATCCTAAGGTAGCGAAATTCCTTGTCGGGTAAGTTCCGACCTGCACGAATGGCGTAACGACTTCTCCGCTGTCTCAACCACGAACTCGGCGAAATTGCACTACGAGTAAAGATGCTCGTTACGCGCAGCAGGACGGAAAGACCCCGGGACCTTTACTATAGCTTGGTATTGGTGTTCGGTACGGCTTGTGTAGGATAGGTGGGAGACTTTGAAGCTGACACGCCAGTGTCGGTGGAGTCAACGTTGAAATACCACTCTGGTCGTTCTGGATATCTAACCTCGGTCCGTGATCCGGATCAGGGACAGTGCCTGGTGGGTAGTTTAACTGGGGCGGTTGCCTCCTAAAATGTAACGGAGGCGCTCAAAGGTTCCCTCAGCCTGGTTGGCAATCAGGTGTCGAGTGCAAGTGCACAAGGGAGCTTGACTGCGAGAGAGACATCTCGAGCAGGGACGAAAGTCGGAACTAGTGACCCGGCGGTGGCTTGTGGAAGCGCCGTCGCTCAACGGATAAAAGGTACCCCGGGGATAACAGGCTGATCTTGCCCAAGAGTCCATATCGACGGCATGGTTTGGCACCTCGATGTCGGCTCGTCGCATCCTGGGGCTGGAGTAGGTCCCAAGGGTTGGGCTGTTCGCCCATTAAAGCGGTACGCGAGCTGGGTTTAGAACGTCGTGAGACAGTTCGGTCCCTATCCGCTGTGCGCGTAGGAAACTTGAGAAGGGCTATCCCTAGTACGAGAGGACCGGGATGGACGAACCTCTGGTGTGTCAGTTGTTCCGCCAGGAGCACCGCTGATTAGCTACGTTCGGAAGTGATAACCGCTGAAAGCATCTAAGCGGGAAGCACGCTTCAAGATGAGGTTTCCATGGGGTGTTCCCCGAGAGGCTCCCAGCTAGACTACTGGGTTGATAGGCCGGATGTGGAAGTGCAGTAATGCATGCAGCTGACCGGTACTAATAAGCCGATAACTTGATACAAAGATGCTACGCGTCCACTGTGCGGTTCCCGAGATGCGGTCGGAGACGACTGTGACATCTCCATAGAGTTTCGGCGGCCATAGCATTGGGGAAACGCCCGGCTCCATTCCGAACCCGGAAGCTAAGCCCAATAGCGCCGATGGTACTGCAAGGGGGACCTTGTGGGAGAGTAGGACGCCGCCGGACATTCTTTCGAGACGCCCACCCGGGTCACCCCGGGTGGGCGTCTTCGTTTTGCCCGTACGCTGGATCAGATGCGTTGCGACGGAAGGGTTTCGCCATGACCGACGAGGACCGCCCCACCGACTCGTCCGCAGGCGGCGACCGGCCGCATGGCGAAGGCGCCGGCGGGAGCGGTTCGCGTGCCTCTCGCAGTTCTGGAGCCTCTCGCAGTTCTGGAGCCCCCCGCCGAGACGGAGCCTCTCGCAGTTCTGGAGCCCCCCGCCGAGACGGCTCAGGCGCCTCTCGCGGGGCCTCCGGGTCGCGCACCGGCCAGGGCCGTGACGACCGCGGCCGGTCCAGCGGGGCACCAAGGACTGGCGGTGCACCGAGGAGTGGCCAGGGCGCCCCGGCGCGCCGCAGTGGCCCCAGCGGTTCAGGTGGCGCACCCGCGGGGCGGGGCGGCCCGCCGAGCGGTCGACCGCGGTCCGCGGACGAGCCGATGAAGCTCCTTGGACCGCGTCGCGATGCGCCCGTCGAGCCGGCCCTGCCCGAAGACGTCGTGGCAGCCGATCTCGACCGGGCCGTTCGCGCTCAGCTCCGCTCGCTCAGCAAGCCCAATGCCGAGCAGGTGGCTCGTCACCTGGTGATGGTGACCCGGTTGCTGCCGGACGAGCCGGAGCAGGCGTACGCGCACGCCATGTCTGCCCAGCGGCGAGCCGGCCGGGTGGCCGTCGTGCGTGAGGTGGTCGGCATCGCCGCCTACCACGCCGGGCTGTGGTCCGAGGCGCTGGCGGAGCTGCGCGCGGCCCGCCGCATGAGTGGGTCCTCGCACCAGCTGCCCTTGATGGCCGACGCCGAACGCGGCCTGGGCCGTCCAGAGCGGGCCCTCGAGCTCGCCGCGAGCGACGAGGCGGCGACCTTGACGCGCGCCGAGCAGGTCGAGATGGCCATCGTGGTGTCCGGTGCTCGTCGAGACCTCGGGCAGCCCGATGCCGCCGTCCTTGCGCTGCAGGTCCCCGAGCTGCAGGGCCGAGCCCTGCATCCGTTCACTGCACGACTGCGCTACGCCTACGCCGACGCGTTGCTGGCTGCCGGGCGGGCTGACGAGGCGACCGCCTGGTTCGCCCAGGCCGCGGACGCCGACGTCGACGGCCTGACCGACGCCGACGAGCGGCTGGCCGACCTGCAGGGGGTCGAGTTCACCGACCTCGACGACGACGACTCCCCGGAAGGGGCGTCGCCTGACCCGTCCGCTGAGTAGGTCGGCCCGGTGCACGTGACGCGCCCCGCCGACGTACCGTGGCCCCTGTGACCCGTGCACCGGAAGGCGGCCCCTACGAGTGGTGGCAGCGGGGTGTCGAGCTGCTCGAGCGCGGCGACCCCGCCGCAGCCGCCGTGCTCCTGGAACGAACCGTCGCGGCAGAGTCCGGCTCGGCCTCCGGTTGGGAGGCCCTGGGGCGAGCGAGCTACGACGCCGGCCAGATCCAGCGCGCAGCCGAGGCGTTCACCCGGCTCGTCGAGATCGCGCCCGACTCCCACTACGGCCACTTCGCGCTGGGGCTCAGCCTGACCAGGCTCGACCGGTTCGAGCGGGGGGTCGAGCACCTCGCGATGGCGTCCACGATGCGACCCGAGCAGCCGGAGTACGCGGACCGCCTCCGGCAGGCGCGGGCGACCCTGCGGGCTCGTCGCGAGGCGGCGGCCTCGGCGGACCAGGATGACTGACCGCGGGTGGCAAGGCTGGAGCGAGTCCGCGGGCGCTCTGGTCGACGCGCACGACGCGGTCCTGCTGGACCTCGACGGCGTCGTCTACGTCGGGGAGCACGCGGTGGACGGCGCGGTGGCGGCGATCGACGAGGTGCGCCGTCGAGGGGTCGGCGTGGCCTTCGTGACGAACAACGCGGCCCGCACGCCGGATGACGTCGCCGAGCACCTGCGCCGGCTAGGCGTCGACGCGGCGCCGGCGGACGTCGTGACGAGCGCTCAAGCAGCGGCCTCCTTGCTCCGGGAGCAGCTCGAGGCGGGGGCCGCTGTGCTCAGCATCGGAGCGCGAGGGTTGGCCGAGGCACTGGTCGAGGTCGGGCTGCGTCCGGTGGGCTCGATGGACGACGAGCCACTGGCCGTCGTCCAGGGCTTCTCGCCGGACCTGAGCTGGCCCATGCTCCTCGAGGCGTGCGTGGCGATCCGGGCCGGACTGCCGTGGGTCGCGACGAACCTGGACGCCACCTTGCCGACCGCGCGGGGCCCCGCGCCGGGGAACGGCGCGTTCGTGGAGGTCGTCCGGCGCACGACCGGCGTCGACCCGCAGGTGGCGGGCAAGCCCTTCCGGCCGCTGATGGACGCGTCCGTGCAACGCCTTCGGGCCGAGCGGGGGCTGGTCGTGGGCGATCGTCTCGACACCGACCTGGAGGGGGCGCGACGAGCCGGGCTGCCCGGGTTGCTCGTGCTCACCGGCGTCACGGACGCGGGCACCTTGTTGGGGGCCCGGCCCGAGGAGCGTCCGGACTTCCTGGCGGCCGACCTGGGCGGGCTGCTGGAGCCACATCCCGGTGTGCGGGCGGAGTCCGGCGGCTGGGTCGCGGACGACGGCACCACGCTGCGGGCGGTCCTGGACGAGAACGGCGACCTGCACCTGTCCGGCGAACCCGCCGCTCCGGGGGAGTCGGGACGGCGGGTCGCGCTCGCCGCCGTCCGCCTCGCGTGTGCAGCGCTGTGGTCGTCGCAACCCTCGGCCGACCGGGTGCAGCAGGCACGTCGCGCGCTTCGTCCCTGGACCGTCGTGCAGGGATGGGACGGGTAGGGTGACGACCGGTCGGGGCCGCGGTCGAGCCGCCCCCTCCACGAGGAGGTCGCGGTGTTCGATGCGGTGCGTGGGTACCTTCAACTCGTCAGCGGGCTCTCCCAGGTCTCGAGGCAGCGGGCCGTCGAGGTGGCCAAGCAGCTGCTCGCGACGACGCCCGCCGCCGAGATGGGCGGTGCCGCCAGCATGGGTGCGCAGGCCGTCTCCGGGCAGGTGAGCGCCCTCGCGGACGAGCTGATGGCCACCGGTCGGCAGAACCGTCAGATGTTGCGCACGCTGGTCCGGGCCGAGGTCGAGACCGTCGTCGCACGGCTGGGACTGGCCGGGAACGCCGAGCTCGAGGCCGCCCTGGCCGCCAGCCGCGCCCGGGTCCTGGAGCTCGAGCGGGAGCTCGCGGTGCGTGACGCGGAGGCCGTGCGGCGGCCGTCGCGAACGTCAGCGGCAGAGAAGTCGACGGCGAAGAAGTCGACGGCCAAGAAGTCCACCGCGAAGAGGTCCACGGCTAAGAAGGCGGCTGCCATGCAGCCCAGCGTGGACGTACCCGCCGCAGCCACGACGCCGGAGCCCGAGGTCGAGGCCACGACACCAGCAGGAGCACCGTGAGCGAGTCCCAGGACCAGGCATCCCCGGCGACCGCCGACGAGACCGAGGACGTCCAGCACGACGAGCCGCACGCCCCGCTCGAGCTGCCGCACACGGGAGACGAGCAGGTGGACCAGGCACTGGAACGCCTCGTCGCTGTGCCGGAGCTGCCGTCGGCCGAGCAGGTCGAGGTCTACGTCGGCGTGCACCGCGACCTGCAGGACCGGCTCGCCGACCTCGAGGAATGACCGCCACCCGGCTCGATGTCGAACTCGTCCGCCGCGGTCTGGCCCGGTCCCGGGGCCAGGCGGAGGAGATGATCCGCGACGGCCGGGTCGTGGTCGACGGCCGCCCCTCGCCCAAGGCCTCCACGAAGGTGACCGCGGACACGGGGATCGACGTCCGGCCGGGGGAGCACCCGGACTACGTGGGCCGCGGCGCGCTCAAGCTGGACGGCCTGCTGGACGACCTGCAGGTCGCCGCCGGCCTCGTCGTCGGGCAGAGCGGTCCGCTCGCCCCGGCGGTGGCGGGGCGGCGCTGCCTCGACGCGGGGGCCAGCACCGGTGGTTTCACCGAGGTCCTGCTGGCCCGCGGCGCGAGCGAGGTCCTCGCCGTGGACGTCGGACACGACCAGCTGGCGGCGCGGCTGCGCACCGACCCGAGGGTGCAGGACCTGCCCGGCACGACCGTTCGCGGCCTGTCGGCCTCGACGATCGGCGGCCGGGTCGACCTGCTGGTCGCCGACCTGTCGTTCATCTCCCTCCAGGTGGTCATGGGCGACCTCGCCAACCTCGTGACGGACGGCGGGGACCTGCTGCTCCTGGTGAAGCCGCAGTTCGAGGTCGGCCGTGAGAGGCTCGGGTCCGGCGGGGTCGTCCGCGACCACCAGCTGCGCGCGGACGCGGTGCAGCAGGTGGCCCGCGCCGGGCTCGCCGCCGGACTGCTGGTGCGCGCGATGCGGGCGAGCCGCTGGCCGGGCCCCAGTGGCAACGTCGAGTACTTCGTCTGGCTGACCGTCCAGGACGGGACGCCGGTCGAGTCGATCGCCGAGGACCAGCTGGCTGCCGCCGCGCAGCAGGCGGTCGAGGAAGGACCTTCGTGACCCGTCGTGTGCTGCTGGTGACCCACACCGGCCGACCGGAGGCGCTGACGGCCGCCCTGGAGCTGACCACCGGGCTGATGGACGCCGGGATCGAGGTCGCCGCCCTCGCGGAGGAGGCGGATGAGCTGCACGCCCTGCAGCGGCACATCGACGGCGTCCTGGTCGCCGGTTCCGAGGACCCCGCGAGGGACTGCGAGCTGGTCATCTGCCTCGGCGGGGACGGCACGATCCTGCGCGGGGCCGAGATCGTGCACGGCAGCGAGGTCCCGCTGCTCGGGGTGAACCTCGGCCACGTGGGCTTCCTCGCCGAGCTCGAGCGCGAGGACATCAGCGAGATCGTGCAGCGGGTGGTCGCCCGGGACTTCACCGTGGAGGTGCGGCTCACCCTGGACATCACCGTCCGCGCCGGTGACCGGGTCATCCACGAGTGCTGGGCGCTCAACGAGGCGACCGTCGAGAAGGCCGCCCGCGAGCGGATGCTCGAGGTCGTCATCGAGGTCGACGGGCGGCCGCTGTCGACCGTCGGCGCCGACGGCGTCGTGATGGCCACGCCGACGGGCTCCACCGCCTACGCCTTCTCGGCCGGCGGCCCGGTGGTCTGGCCCGAGGTCGAGGCGCTGCTGCTGGTGCCGATCTCGGCGCACGCCCTGTTCGCCCGGCCCCTGGTCGTCGGGCCGAGCTCGCGGCTCGCCGTGGAGGTGCTGACGGACACCGAGGGCACGGGTGTCCTGTGGTGCGACGGCCGGCGCCGCTACGAGCTGCTCCCGGGCTCGCGGATCGAGGCCGTCGCGTCCGACCGCCCGGTGCTGCTGGCCCGGATGACCAGCGGGCCGTTCACGGACCGGCTCGTGGGCAAGTTCCGGCTCCCGGTGGACGGCTGGCGCGGTCAGCCCCGCTCGTCCACCTAGGCTGTCCGCGTGCTGGAGGAGATGCGGATCCGCGGGCTGGGCGTCATCACGGACGCCGTGCTCGAGCTCGGTCCCGGGCTGACCGTCGTCACGGGGGAGACGGGCGCCGGCAAGACGATGGTGGTGACCGGCCTCGGCCTGCTCCTCGGCGGGCGCGCGGACTCCGGCGCGGTGCGGGCCGACGTCGCGCAGGCGGTGGTCGAGGGTCGGGTGGTCGTCGACCCCGACTCCGCAATGGCGGCCGCTGCTGCGGACGCGGGCGCCGAGCTCGACGACGGCGTCCTGCTGCTGACGCGCACCGTCACCGCGGCGGGCCGCTCCCGGGCGCACGCCGGCGGTCGGGCCGTCCCCGTGAGCGTGCTCGCCGAGCTGGCCACCGAGCTGGTCACGGTGCACGGGCAGTCCGACCAGCTGCGGCTGCTGCAGCCCGCCAGGCAGCGCGAGACCCTCGACCGCTTCGCCGGCACCCACGACCTGCTCGAGCAGCACGCCGCGACGTACACCCGGCTGCGTGACCTCGAGCAGGAGCTGCACGAGGTCGTCACGCACGCCCGCGAGCGGGCCGACGAGGCGGTCCGGTTGCGTACTGCGCTGGAGGAGATCGAGGCCGTCGACCCGCAGCCGGGGGAGGACCACCAGCTGCGCGACGACGACGCCCGGCTGGCGCACTCCGACGCGCTGCGCTCCGCGGCTGACCGCGCCCACGCCGCGCTCGTCGCCGATGCCGCGGCCGGCGGCACCGGCCTGGACGGCTCGGCGACGTCGCAGACGGGTGCGGCCGAGCTGCTGGCCACGGCGCGGCACGCCATCGACCCGGTCGCCGACCACGACCCGGCCCTGGCCGGCCTCGGTGCCCGCCTGGGTGAGCTGGGGTTCCTGGTGGCCGACGTGGCCGCCGACCTCTCGTCGTACGCCGCCGGGATCGAGTCCGACCCGGCCCGGCTGTCCGCCGTCCAGGAACGCCGGGCCCAGCTCGGCGCGCTGGTGCGCCGCTACGGCCAGGACAGCGACCACGATCACGATCACGATCACGTCCCGGACGTCGCGGACGTGCTGGCCTGGGGGGCGGGGGCCAGCCGCCGGCTGCTCGAGCTGGACGACGACGAGGGGCGGGTGCAGCAGCTGCGCGCCGAGCGCGACGGGCTGCGCACCGAGCTGGGCGAGCTGGCCGGCCGGTTGCACGACGAGCGGGCCGCTGCGGCGTCCCGGCTGGCCGAGCTCGTCGCGGCCGAGCTGACCCAGCTGGCCATGGCGAACGCCCGGCTCGACGTCGTGCTCAGCCAGCGCGACGACCCCGACGGGATCGACGTGCCGCTGGACGGCACCACCCGTCGGGTCGCGGTCGGGCCGCACGGTGCGGACGACGTGGAGCTGCAGCTCGCCCCGCACGCCGGTGCGCCGGCCCGGCCGGTCGCCAAGGGCGCCTCGGGCGGTGAGCTGTCCCGGGTGATGCTCGCCCTCGAGGTCGTCCTCGCCGGCGCGGACCCGGTGCCGACGTTCGTGTTCGACGAGGTGGACGCCGGGGTCGGCGGCCGGGCCGCCGTGGAGATCGGACGACGACTGGCCGTGCTCGCCCGCAGCGCGCAGGTCATCGTGGTGACCCACCTGCCGCAGGTCGCCGCGTTCGCCGACCGGCACCTGCGGGTGGTCAAGGCGGACGACGGTGCGGTGACCGAGAGCGGGGTGCTGCTGCTGGACGACGAGGGTCGGGTCGCCGAGCTGGCCCGGATGCTGGCCGGCCACGAGGACTCCGGCACGGCCCGGGCGCACGCCAAGGAGCTGCGTGAGACCGCCGCGGCCGAGGTGGCGGACGCCGCACGCTGAGACGGGCTGACCTGCACGGTTGCTGCCGACGGCCGTGAAAGGATGCCCGTGATGCGTCTGCCCTCGATCCGCCCTCGTACCCACGCGCCCTCGGTCGCGGGGGTCGTCGGCGTCGCCAAGGTGGATTCGCGCACCAAGAACCTCACCAAGCGGCTCGAGCCCGGCGACGTCGCGGTGATCGACCACCTGGACATCGACACGGTCGCGGCCGAGGCGCTCGTGGCCCGCCGTCCGGTTGCGGTGGTGAACGCGGCCGCGAGCACCAGCGGGCGCTACCCGAACCTGGGACCCGAGATCCTCCTCGAGGCCGGCATCACGCTGGTCGACGGGGTGGGACGTGACGTCATGGTCGCGGTCGCGGAGGGCGACCGGGTCCGGGTGCACGGCGGTGACATCTACATCCGCGACGACCTCGTCGCCAGCGGCACCCAGCAGACGGACGAGACGGTCGCCGCCGCGATGGCGGAGGCCCGGGCGGGCCTGGCGGTGCAGATGGAGGCCTTCGCCGCCAACACCATGGAGTTCCTGCGCCGCGAGCGCGACCTGCTCCTGGACGGCGTCGGCGTCCCGGAGATCACGACCGACCTGGACGGTCGGCACGTCCTGGTGGTGGTGCGCGGGTACCACTACAAGGAGGACTTGCAGACGTTGCGGCACTACGTCCGCGAGTACAAGCCGGTGATCATCGGGGTGGACGGCGGTGCCGATGCCGTGCTCGACGCCGGCCTCAAGCTGCACCTGATCGTCGGGGACATGGACTCGGTGTCGGACAAGGCGCTCACCTGCGGTGCCGAGGTCGTCGTGCACGCCTACCGGGACGGCCGCGCGCCGGGGCTGGAGCGCGTCCAGGCGCTCGGGATCGAGCCCGTCGTGTTCCCGGCGACCGGTACGAGCGAGGACGTCGCGATGCTGCTGGCCGACGACAAGGGCGCCGAGCTGATCGTCGCCGTCGGCACCCACGCGACGCTCGTCGAGTTCCTGGACAAGGGCCGCTCCGGCATGGCCAGCACGTTCCTGACCCGGCTGCGGATCGGTGGCAAGCTGATCGACGCCAAGGGCGTCAGCCGGCTCTACCGGTCGCGGATCTCCAGCTGGCAGGTGCTGCTGCTGCTGATCTGCGGGCTGTTCGCGCTCTTCGTCGCCATGTCGGTGACCCCGGCCGGCCAGGCGATGCTGGCCGTGGGGCACGCGCAGTGGGACGACCTGACCTCCTGGCTCCGAGGGACCTTCACGTGATCGACTTCCGCTACCACCTCGTCTCCATCGTCTCGATCTTCCTGGCGCTGGCGGTCGGCATCGTGCTCGGCGCCGGACCGCTGCAGCAGCAGATCGGCCAGACGCTGACCAACCAGGTGTCCCAGCTGCGCAAGGACAAGGCGGAGCTGCGCAGCCAGCTCGACACCCAGGCGCACGAGCTGGAAGCGGCCGACCAGTTCGCCGAGGCCGTGACGCCCGAGCTCGTCGGGTCCCGGCTCGGCGGACGCTCCGTGGTGCTCGTCATGCTGCCGGGTGCGGACTCGTCCGTGGCCGACGACATCACGGCGACGATGAAGACCGCCGGCGCGACGGTGAACGGGCGCGTCAAGCTGACCTCGGCCTGGGCCGACCCGGACCAGGGCAAGGTGGCCTTCCGCGACCAGCTGAGCAGCAACCTGGGGCCGTTGGTCGGCTCGACCGCACCGGCGACGGCGTCGGTCAACGAGCGGATGGGCGCCATCCTGGCCAAGGCGCTGGTGGTCTCGAACGTCGCGGACGCCGACCGGGCGACCGAGCAGAGCGAGCAGGCCCTGTCCGGCCTGAAGGAGGCCGGCCTGATCGCGATCGACGGGGCGGCGCCCAAGCCGGCCACCCTCGCCGTCGTCGTCGCCGGACCGCCCAACACGAAGCAGACCGAGGACACCCGCAAGGCCGAGCTCGCGACGTGGACGACCACGTCGGACGAGCTCGACAAGGGGGACAGCGGCACCGTCGTCGCCGGCCCACTGGCCAGCGCCGAGCCGATCGGGGTGATCGGCGCGCTCCGGTCGGACCGGTCCGTCGCGGCCGCGGTGTCCTCGGTCGACGACGTCCAGCTGCAGATGGCCCAGTCCGCCATCGTGTTCGCGCTGCTCGAGCAGATGAACGGCAAGTCCGGCCACTACGGCACCGGGATCGGCGCGACCGCGGTCCTGCCGCCGTTGCCGAGCTCGGGGTCGTGACCCGAAGGGATCGCGGTGAGTCAGCACGGACGACAGCAGGGACGCCGCGTCGGCCCGGTGGTGGCCGTGGTCGCCGGCGCCGCCGCCCGGGCCGCGTCGGCGGCGCTGCGACGTCGACCCCCGGGCGGCCCGGCCCGGTGGGAGCGGACCAACCACCGGGGTGAGCCGATCAGCCTGCTCGAGGGTCCGTCCTTCGTCGCGGGTGCGGCCAAGGCACTCCTGGTCACGCCCGGACTGCCGCCACGGGCGCGCGCCGCGGCCCTGGTCGCCGGGACGGCGGCCGGTGCGCTGGGCGCCTACGACGACCTGGCCGAGAGCGCGGTGCGCAAGGGGCTGGCGGGTCACCTGGGTGCGCTGTCCCGCGGTGAGGTCACGACGGGGGCGGTGAAGGTGCTGGGGCTGGCGGCCAGCGGCGTCGTCGCGGCGGCCCTGGTCGGTCTCGACGACGGGACGCCGGAGCGGTCCGCGATCGGTTGGGGGGCCGACGTCCTGGTCGGTGGGGCCGTGGTGGCGGGGTCCGCGAACCTGCTCAACCTGCTGGACCTGCGACCGGGTCGGGCGCTCAAGGCCACCCTGATCGCCGGCGTCCCGCTGGCGGTGCGCGCGGGTCCCGGCGCGGGCCCGGCCGGGGCGGCCGTCGGTGCCGCCGCCGCGCTCCTGCCTGACGACCTGGCCGAGCGGGGCATGCTCGGCGACACCGGAGCCAACGCGGCGGGCGCGCTGCTCGGGGTCGCGGCGCTGGCCGCGGCCGGCCGCCGCGGCCGGCTGGCCCTGCTGGCCGCCCTGGTGGGGCTGACCGTGGCCAGCGAGCGGGTGAGCTTCACCCGGGTGATCGAGTCCACGCCGGGGCTGCGCGAGCTGGACGCGCTGGGACGTCGTCCGGCTACCGGCCCGTGAGCGAGCCGCGATCCGGGGGCAAGAACCTGGCGCTGGGAATCGCCGGAGCGGCTACCGCGATCGCCGCGCTGACCCTGGTCACCCGCGTCGTCGGCTTCGGGCGGTGGCTGGTCTTCTCGGGGACCGTCGGGAGCTCGTGCGTGGGCTCGGCCTACGCCAGCGCCAACCTGGTGCCGAACGTGCTGTTCGAGGTCGTGGCCGGCGGGGCGCTGGCGGCCAGCGTCGTCCCGGTGCTCTCGGCGTACCTGGTCGGCGGGGACCGGGCCGCTGCCGACCGCACGGCGTCGGCGATGCTGTGCTGGGCCGTCGTCCTGCTGACCCCGGTCGCCCTGCTGGTGGCCGTGCTGTCCGGCCCCATCGCGCGGGCCATGCTGGACGTCGCCCAGTGCCCCGGCCAGGTGGACAGCGCCGCCCGGATGCTGGTGGCCTTCTCGCCGCAGGTCGTGCTGTACGGCGTCGGGATCGTGCTGACCGGCGTCCTGCAGGCGCATCGGCGGTTCATCGGCCCGGCGCTGGCGCCGCTGGTGTCCAGCCTGGTCGTCATCGGCGTGTACCTGCTGTTCGCCGCCGTCACCGACCGGCCCACCGGTCCGGGCGCGACGTCCTGGCTGCCGGACCGCAACGCAGAGCTGCTGCTCGCCCTCGGCACGACGGCCGGGGTGGTCGTGCTCAGCCTGCCGCTGCTCATCCCCACCTGGCGGGCCCGGATCCGGCTGCGGCCGACGCTCCGCTTCGACCCCGGCGTGGCCCGTCGGGTGCGCCGGCTGGCAGCGGCCGGGCTCGCGGGCCTGCTCGCCCAGCAGGTGCTGGTGCTGGTCACGCTGCGGCTGGCGAACTCGCACGGCGGCACCGGCACCATCAACGTCTACCAGTACGTCCAGGCCGTCTACCTGCTGCCGTACGCGGTGCTCGCCGTCCCGCTGGCCACGGCCGCGTTCCCCAGCCTGTCCAGCCAGTTCGCCGGCGGTGACGGCCCGGCGTACGCCCGCACGCTGCTGCGCTCGACCCGGCTGGTGGTGGTGGTCTCGCTGGCCGGCGCCGCGGTGCTGGTGGCGGTCGCGCCCGCGGTAGGCGGGTTCTTCTCCGCGCTGGACGTCGCGGGGGCCGGGCTGAGCGCCATGCCCGTCGCGCTCACCGCGTTCGCCCCGGGCCTGGTGGGGTTCGCGCTCATCGCGCACCTGGGGCGGGCCCTGTTCGCGGCCGGTCACTCGGCCTGGGCGGCCCGCTCCACCGTGGCCGGGTGGCTCTGCGCCGTCGTGCTCTCGCTGGTCCTGGTCCCCGCGCTGGGCGGCGACGGCGACGTCCAGGCCACCCTGCTCGCGCTCGGGCTGGCCAGCTCGCTCGGGATGACCGTGGCCGGCGTCGCGCTCTGGGTGGGCGCCGCCCGGGTCCGGGTCGGCGAGACGAACGCGGCCGCCGCCCTGCGGTCGTCACTGCCCGTGCTCGGGGCGTTCCTGCTCGTGGCGGTCATCGCCCTGGTGGCGGGTCGGATCATCACCGACCGGGTGCTCGATCCGGGGATCCCGGGCGCGCTGGTCGCCGGTGTGGTGGGATCGGTCCTCGCCGGCGGCGTGCTGGTGGTGGGCCTGGCGGTGGTGGACCGCGAGGACCTTCGGACACTGCTCCGTCGTGGGGCATGAGGTGGCCAAGGAGGCCGTGGACGTGAACCAGCGCCGCCGTCGGGTCCTGCTCGTGGTGGGTCCGGTGGCCGGCGGCATCGGGGTGCACGTGAGCAGCCTCGCGCGCGGCCTGCCCGCGCACGGCTGGGACGTGACGGTCCTGACCACCCCGGCGTCGGCCTCCCGCTTCGACTTCGGCCCCGACGTGCACCCGATCTGGCCGGACCACCTCGCCTCGTCCCCGGGCCGCGTGCTCCACCTGCGCTCGGCCGCCCGCGACGACGTCGTGGCCGCCGACGTCGTCCATGCGCACGGCCACCAGGCCGGGGTCGTCGCCCTCGGCCTGACCGGGCTGACCGGCGTCGCCCGGCGACCCGTCGTGGTGTCCTGGCACAACGCCAGCCTCGGCTCGGGCGTCGACCGCCGGGTCCGGGACCTGACCGAGCAGTGGCTGGCCCGACGAGCGGACCTGGTGACCGGCGCGTCCAGCGACCTCGTCGACCGGGCCACCCGGCTCGGGGCGCGATCCGCCGAGCTCGCCCCTGTCGCCGCGCCGCAGGCCGGCGCGTGGTCCGGCGACCGGGACGCCGAGCGCCGCGAGGTCGCCGCCGAGCTCGGGCTGGACCCGGACCTGCCCTGGGTGCTGACCGTCTCCCGGATCGCCAGCCAGAAGAACCTGCACGTCATCGTGGACGCCGCGGCGCGGCTCGCCGAGACGCTGCCGCACCAGTGGCTGGTCGTGGGGGACGGGGACGAGGCGCTCGCCGCCCGCCTGTGGGGACGGATCTCCGACACCGGCGCTCCCGTGCACCTGCTCGGTGCGCGGGCCGACGTGCCCCGTCTGATGGCCGTCAGCGACGTGTTCGCGCTGGCCAGCGCGTGGGAGGCGCGAGCGCTCGTCGTCCAGGAGGCCTTTGCGGCCGGGCTGGCGGTCGTGGCGTCCCGGGCGGGTGGCCTGACCGACCTGGTGCACGGCGTCGGCGTGCTGGTGCCGCCCGGTGACGCGGACGCGCTGGCGCACAGCGTCGGGTCGCTGCTGGCCGATCCCGAGCGCCGTCGTGCCGTCGCCGAGGCCGGCCGGGACCGCTTCGCGCTCCTCCCGGACGAGGACGACGTGCTCACCATGTGGGCCCGGACATACCAGAACCTGGCTCCCTGACGCTCCCGTGAGCGTCGGCGGCGAACCCGCCGCGACCTCCTGCACCGGAACCGGCCTGCGACCTAGTACAGTAAAAGTCCGTGGCGCAGACGAAACATATCTTCGTAACCGGCGGCGTGGCCTCTTCCCTCGGCAAGGGCCTGACCGCATCGAGCCTCGGCCTCCTGCTTCGATCGCGCGGACTCCGCGTGACCATGCAGAAGCTCGACCCCTACCTCAACGTCGACCCCGGCACCATGAACCCGTTCCAGCACGGGGAGGTGTTCGTCACCGACGACGGCGCCGAGACCGACCTGGACATCGGGCACTACGAGCGCTTCCTCGACCAGCCGCTGTCGGCCTCCGCGAACGTGACGACCGGCCAGATCTACAGCGAGGTCATCGCCAAGGAGCGCCGCGGCGAGTACCTCGGCGACACCGTGCAGGTGATCCCGCACATCACCAACGAGATCAAGCGCCGGATGCGGGCCCAGGCCTCACCGGACGTCGACGTGATCATCACCGAGATCGGTGGCACGGTCGGCGACATCGAGTCGCTGCCGTTCCTGGAGTCCGCGCGCCAGGTGCGCCACGACGTGGGCCGGGACAACGTGTTCTTCCTGCACGTGTCGCTGGTGCCCTACCTCGCGCCGTCCGGTGAGCTGAAGACCAAGCCCACGCAGCACTCGGTGGCCGCCCTGCGCCAGGTCGGCATCCAGCCGGACGCGCTGGTGATCCGCAGCGACCGCCCGGTCCCGCCGGAGATGAAGCGCAAGATCTCGCTGATGTGCGACGTGGACCTCGAGGCGGTGGCGAACGCCGTCGACGCGCCGTCCATCTACGACATCCCGAAGGTGCTGCACCGCGAGGGGCTGGACGCGTACGTCGTGCGCCGGCTCGGCCTGGCCTTCCGGGACGTCGACTGGACGGACTGGGACGAGCTGCTGCGCCGGGTGCACGAGCCGGAGCACCACGTCGAGATCGGCCTGGTCGGCAAGTACATCGACCTGCCGGACGCCTACCTGTCGGTCACCGAGGCGTTGCGCGCCGGCGGTTTCGACCAGGACGCCAAGGTCTCGCTGCGCTGGGTGCCGTCCGACGCGTGCGCGACCGCCGAGGGCGCGCAGCGCGAGCTGGCCGGGGTGGACGCGATCTGCGTGCCCGGCGGGTTCGGTGTGCGCGGCATCGAGGGCAAGGTCGGTGCGCTGCGCTGGGCCCGTGAGCACCAGGTGCCGGCCCTCGGGCTCTGCCTGGGCCTGCAGTGCATGGTCATCGAGTACGCCCGCAACGTCGCCGGGCTCGGCGGCGCGTCGTCCACCGAGTTCGAGGGGGACAGCCCGAACCCGGTGATCGCCACGATGGAGGAGCAGAAGGCCATCGTCGAGGGCGGGGGCGACCTGGGCGGCACGATGCGGCTGGGGGCCTACCCGGCCAAGCTGACCGCCGGCAGCGTCGTCGCGGACGCCTACGGCACGACGACCGTCTCCGAGCGGCACCGGCACCGCTACGAGGTGAACAACGCCTACCGCGGCGAGCTCGAGGAGGCCGGACTGGTCTTCTCCGGCACGTCGCCCGACGGCGGGCTGGTGGAGTTCGTGGAGCTGCCCCGCGACGTCCACCCGTACTACGTCTCCACCCAGGCGCACCCGGAGTTCCTGTCCCGCCCGCACCGGGCCCACCCGCTGTTCGCCGGGCTCGTGCGTGCCGCGGTCGACGCGCAGCGCGCGGCCCGGCTCGTCGAGGTGGACCGGCCGCGCGAGCAGGTCCCGGCCGGCACGTGAGCGGGCGGACACCGTCGACCCGGCTGGCCGACACCATCGGGGCGCGTCCGGTGTCGGCGTCCGCCGTCGTCTACCCGGGCAAGGTCTGGGACGTCGTCAGCGAGGACGTGGACCTCGGCCGGGCCGGGACGGTGACCCGGGAGATCATCCGGCACCCCGGCGCGGTCGGGGTGCTGGCCCTGGACGACGAGGGGCGGGTCGCGCTGGTGCACCAGTACCGGCACCCGGTCGGCATGACGTTGTGGGAGCTGCCGGCCGGGCTGCTGGACGTCGAGGGTGAGCCGCCGCTGCTCGCCGCCCAGCGCGAGCTGGCGGAGGAGGCCGACCTGCGCGCCGGTCGGTGGGACGTGCTGCTCGACTGGGTGCTGTCCCCGGGTGGCTCGACCGAGGCGTTCCGGTGCTACCTGGCGCGGGACCTGTCGCCGGTGCCGGAGGCCGACCGGCACCAGCGGGACGGCGAGGAGCTCGACATGCCGACCGAGTGGTTCGACCTGGACGAGGTGCACACCGCCGTCCTGGCGAACCGGCTGAACAGCCCGTCCCTGGTGGTGGGCGTCCTTGCGGCGCACGCCTCGCGGGCGCTGGGCTGGTCGACGGTGAAGCCCGCGGACTCACCCTGGCCGGAACACCCCAAGCTGCGCTGATCCCGCCCCTTGCGTCCGAAGGGATCCCACCTCGTGGTGCGATGCCTTCGGACGTCAGCCGGGGACCGGCCCGAGGTCGGGGGAGCAGACCCGCTGGCCGGACAGCGGCGACGGGTTGCCGCCGGACACCCGCCTGACCTCGGCCCAGCGCGACGACGCCACGTGCACCTTGGTGGCCGCGGTCCGCCACGACCAGCCGGAGCGGGCCGTGGCGCACACCGACCGGCTGACGACGCGGGGGGCGGCCTTGGGTCCCGCGAGCTGCTGCGCGACCCGGAGCGCCACGGTCTCCACGAGTGACATACCGGCGACCTGGCTCGGGTTGCGGTCGCTCAGCACCGTGATGACGTACCCGCTCGTGGTCCCCGCTCGGCGGACGAAGCCGGTGGAGCCGACCCGCCAGCCGTTGCCCCGCATGGGGTAGAAGCCGTTCTTGAGGGCGACGTGCCAGCCGGCCGGAACGCCTCGGGTGATGCCCCAGCGCTGGGTCGGCGTCACGGCGCTCAGGTAGTCCAGGGCGATGGCGCGCCCGGCCGCGCGCAGCGGGCCGCCGCCGTAGAGCAGGCCGCGGGTGACCAGCGTCCGGTCCTTCGCGGTGGTCACCGTCGCGCCGTAGGCCAGGCTCTCGGTCGTGTGGGTCGCACCCATCCGGACGTCGAAGCGGTGCATGCCGGCGACACCGCCGACCCGGCCGAGCAGGTCGGACACGGACGGGTTGTTGTAGGAGTAGGTGATCATCGGCTTGATCCGGGCTCGTTCCCACGCCGTGGGGCCGCGGCCCCGGTCCTGCGCGCGCAGCAGGGTCGCCCCCAGGACACCGGCCTTGATCACCGACGCCGTCGTCAACCGCAGGCTCGGGTGCAGGTGGTACCAGCAGCGGGTGCGGGTGTCGTAGACCGCGGCGGTGACCCGGCGTCCCGGGTACTTCTTCGCCAGGGCCGCCGCGAACTCGGCGGTGAAGACCACCCCGCAGGACGCCGCCGCAGTGGCTGGTGCGGCTGCGGTTGCGGTGGGCGCAGCGGCCGAGGCCGGCGGGACGGGCACGAGGAGGGCGGCCCCCAGCAGGGCGCCGATCAGGGTCACGGGACGGCGAGCGCGCACCTGGACCACCTCCGCGCCCGACCGTAGCGCGCGCCACGTCGGCGTGGGGCTCAGGCCCGGGGCAGGTCCTCTTCCCAGAACTCAGTGCCGGAGCGGGCGTCGACCTCCGTGCCGGCTCCGTGCAGCTCCACCTCGCGGGCTCGCAGCTCGACCCGACGGATCTTGCCGCTGATGGTCTTGGGGAGGTCAGCGAACTCGATTCGCCGGATCCGCTTGTACGGCGCGAGGTGGGCCCGGGCGTGGTCGAGGATGGACGCCGCGGTGGCGGCGTTCGGCTCGTACCCGGCGGCGAGCACCACGTACGCCTTCGGGACGGCCAGCCGGGTCGGTTCGGGGGACGGCACGACGGCGGCCTCCGCCACCGCAGGGTGCTCGATCAGCACGCTCTCCAGCTCGAACGGGCTGATCCGGTAGTCGGACGCCTTGAACACGTCGTCCGAGCGGCCGACGTACGTGATGTAGCCGTCGTCGTCCCGTCGGGCGACGTCCCCGGTGTGGTACGCGTTCTGCCGCATGGCATCCGCGTTGCGGTCGTGGTCGTCCCGGTAGCCCACCATCAGCCCGAGCGGGCGCCCGTACCGGCCGTCCAACGGTAGGCACAGCTCGCCCTCGTCGCCCTGGTCGCCGGTGACCGGGTCGAGCAGGAGCACCTCGTACCCGGGGAGCGGGCGGCCCATCGACCCCGGCTTCAGCGCCGCCCCCGGCGGGTTGCCGACCTGGGCGGTGGTCTCGGTCTGGCCGTAGCCGTCGCGCACGGTCAGGCCCCAGGCCCGTTCGACCTGCTCGATCACCTCGGGGTTCAGGGGCTCGCCGGCGCCGACGACCTCACGCAGGGGGATGGCGCCGCGGTGGGCGGCCAGATCGGCCTGGACCAGCATCCGCCACACCGTCGGCGGCGCGCAGAACGTCGTCACCCCGCACTCGGCCATCCTCGCCAGCAGCGGCTCGGCCGCGAACCGGGACTGGTTGACCACCAGCACGGTGGCCTCGGCGTTCCACGGCGCGAACAGGTTGCTCCAGGCATGCTTCGCCCAGCCGGGAGAGCTGATGTTCAGGTGCACGTCGCCGGGCTGCAGCCCGATCCAGTACATCGTCGACAGGTGACCCACGGGGTAGGACACGTGGGTGTGCTCGACGAGCTTGGGCTGGGCAGTCGTCCCTGACGTGAAGTACAGCAGCAGCGGCTCGTCGGCGCGGGTCGCGACCTCGGGGGTGAACGAACCCAGGTGCTCGAAGCTGGCCCCGTAGGACAACCAGCCGGGGACGTCGTCGCCGACCGCGATGCGGGTCCAGCCGCCGCCGACGTCGGCGAACTTCTCGGTGTCGTCCGTGCGGGCGACGACGTGCGCGACGTGACCCCGGTGCACCCGGTCCTGCAGGTCGGCCGCCCCGAGCAGGGTGCTGGCCGGGATGACGACGACGCCGAGCTTGATGCAGGCGAGCAGGGTCTCCCACAGCTCGACCTGGTTGCCCAGCATGAGCAGCAGCCGGTCGCCGCGGTCCACGCCGTGCGCCTGCAGCCAGGCGGCGAGCTGGTTGGACCGGTCCGCCATCTCCGCGTAGGTGACCTGGGTGCTCGTGCCGTCCTCCTCGACGACCCACAGCGCCGTGCGTGGTCCCGTCTGCGGGGATCCGGCCACGACGTCGAACCAGTCCAACCCCCAGTTGAAGTGCTCCAGGCGCGGCGGGACGTACTGCCGCATCGCGCTGTCGTAGTCCTCCCGGTCGAGCAGCAGCAGGTCCCGTGCCGCCCGGAAGGTCTCGTGGCTGTTGTCGTGCTCCGGCAAGGTCATGTCATGGACCCTCGCACCCGGCGCGGCGGCGTGCAACGGTGGACGCCCGGGACGCAGACTGGATCCTCAAGGCGGCGACGTGTCCTGTCGACGCCCATATGTCGATCTCATCCGTCCCAGGAGGCACCACCATGCGCAGCCGTCACGGCTCTCACGCCGTCCTCGCCGCAGGCTGCGCAGCCCTCGCCGTCGCAGTGCTGAGCGGGTGCGGTACCGGCGACGGCGGCCAGGTGGCGGCCTCGGCCCCGGCCGCACCGAGCGCGAGCACCGGCTCCACGACCACGGACCCGCCGTCCGAGCCGGCGAGCCCGTCCCAGACCGGTGCTCCCTCGGCGACTGCCTCGGCGACGTCCACCGCATCGGCCGCGCCGTCGCCGGCGTGGCCGAAGTCGCTCGGCGAGCCCCAGCAGGGTGACCCGGTGTGGGGGGTGTACCTGGCCGTCGGCCACAGCGCTAGCGACCCGGCGGTGGAGCGGGCCCAGAAGGACGCCGCGTCCGTCGGCTACCAGGCGGTCGTCGGCGACGTCGCGTGCGACCAGGGGGCCATGGAGGCCCTCAAGCTCGACGAGTACGACTACTGGTCGGCCGCGACCCTCTACTTCGCCACCCAGCAGCAGGCCACCACCTTTGCCGCGGCCTACACCGCCAAGGTCGGCGCACCCAAGGGCGTCGCCAAGGTCAACGTGGGCTGCCTGGACTGAGGGGGTCCTGGGGCGAACGTGCATGATCACGGGGAGGGGGAACGGGGCGGGTCCCCACCCGGGTGACCAATGCCGCGCCCGCCCGGCACCCGGCGGCCAGGGCGTCGGCCACGGCCCCGCCGTCCGACGTCACGGGGAGGGTCACGGCGAGGGTCACGGCGAGGTAGGCAGCGCAGAAGGCGTCGCCCGCGCCGGTCGAGTCGACGACGGCCCCGGACGGCGGGCACGCCGGCACGGTCACCGGGGCCGCGCCCTCGCTCGCCCACCGGGCACCGGCCCGGCCCAGCTTGAGCACCACCTCGCGGTAGTCGGCGGTGAGCCGGGCCACGGCGAGCTCGGGGTCTCGCGTGCCGACCAGGACCTCGGCCTCGTCGAGCGTGCAGAAGACGAGGTCCGTGCCCTCGGTCAGCCGGACGAACTCCTTGCCACCCAACGCCTGCAGCGGCGCGGCGCTCGCCACGTCGACCGACGTCCGCACCCCGGCGGCGCGCGCGGCGGCGAGTGCCGCGGACCCGGCGTCACGCGATCCGGGGTTGAGCAACGTGTACCCCGAGACGTGCAGCCACCCGGCGCTGGCCACGTCCCCGGCCGCCACGTCGTCGGTGGTGAGCCCGGAGTTCGCGCCGGCGTCCGGCAGCATCGTGCGCTCGCCGTCGGCGCCGACCAGCACCACGACGGTGCCGGTCGCCCGGACGTCGTCCACGGCCACCCGCACGTCGACGCCGCCGGTGCGCAGCACCTGGACCGACTCGGTGCCGAAGGGGTCCGCGCCGACCCGGCCGACGAAGCGGACCGGCACGTCCAGCGCCGCGAGCCACGCCGCGACGTTCGCGCCCGCCCCGCCCTGGTGGGTCTGCACGTGGGCGGCGGTGTCCGAGCCCAGCGCGAGCGGGTCGTCCACCCGCGCCACGACGTCGGTCATCACGTCCCCGATCACCAGCACCGGCGCGCCGCTCACGAGTGCTGGCCGCCGGTGGCGTGCGCGACGGCGATCTGCGCGGCGAGCGCGGCGTTGCGCAGGATGATCCGGGTGTTGACCTCGAGGCTTCGCCCGTCGGTGTCGTGGTGGAACCGGGCGAGCAGGTAGGGCGTGGTGTCCTTGCCGTGCACGCCCTCGGCGTCCGCGCCGGCCAGGGCCTGGGTGAGCACCCGGTCGTGCAGGGCCGGGTCGAGCTGCTCGTCGGCCGGGAGCGGGTTGGCGACGACGAGCCCGGCCCGGTCGGTGCCCAGCTCGGCCCGGGAGCGCATGACGGCAGCCACCGCCTGCGGGCTGTCCACCCGGTGCTCGACGGCGTGCCCGGAGTCGGACAGGTAGAAGCCCGGGAACCGGTCCGTGCGGTAGCCGACCAGGCCGATGCCCAGCGTCTCCATCCGCTCCAGGGTGGCGGCGACGTCCAGGATCGACTTCACTCCGGCGCACACCACGGTGGTCGGCACCCGCGACAGGGTGACCAGGTCGGCGGACTCGTCGAACGTCAGGTTCGCGCCGCGGTGCACGCCGCCCAGGCCGCCGGTCGCGAACACGGCGATGCCGGCCCGGGCCGCCAGGTGCGCGGTCGAGGCGACCGTGGTCGCGCCATGCCCGCCGCGGGCCGCGACCACCGCCAGGTCGCGCACGCTCACCTTCACCACGGAGTCGTCCCCGGCGACCGTGGCCAGCGCCGCGTCGTCCAGGCCGATCCGCACCTGGCCGGCGACGAGCGCCACCGTGGCCGGCACGGCCCCGCCGTCCCGCACGACCTGCTCGATCTCCCGGGCGACCGTGAGGTTGGTCGGCCGGGGCAGCCCGTGGCTGATGATGGTTGACTCCAGCGCCACGACGGGGCGGCCCTCGGCGAGCGCCGCGCGCACCTCGTCGGACAGCACGATCACAGCCGGCTCCTCGTCATGCGCCGCAGCCTAACCAGCGACCGGACTAGGCTCGCGGCGTGCCCGCAGACACGCTCCCGTACCCCGCGCACTGGGAGGCGGACGTCGTCCTGCGGGACGGCGGGGTCGTGCACCTGCGGCCGATCCGGCCGGACGACGCCCCGGCCGTCGAGGAGTTCCACGCCGGGCAGAGCGCCGAGTCGATCTACCTGCGGTTCTTCGCTCCGCTGGCTCGGCTCTCGGACCGCGAGCTCCAGCGCTTCACGAACGTCGACCACCGGGACCGGGTCGGGCTGGTGGCCACCCTGGACGACGCGATCGTGGGGATCGGCCGGTACGACCGGATCGAGGGGTCCACGGCGGAGGTGGCGTTCAACATCTCGGACGCCCACCAGGGGCGCGGCGTCGGCTCGGTCCTGCTGGAGCACCTCGCCGCGGCCGCGCGCGAGCGGGGGATCGGCAAGTTCGTGGCCGACGTCCTGCCGCAGAACCGCAAGATGATCGCGGTCTTCAGCGACGCCGGCTACCAGGTGAGCCACCGCTACGAGGACGGCGTGATCGCCCTGTCGTTCGACATCTCGCCCACCGAGGACTCCGACCAGGTCCGGGAGGCTCGCGAGCACCGCGCCGAGGCGCGCAGCGTGCAGACCCTGCTGAACCCGACGTCGGTGGCGGTCGTCGGCGCGAGCCGCGACCCGGACGCCATCGGCCACCGGCTGCTGCAGAACCTGATCGAGGGGGGCTTCACCGGGCCGCTCTACGCGGTGAACCCGGAGGCCTGGGAGGTCCAGGGCGTCGAGAGCCACACCCGGGTCACCGACATCCCCGGCCAGGTCGACCTCGCGGTGGTCGCCGTCCCCGCCGAGAGCGTCGGCGACGTGGTCGCCGACTGCGGCACCGCCGGCGTACGCGGGCTGGTCGTGGTCAGCAGCGGCTTCGCCGAGACCGGTGAGGACGGCGCGGCGCGGCAGGTCTCGCTCGTCCGCACGGCCCACCGGCGCGGCATGCGGGTGGTCGGGCCGAACTCGTTCGGCATCGTGAACACCGACCCGGCGGTCCGGCTCAACGCCTCGCTGGCCCCGGCGCTGCCCCCGAACGGCCGGCTCGGCCTGTTCAGCCAGTCCGGCGCGCTGGGCATCGCGGTGCTCGACACCGCCCGCCGGCGCGGGCTCGGGGTCTCCAGCTTCCTGTCGTCGGGCAACCGCGCGGACGTGTCCGGCAACGACGCCATGCAGTACTGGCTGGACGACCCGGCGACCGACGCGGTCGGCCTGTACCTGGAGAGCATGGGCAACCCGCGCAAGTTCTCCCGGGTCGCGCGGCGGCTGTCCCGCAGCAAGCCCGTCATCGTGCTGAAGTCCGGACAGTCCAGCTTCGGCGTCCCGCCCGGTCACACCGTGCGGGAGTCGCTGCTGCCACGGGACGCCGTCGACCAGATCCTGCACCAGGCCGGCGTCATCCGGGTGGAGAACATCCACCAGCTGTTCGACGTCGCGCAGCTGGTCGTGCACCAGCCCCTGCCCACCGGACCGCGGGTGGCCGTGGTGACCAACTCCGCCGCGCTGGGGGCGTTGGCGGCCGACGCCTGCGCCAGCTGGGGCCTGGACGTCGTGCACGGTCCCGTCGCGGTGGCCTCGGAGGCGAGCGCGGACGAGTTCCGGCAGGCGCTGACCGCGGCCTTCGCCGCCCCCGACGTCGACTCCGTCGTCGCCGGCTTCATCCCGCCGCTGGTGACCATCGACGCGGACGTCGCCGTGGCGCTCGCGGAGGTCGCCGCCGCCGGGGACAAGACCTGCGTGGCGACGTTCTTGGGGATGCACGGCGTCACCGAGGCGCTGTCGTCGTCCTCGCGAACCGTTCCGGCGTACCCGACGCCGGAGGACTCGGTGCGCGCCCTGGTCTCCGCGACCCGGTACGCGCAGTGGCGCAGCCGCGACCGCGGCCAGCGGGTCGCCCCGAAGGACCTGCAGCGCGAGCGGGCCCGTGAGCTGGTGGAGCGGCTGACCCCGACCGACCCGGACGGCGTGTGGTTGGAGCCGAGCGACGCCGCCGAGCTGTTGGCCGCGTACGGGGTGGAGGTCTGGCCGTCGTTCCCGGTGACCACCGCGGCGGAGGCGGCCGCGGCCGCGGAGCGGGCGGGCTACCCGGTGGCGCTCAAGGCGACCGCGCCGCTGCTGCGGCACCGCGCCGACCTGGGTGCGGTCCGGCTGGACATCCTGAGCGAGGGCGAGCTGCGGCACGACTTCGACGAGATGCTCCGACTGCTCGAGCGGCACGGTCCGGGGGAGTTCGTCGTCCAGGCCATGGCGCCGGTCGGGGTGGCCTGCGTGCTGCGCTCCGTCGAGGACCCGTTGTTCGGGCCGGTCGTGGAGTTCGGCGTCGGCGGGCCACCGACCGAGCTGCTCGGAGACGTCGCCCGCCGCAGCCCGCCGCTGCGCGAGGGGGACGTCGTCGACCTGGTCCGGGGGATCCGGGCGGCGCCGCTGCTGTTCGGGTACCGCGGCGCCGAGCCGGTGGACGTCGACGCGTTGGAGGACCTCGTGGGCCGGGTGTCCGTGCTCGCCGACGACCTGCAGCAGGTGGCCGAGCTGGAGCTGAACCCGGTCGTCGCCGCACCCGAGGGTGTCTCGGTGCTCTCCGCGCGGGTGCGGTTGGCGCCACCCCCGGTCCGTACGGACGCCGACACCCGCCGCATCCCCGGCTGAGCCAGAAAACCGCGTGGTACACAGGTGGCCACAGGTGTACCATCAGGATCATGACGCCAGCCGCGGAGCACGTGGTCGGAACGCGCGAGCTGCGCGACCACCTCAGCAGTGTCCTGCGTCGCGTTGAGGCGGGCGAGCCCATCACTGTGACGGCCTCGGGTCGGGCGGTGGCCCAGCTGGTCCCGCTCCGAGCGGGCGGGTGGACGCCACGCTCACAGGTCGAGCAGATCCTGGCCGCGTCGCTCGCGGATGCCGGCCTCTCGCGCGACCTCGGGGAACTGGCGGGCGACGAGCTCGACGATCTCGCGTGAGTACCGGACGAGGCCTGCTGGACACGTCCGTGTTCATCGCGCGGGTGGACGGCCGGCCCGCAGACCTGTCCTCCCTGCCGGACGAGCTCGCGGTGTCGATCGTGACCGTCGGAGAGCTGTGGGCGGGGGTGCTGGCAGCCCACGACACCGCCACGAGGGCCCGCCGCATGCGCACCGCCTCCGATGCCGCGGCGGTCGCGACGATCGAGATCGGCGTCGACGTCGCTCGCACGTGGGCGCAGCTGCGCGTCGCGCTGCGCGACACCGGCCGGCGGATGAAGGTCAACGACTCCTGGATCGCGGCCACCGCCATGGCACTCGACGTCCCGGTCGTGACGCAGGACGCTGACTTCGACGACGTCCCCGGCCTCAGCGTGATCCGGGTGTGAGCACAACCGTGGTCATGCGGGTCGACCTGCGGGTGGGATGATGTGCGGATGCGCAAGACGCCGAGCCTGCCCACCACGCTGCGTGACGACCTCGAGCACGCCGGGTACTACCCCGACCTCGTGGCCGACGTGCTGGACGTCAGCGTGGCGGGGGAGCCGACCCACGGCCACCTCGTGCACGCCGAGACGACGTTCGACCACGACGTCGTGCGCCGGCACATCACCGTCCTGGTGCTCACCGCGACCCGGCTGGTCGTCGTGCACGCGGACGACCACGCGCCCGAGCCGCCGGACGGGCCGCCGCAGTCGTACGCGACCGCCGCGACCGAGGCCGTCCCGCTGCCCGCGGTGAAGTCCGTCGTCGTCACGCACGTGGTGCCGCGTCCGGAGACCTACCGGTCGGGCGAGGGGTCGCGCGAGCTCACCCTCACCATCGGCTGGGGTGGCGTGAGCCGGCTCGACCTCGAGCCGGCCGGCTGCGCGGACCCGGACTGCGAGGCCGACCACGGCTACACGGGCACGGCGAGCACCGACGACATCTCGTTGCGGGTCTCCGCCGACGCCGACGGCGAGGAGGCCATGCAGCGCGCGCTGGACTTCGCCCGCGCGCTGTCCGCGGCCACCGCCGGTCGCGCCGGGTGAGCCCGCACGCCCTGACCGCACCGCAGTACGGGACCGGCACGCTCGCCGACCTGATGCCCGCGGTCGTGCGCAGCCTCGGTGTCGACCTGCTGGACCGCGTGCTGCCGGAGGTCGCGCCGTCCGGGCCGTTGGCCCTGGCCCCCACGGAGCGGGCCTGCGTCCTGCTCGTCGACGGCCTGGGTGACCTGCTGCTGCGTGAGCGCGCCGGTCACGCGCCGTTCCTGCGCGGCCAGCTGGAGCGCACCGGCACGTTGACCGCGGGCTTCCCGACCACGACGGCCACCAGCATGGGCAGCCTGGGCACCGGATTGCCTCCGGGGGCGCACGGCCTGGTCGGGTACGAGGTCCTCGTCCCGGAGCGCGACGAGCTGCTGAACGAGCTGTCCTGGGAGCCGGCGGTCGACCCACGGCGCTGGCAGCGCGAGACCACCATGTTCCAGCACGCCGCCGCCGCGGGGCTGGACGTCGTCCGGATCGGGCCGGGCTTCTTCGACGGGTCCGGGCTGACCGAGGCGGCGCTGCGCGGCGGTCGGTTCGTGGCCGCGGACTCCCTCGACGACCGGGTGGACGCCGCGATCGCCGCGCTACGCGCCTCGCCGCGCGCCCTCGTGTACGTCTACTGGGGGGACGTCGACAAGGTCGGTCACGTCAGCGGCTGCGGTTCGTGGGAGTGGGGCGAGGAGCTGGCCCGCGTCGACCTCGCGGTACGCCGGCTCGTCGGCGGCCTGCCCCGGGGCACGACCCTGCACGTGACCGCCGACCACGGCATGGTCGACGTGCCGCACCACCAGCGGATCGACCTGGCGCACGACGCCGAGCTCGCCAAGGACGTGCGGCACAGCGGCGGTGAGCCGCGCTGCCCGCAGCTGTACTGCGAGCCCGACCGGGCGGAGTCCGTGCAGGCGACGTGGACCGAGCGGCTGGGCGAGCGGGCAGACGTGCTGTCCCGGGCGCAGGCGGTGGACGCGGGGCTGTTCGGCGTCGTCGCCTCCCACGTCACCGAGCGCATCGGCGACGTCGTGGTGGTCTGCCGCCCCGGCCTGGCGGTGGTCGACTCGCGCCGGATGCGACCCGCCCTGCTCGCCCTGGTCGGCCTGCACGGCGCGCTCACCCCGCAGGAGTCGCTCGTGCCCCTGCTGACCATCGACGGCCCTTCGTGACAGGATTCACCGGTGGCTGAGCTCGTCTTCTTCTCCGGGACCATGGACTGCGGCAAGTCGACCCTGGCCCTGCAGATGAACCACAACCACACCGTGGCCGGACGCGCCGGCCTGATGTTCACCCAGCAGGACCGGGCCGGCGAGGCCGTGCTGAGCAGCCGGCTCGGGCTGCTCGGCGACGCCCTCGAGGTCACCCCCGACCTCGACTTCTGGGACGTCGTCGTCGCCCGGCGGATGTCCGGCGGGCGGGTCGACTTCGTGATCTGCGACGAGGCCCAGTTCTACGCGCCCGACCAGGTGGACCAGCTGGCCCGGCTGGTCGACGAGATGGCGGTGGACGTCTTCGCGTTCGGCATCACCGCCGACTTCCGCACCCGGCTGTTCCCCGGCTCGCAGCGGCTGATCGAGCTCGCGGACCGGGTCCAGGTGCTGCAGGTCGAGGCGCTCTGCTGGTGCGGTGCGCGGGCGACGCACAACGCGCGCACCGAGGACGGCGTCATGGTCGTCGAGGGTGCCCAGGTCGTCGTGGGTGACACGAACGTCGGGTCCGGCGAGATCGGCTACGAGGTGCTGTGCCGGCGGCACCACATGCGTCGGATGACCCGGCACGCGGCGCAGGCCGCTGCGATGTCGCCGGACGTGCTGCCGCTGGACCTCGACATCTGCCCGGTGCCGCCGCTTCGCGCGGCCCCGAGCCAGCCGACGAGCCAGCCGACGAGCCAGGCGGGGTAGCCGTGGACGCCGAGGGCTGGGACGCCCGCTACGCCGACGCACCGATGGTGTGGTCGGCCGGACCGAACGCGCTGTTCGCCTCCCTCGCCCGGGACTGGTTGCCGGGACGGGCGCTCGACGTCGCCACCGGGGAGGGACGCACCGCGATCTGGCTCGCGACGCTCGGCTGGCAGGTCACCGCTGTCGACTTCTCCGCGACCGGGATCGAGAAGGGGCGTGAACGCGCTGCGGCACAGGGACTCTCGGTCGACTGGGTGGTGGACGACGTCACCACGGCCGAGCTGGGCACCGGCTTCGACCTGGTCACCCTCCTGTACCTGCAGCTCGAGCACGAGCAGATGGCTGGCGTCGTCGGACGCTGCGTCGAGGCCCTCGTGCCGGGCGGTCGCCTGGTCGTGATCGCGCACGACCTCGACAACATCGCGCGCGGCGTCGGCGGGCCGCAGGACCCGTCGGTGCTGCCCACCGTCGCGTTGCTGCGCGACTGGGCGCGGGGCGCGAGCATCGAGCGGGCCGAGCAGGTCGAGCGGGTCACGGACGCCGGTACCGCGATCGACGTCCTGCTGGTGGCGACGAGATGAGCGACCACCAGCACGAGCACCGCCAGGACGCCGAGGCCGCGGTCGAGCGCGCCGCCGCCCTCCTGCGCGCCCGGGGCGACCGGATGACCGGCCCGCGCCGGGTGGTGATCACGGCCCTCGCCGCCCGCCGTGCGCACCTGACGGCTGACCAGGTGGTCTCGGCGGTCGCCGAGCAGGACGCGTCGGTGCACCGCGCATCCGTCTACCGCACCCTCGAGACGCTCAGCCAGCTCGGCGTCGTCCAGCACGTGCACGTCGGGCACGGCACCACGACCTACCACCTGGCCGGCACCGAGGCGCACCTGCACGCGCAGTGCGAGTCCTGCGGCACCGTGCTCGACCTGTCGGGCGCGCTGCTCGACGAGGTCGCCGCCCAGGTGCTGGCCGAGCACGGGTTCGCGCTGGACCCCTCGCACGTCGCGCTGTCCGGCTCCTGCGCGGACTGCCGGGAGCAGCAGTGAGCGCGGCGCCGATCCGGCAGGTCGGCGACCCCGTCCTGCGCACGGCCACGTCCCCGGTGCTGGCGTTCGACGCGGCGCTGGCCGCACTGGTTGACCGGATGTGGGTGTCGATGCATGCCGCCCAGGGGGTGGGGTTGGCCGCCAACCAGATCGGCGTCGGGCTGTCGGTCTTCGTCTACGAGGTGGACGACGAGGCCGGCGTCGTCGTGAACCCCACCGTGGTGGAGACGTCCGGCGAGGTCGTCGTCGACGGTGAGGGCTGCCTGTCCGTCGTCGGTCAGGTGTTCGACACGCCTCGGTTCGAGCGCGCGGTGGTGACCGGCTTCGACGTGCACGGGCAGCCGGTGCGGGTCGCCGGAGAGGGTCTGCTCGGACGCTGCCTGCAGCACGAGACCGACCACCTGAAGGGCCTGCTGTACCTGGACCACCTCAGTGGTGCGGACCGGCGGGCCGCGATCACCGAGGCGGCGGCCCGCGAGTCACGTCGTCCGAGCGGCGGGGCGTTCGGCGCGTTCTGACCCCGACGGTGTGCCCAGGGGCTACGGTCCGGTCATGATCGACATCGAGGACGCGGACGCCCAGTGGGTCGCGGCTCTGCTGGCCCGGGACACCGACGGGGCCGCTCGCTGGCTGCACGAGGACTACGCCCTGGTGCTGGTCCACCCGGTCCCGGCCCACGTGGACCGCGCCGAGTGGCTGCGCACGCTGCCCGACTACGTCGTCAGCCAGTGGGACGTCGCCGGGTCGCAGTGGGACCAGCAGGGCGACGTCGCCGTCCACCTGCAGATGATCGACATGCGAGCCGTCGTCGCCGGGGTCGAGCGGGACGGACCGTTCGCCATCACCGACACCTGGCTGCGTACCCCGCAGGGGTGGCGGGTCTGGCGCCGGCACTCCACGCCGCTGCGGGCCGGCGGGATCCCGAGGCCGCACGCCGAGTAGCGCCCCGCCGTGCGCCCACTCGTACCCCGCGAGGTTCGTGAATCGCTGAGCGTGCCGGTCAGGGATCGGCGATGCTCGACGGGTGGAGCTGCGAGCCGACTGCAGTCGCTGTGCCGGACTGTGCTGCGTCGTGCCGGCCTTCAGCCGGTCGGCGGACTTCGCGCTGGACAAGCCGGCGGGCCAGCCGTGCGTCAACCTGCTGGCCGACCACCGGTGCTCGATCCACGACACGTTGCGGGACAGGGGATTTGCCGGCTGCACGGTGTACGACTGCTTCGGGGCCGGTCAGCACGTCGTCCAGCGGACGTTCGGTGGGCGTTCCTGGCAGGACTCGCCCGAGCTCGCGGCCGCGATGTTCCCCGCCTACCAGCGGATGCGGGACCTGCACGAGCTGCTCTGGTACCTGGCGGACGCCCTCGGCCGGCCCGAGACCGAGCCGGTGCACGACGCGCTGCTGGCGGCGCAGACGCGGGTCACGGCACTCACCGACCTGGACGCCGACGCGCTGGCCGCTGTCGACAGCGAGGGCTGCCGGCGTGAGGTGGACCCGGTGCTCACCCGGGCCAGCGAGCTCGTCCGAGGTCCTTCGCGCCGTCCCGCCGAGCGCCGGGGCGCCGACCTGGTGGGCCGGGACCTGTCCGGCGCCGACCTGGTGGGGGCGAACCTGCGGGGTGCCTACCTGATCGGGGCGAACCTGCGCGGCGCGGACCTGCGCGGCGCTGACGTGATCGGCGCGGACCTGCGCGGCGCCGACGTCCACGGGGCCGACCTGTCGTCCACGCTCTACCTCACCGCGTTCCAGGTGAACGCCGCGCGAGGGGACGCCGCCACCGCGCTGCCGCCGTCGATCGGGCGCCCGGGCCACTGGCGGGCGTCGAAGCACCGTCGGTGACGACCGGCGGTTTCACCGTCAGCCGGCCCAGGGCTCGTGCTCGGTGGTCACCGCCTCGCCGCGAGCGAGCGCCTCGTCGACGGCGAGGGCCACCGCGTGGTCGTGCGCGCCGTCCGCGAGCGGGTACGGCGGCGGACCGGCGTCTGCCACCCAGGCCGCCATCTGCTCGAGGAGCGTCGCGATCGCCACCTCCTCGTCGTTCCACCGCCGACCGACGTACGGGTTGCGGTACAACACGTCCGAGCCGCACGAGATGTGATCGGTGTCGAAGCCGTCGAGGTCCAGGTCGTAGCCGGTCTGTCGCCGAGTCAGCGCCGATCTCACGATCGTGCGCGGCCCGGTCAGCCGGACGACGTCGTCGTCCCGCAGCTCGCCGTGGCTGCCGCGGACCAGCAGCCGGCGGAACCGCAGCTGGTTGTGCCACTGGTTGTCGGTGAAGTCGTACACGCCGGAGCGCCCTTCGCCGAAGTCCAGGGTGGCGATGGTCGTGGTCACCGGGGCAGGGTGCGCCTCGTCGGTCCACCCGTCGCGGTCGAGCGGCTGCACGAGCGGCGCGGTGGTCCGGGTCGCCTGCACCCGCACCGGCCGGCGACCGGCGTCCAGGAAGCCACGCATCAGCGACACCGCGTGGTACTGGTGCGTGGACGAGACCTGCACCTGGGTCGGGACGCCGATGGCGCCAGAGCGCACCAGGGCCAGCCGGGCCGCGTGCGAGGGCATGAGCAGGTACTGCTCGGCGACCTGCACGAGCGGGCTGGCCCCGACGTCCGCCCACAGCGACCGCAGGCCCGGGAGGTCGGGCGCGGGCGGGGTCTCGGCAAGCACCGGCACGCCCGCCGCGACGGCGGCGCGGACCACGCCGGGCGTGGCCGGCCACGGGACCGCAGTGACCACGAAGTCCGGGCTGGCCCGGCGGACGCAGTCGTCCAGCGACGGGAACGTCGGCACCTCGAGGCCCCGGGGGGACCGGACCACCGCGCCCACGCACTCGAGTCCGTCGAGCCCGGCGGCGGCCCGCCAGAAGTAGCCCGCCCGCCAGCCCGACCCGACGACCGCGAAACGTGCGGTCACCAGAAGAAGTGCCCGACCAGGATGCCGAGCACGAACCACGCCAGACCGCCGAGGACGCCGAAGACCACCGGCTTGTTCATCGCCATCTGCGCAGGATAGGCAGCCGGTCGGCCCGCGACCAGAGCAGTCGCCCGGCCTGCCGGACCGCTGCGCCCCGGCACGGCCCGATCCACAGGTGGAACGCGGCGAACCGGTGCACGCCGGGGACGTCGACGAAGCGGTGCGCCGCCGCGCGCACCTCGGCAAGCTGGCCCAGGGTCATCGCCAGCCGTGCCTCGTCCGGCTGGTACGTCGCACCGACCGGGTAGTCCACGCCAGGCGTGCTGGTCATCTCGATGTGGCAGCCCAGGACGTGCCGCACCGCCCGGTCCTCGACCAGGGCGGCCAGCCGGTCCAGGCTCGCCGCGAACGCTCGGGGGTCGCGGACGTAGAGGCGTCCCGGGTAGACGGAGTCGCCGGTGAGCAGCAGGCCGGCCCAGCGGTCGAGCAGCGCGACGTGCGCCGGGTGGTGGCCGGGGATCGCGAGGACGTCGAGCACCCGACCGCCCAGGTCGAGCTCGGCCCGGTCCCGCGGCCAGTCGGCGAGACCGAAGAACGCACGGACCGCAGATACCTCGTGGCCGACGACCACCGTGTGCGGCCGGTCCGACAGCTGGCCGTCCCCGGCGACGTGGTCGCCGTGGGCGTGGGAGTGCACCACCACCAGGCCGTAGCCGTCGCGGTCGGCTGCGGCCAGCCACCGCGACGTCCACTCCCGGACGAGGCTGTCCACGGTGTCGCGCAACGGAAACCGCGCCCGGTCCTTGGTCGCCCCGGTGTCCAGCAGCAGTGCTCGCTCGTTGCCGAACAGCAGGTACAGGAACGGCGCCTCGAAGGTGACCGACTTGCTCTGCCGGATGATCGCGGTGTGCTCGTCGTACCAGTGCACCTGCAGCAGCGGGTCCGGAGCGCCACCGGGACGCTGCCCGTGGATCCACCGCGCCGGCAGGACCCCGGCCGAGTCCGTGGACCCGAAGTCGACGCTCACCGGACGCTCACCAGCGGGCCGGACCGGTCAGTCGCGCTTGGCGCCGAACATGATGTCGTCCCAGCTCGGCACACTCGAGCGGCGAGCGCGGGCGGCGGGGCGGTGCTTGCCCGGACCGCCGTGCTCGTCATCCGGCTCGTCCGGCTCGTCCGACGTGGCGTCGAGGGCCGTGTCGGACGTCGTGTCGGACGTCGGTTCGGACGTCGTGTCGACCTCGGGCTCGGGTGCCAGCTGGGCGATCTCCACGGGCTCCGGCACGGGGATCTCGCCGGTGTCCTCGTCGTCCGCCCGAGCGGCCTCGTGCATCTGGGCCGCGAGGGGCCACCGGTGCGGCTCGGCCACCGGCTCGGTCGACTCCGCTGCCTTGGTGGCCTCGGCGACGAGCGCGGCGACCTCGCTGGCCGGCGGGTGCGCCGCCGGCGGGTCACCGAGCAGGGCGGGGTCCAGCTCGAGCGGGGCCTCGACCGGCGCACGCCGACGCCTCGCGGGGTGCCGGGCCCCGGGGACGTCGGCCGGGTCGACCGGCTCGCTGTGCGGGCGGCGGGTCGTGGTGCGGTGCAGGTCACGCTCTCGGCGGCGTGAGCGCATCGCGGTCATCAGGTCGAGCGGGTCGTCCACGTCGGAGCGCTCGCGGACCGGCGGCCCGTCCACCCCGCCGTCGGCCTCGATGTCGTAGAGGCTGCCGTTGGGCACCGCAGCGAGCCGGGCACCGCCGAGCGGGCCGTCCGCCTCCGGTGCCTGCTCGCTCAGCCAGCGCGCCTCGTCGTCCGCCGGCGTCACGGTGCGCGCGGTGGCGTCGAAGTGCCACCGGGCCTGCCGGGTCCGACCACCGGCCGGGAAGGTCAGGACCACGGTCCACGGGCCGTCATCCGTGCGCCAGCTGTCCCAGCTGACCGTGTCGGGGTCGACGCCGCGCCCGGCCAGCCGACGACCGACCTCCGTACCGAGGGTGACCTGGTCCTTGCCGCGGCCGCGCAGGGTGACCGCGCGGGCCATCTCGGCGACGTGCTCACGTTCGGCCAGCACGGGTCCCTCGTAGCGCCGGACCCGGTCCACGGGCCAGCCGCAGGCCGCGGCGACGTCCTCGGCAGTGGCGCCGGCCCGGACCCGGGCCTGCACCTCGGCGGGCCGAAGGCCGCCGCCCATCTCGATCTGCAGCTGGCCGAGGTGCGCCCGGTCGCGGCGGACCGCGGCCCGCAGCGCCTCGTCGACCGACAGCAGGAAGCGCTGGCCGTCGGCGTCGCCGAGCACCAGGTGCTCGCCGTCGTCGTGGACCCCGACGAGTCGCAGGTCGTGCATCCCGAAAACCTCCAGATCGTGGCAGGTCCGACTCTGCCACCGTGACGGCTCGGATCGCGGCAGGCGCGCCCGAGGCGCCTAGGCTGGCTGCCCGTGATCCTTCCTGATGCTCGGCTCCAGCTCGTGCTCGACCTCGTCGGGGTGCTGGTGTTCGCGATCTCCGGCGGTCTCGTCGCCGTCAAGAAGCAGCTCGACCTGTTCGGGGTGCTGGTCCTGGCCCTGGTGGCCGGCCTCGGCGGCGGCGTCCTGCGCGACCTGCTGATCGGCGTGGTCCCGCCCACCGGCGTCACCGACTGGCGACTGGTGGCGGCCGGCGCCCTCGGTGGCGTGCTCACCTTCCTGTGGCACCCGGCCTTCGGCCGGATCTCGCGGATCGTCAAGGTGCTGGACGCCGCCGGGCTCGGCGCCTTCTGCGTCAGCGGCGCACTGACCGCCCTGGCGCTGGGCATGCCGGACCTGACCTGCGTCATCGTCGGCACCCTGTCAGCCATCGGGGGCGGGATGCTCCGCGACGTCCTGGCCCGGGAGGTGCCGGAGGTGCTGACCCGCGAGCTGTACGCGGTGCCGGCGGCCCTCGGTGCCACGCTGGTGGTCGGCGCGCACGAGCTGGACCTGCTCGGCCCGGGGGTGGCGCTGGGCTGCGCGGCGCTCGTGTTCGGCGTCCGGATGATCGCCGTGGTGCTCGACCTGAACGCCCCGCGGCCGCTGCGCACCCAACCGCCGGGCACAATCGAGCCGTGAGCGCCGCGACGAACGACTCGCTCGACCCGTACGACTCCGTCCTGCTGCTCTCGTTCGGGGGGCCGGAGGGGCCGGACGACGTCCTGCCGTTCCTGCGCAACGTGACCGCTGGGCGGGGGATCCCCGACGACCGGCTGGCCGAGGTCGCCGAGCACTACGCGCTCTTCGACGGGCGCAGCCCCATCAACGACCAGAACCGAGCGCTGCTGGCCGCGCTGCGCACGGAGCTGGACGGCCGTGGCCTGGACCAGCCGCTGCTGTGGGGCAACCGCAACTGGGCGCCGTACGTCACGGACGCGCTGCGGGAGGCGCACGACGCCGGGCACCGCCGCGTCCTGGTGGTGACGACGAGCGCCTACTCGTCGTACTCCAGCTGCCGGCAGTACCGCGAGGACCTGGCCGGTGCGGTCCTCACCCTGGCCGCCGAGGGACGTGGGCTGGACGTCGCCAAGGTGCGGCCGTACTTCAACCACCCGGGTTTCGTCGAGCCGAACGCCGAGGCGGCGCTGCAGGCGCTGGCGCAGCTGCCCGCCGGTGCCCACCTGGTGTTCGTCACCCACTCCGTGCCGGACGTGATGGACGAGGCCAGTGGCCCCGGCGGCGACCTCAGCCCGGCCTACTCCGAGCAGCACCGAGATGTCGCAGCCGTCGTCGCGGACGCCGTCGGGCGCGAGCTCGGCCACGCCGTCCCGTGGGAGCTGGTCTACTGCTCGCGGTCAGGACCGCCGTCCCAGCCCTGGCTCGAACCGGACGTCGGCGACCACCTGCGGGCGTTGCAGGCGGCCGGGGTCCCGGGGGCGGCGGTCTGCCCGATCGGGTTCGTCAGCGACCACCTCGAGGTGGTGTACGACCTCGACACCGAAGCGCGAGAGGTCGCCGACGAGATCGGCCTGCCGTTCGCTCGCGCGGCGACCGTCGGCACGGATCGCCGGTTCGTCACCGGGCTGGTCGACCTCCTGGTCGAGCGCGCCGCGCAGGCCCGCGGTGGGGAGCCGGAGCGTCCGTCCCTCGGGTCGCGCGGCCCGACGCCGTCCACCTGTCCGGTGGGCTGCTGCCAGAACCTGCGCGCGTCACGGCCGGCGGCCTGCGGCGAGGACTGGACGTCGCCGCTGGTCGCCGGGGGTGCCCGGTGAACGCGCCGGCGACGCGGGACCCGGCGGAGCTGCTCGCGCTGCTCGCCCTGGCCGAGAGCGCCGCCCGGGAGGCGGGCGTGCTGATCCGCGACGAGCGCCCGGCGGACCTGGGCGTGGCGCTCACCAAGTCCAGCCCGACCGACGTCGTCACGGTCATGGACCAGCGCAGCGAGCAGCTGCTGCGCCGCCTGCTGCTGGAGGCCCGGCCGGACGACAGCCTGCTCGGCGAGGAGGGGGACGACGTCGTCGGCACCTCGGGCATCACCTGGGTGGTCGACCCGATCGACGGCACGGTCAACTACCTGTACGGCATCCCGGCGTACGCCGTCAGCATCGCCGCCGTGACCGGTGACCCGCGCGACCCGGCCGGCCACCAGGTGCTCGCCGGGTGCGTGCACAACCCCGCGGCGGGGGAGACGTACACCGCCACCCTCGGCGGCGGCGCCCACCTGGACGGACGGCGCCTGCAGGTCAACGACGTCGACGACCTGGGGCAGGTGCTGCTGGCCACCGGCTTCGGCTACGACTCCGGCCGACGGCGCAAGCAGGCCCAGGTGATCGCGGCGCTGCTGCCCCAGGTGCGCGACATCCGCCGGATCGGCAGCGGCGCGCTGGACCTGTGCCAGGTGGCCTGCGGGCGGGTCGACGCCTACCTCGAGCGAGGGCTGCAGCCCTGGGACGTCGCCGCCGGCGGGCTGGTCGCCCGCGAGGCCGGCGCGCTGGTCACCGGACTGGGAAACGCGCCAGCGGGGGAGTCCCTCGTGCTCGCGGCCGGACCCGTGGTGCATGCTGCACTCCAGCACCTGGTGGGCCCTTTGCGACCGGACACGGACGCAGTGTGACCGCACTGGTCCGGATGAGGCACAATCCCTGTCCTGGCCGGGCACAAAACCGAGCGCGAGCGCGTTACCACGCGGCGAGCTGCATGAGCCAAGATCAGCAAGATCATCACAGCGATACCCCGCGGAGGGCGACCCACTCATGGCGACCGACTACGACGCGCCACGCAAGACCGACGACGACCTGAACGAAGACAGCATCGAGGAGCTCAAGGCACGACGGGTCGACAAGAGCTCGTCCTCGGTGGACGTGGACGAGACCGAGCAGGCCGAGGGCTACGAGCTGCCCGGCGCGGACCTGTCCAACGAGGAGCTCTCCGTCCGGGTGCTTCCCCGCCAGGCCGACGAGTTCACCTGCTCACGATGCTTCCTGGTCAAGCACCGCAGCCAGCTGTTCGGCGAGACCGCCGGTCAGCCGGTGTGCCGCGAGTGCGCCTGACCTGAGCCGTCGGACGGCTCGTCGCCTGCTCCACCGGCCCCAGCGGCCCGGAGCGCGGCGACGAGCCGTTCCGGTTTGCGCGAGGAGATGAGCCAGTACGGCACCGGGTCGGCCGGGTCGACGATCTCGACGACGACACCTTCCCGGATCCAGGGACGCTGGCAGAGGTAGGCCCGGGCGTCCGCCTGCGGGCCGCGCAGCGCCGTCATCCGCGCTGCCGGGACCACGGCGACCCGTCCCAGGAAGTGCGTCTCGATCCGGGCCCGACCGGCCCGCAGCTCGCCCTGGTGCACCTGCACGCGGGCGCTGGACCGCAGCAGGGCGGCGGCGGCGGCGACCACCGCGACGCCCGCGACGACCCCGGCGCCGGCCGGCCCCAGGGGCCGCAGGGCGACCAGTCCGAAGCAGGCCGCCACGGCCAGGACGACGACCCACACGGGCAGCGAGGGCAGCAGGGTCTCGTGGTACTCGGGTTGCGGGGCGCCGGCATCGCTCACCGGACCAGGGTGGCACGCGAACCCACCGACCCGAGGGACTAGGGTCGCTGCCGATGAGCGCGCAAGAGCAGGACGCCCAGGCGCCGACCGTCCAGGTGCTGCTTCAGCAGCTGGACGACGAGCTGCCGACGCCGACGTACGCCCACCTCGGCGACGCCGGCGCGGACCTGCTGACCCGGGTCGACGTGACCCTCGGGCCAGGGGAGCGCGCGACCGTCCCCACGGGCGTCGCGATCGCCCTGCCGCTCGGTTACGCCGCGTTCGTGCACCCGCGCTCGGGGCTGGCCGCGCGCCACGGCGTCACCACGCTCAACGCACCAGGGACGGTGGACGCCGGGTACCGCGGTGAGATCCATGTCAACCTGGTGAACACCGACCGCGCCACCGCCGTCACCTTGCACCGGGGCGACCGGGTGGCCCAGCTGGTCGTCCAGCGGGTCGAGCGGGCCGACTTCGTCGTGGTGGCGGGGTTGCCGGACTCGGCTCGCGGCGCCGGCGGCCACGGATCGACCGGCGGCTTCGCCGGAGCGGCACCAGCACCGGGCACCAACATCGGGGCGGGAGCCTCGGAGGGAGACATCTCGTGAGCCTGTTCAAGCGTCGCAAGGACGCCGACCCGGACGTCGACACCGCTCGTGACGTGGACGTCGACAGTGACGTCGACAGTGACGTCGACACCCCGGCGGACGCCGATCTCGCCGAGGGCGGACCGGCCTCGGACGTGACCCCGGACCGGGCGGCCACGTTCGACCGCTCCGGCGGCCCGCTGGACCGCTCGGAGGTCGAGGACGCCGAGGGCCGGCTCGAGCTGGGCTCGCTGTGGCTGCCGATGCTCGAGGGCATCGAGCTCCAGCTGCAGATGGAGGAGGCCACCGGGCAGGTGACCGGCGCGTTCGTCGTGCTGGAGGACGCCGCCGTGCAGATCCAGGCGTTCGCGGCGCCGCGCAGCGAGGGCATCTGGTCCGAGGTCTGCGCCGAGATCGCCGCCGGCATCACCGAGCAGGGCGGCACCGCCGACCCCGGCTACGGGCGGTTCGGCCGTGAGCTGCTCGCTCGGGTTCCGGCGACGCAGCCGGACGGCAAGGTCGGTTTCCAGCCCCTGCGGTTCACCGGGGTGGACGGGCCGCGCTGGCTGCTGCGCGCCGTGTTCCACGGCCGCGCCGCCATCGAGCCGCAGGCCGAGGTGACGGCGGCGCTCGAGGCCCTGGTGGCTGGCGTCGTGGTGGACCGCGGCGTCGAGCCGATGGGCCCGCGCGAGCTGCTGCCCCTGCGCCTGCCCACGGGCGACGACGTCGAGGGCGGCCCGGCGGACGGGGAGCCCGAGGACGGCTCGCAGGCCCCGGCGCAGGAGTCGATCGCCGCCAACGAGCCGCCGAAGAGCTACGACGACCTGGCCCCGTTCCGGCGTGGGCCGGAGATCACCGAGCGCCGCTGAGCCGGCGGGCATACGGCGGCCCCGCGCGCGGTTACCCTTGGTGTCATGGGTGAGACTCGCGGTCGGCTGCGTTCGGCGTTGCACCGGCTGTCCAGCTCGGACCAGATGCTCGAGGCCGAGGACCTTCGCGAGGTCTCGGACCGCTTCGGCGGTACCCCCGTCGACGAGCTCCCGGACCGTCAGCTGGCGTGTGTCTGCGGCACGCTGCGCTCGGTGACCCTGAGGCCGCGGGCCGGCGTCCCGGCGCTGGTCGCCGAGCTGTACGACGGGTCCGGCACCGTGGACGTCGTCTGGCTGGGGCGACGGCAGATCGCTGGGATCCAGGCCGGCAGCCGGATCCGGGTGCGGGGGCGGATCGCTCGCCGCGACGGTGCTCGCGTGCTGTTCAACCCGAGCTACGAGCTGCTCCCCGGCGGCTCTGAGTGAGCCCCAGCGAGCCGCGAGTGAGCCCCCGGTGAGTGCCGCGTGAGCCTGGTCCTCGGGCACGTCCCGGAGGGTGCCACCACCGTGGAGGAGGTCGTCCGGCACCGGCTCGTGGAAGGGGTCGGCGGCCTGCGCGGCTCGGTCGAGGCCGCGCTGCCGACGGTCGCGTTCGTGGTGGTCTGGACCACGTCCAAGAACCTGACGGCCGCCCTGGTGGCCAGCGCGGGGATCGTCCTGGTCACCCTCGCCGTCCGGCTGGTCCAGCGACAGACCCCGCGCTACGCGCTGAGCAGCCTGTTCGCGGTGGGCATTGCGGCGTTCTTCGCGTTGCGCACCGGGCGGGCCCAGGACGCGTTCCTGCCGGGCATCCTGTACAGCTGCGCGCTGCTCGCCGTGAGCCTGCTGTCCGTCGTGACCCGGTGGCCGATGGTCGGGTTCATCGTGGGCGCGGCGCACCCCGAGGATCCGCTGGCCTGGCGCGGTCACCCCGGCATCGTGCGGCTCTGCCAGCGTCTGACGCTGGTGCTGTCCGCGATGTACGCGATCCGGGTCGCCGTCATGCTGCCGACGTACTTCGCGGACCGGGTCGGCTGGCTCGGGGTGGAGAAGATCGTCCTCGGCTGGCCGCTGTACCTGCTGGCGGTGGCGACGATGGGCGCCGTCCTGCTGCGCGGCCGCACCCCGCTCGACCCTGAGGACCTGCCCACGGACCTGCCGACGGACCTGCCGACGGACGGTGCGCGGCCGAGCGGTTCGACAGATCCGGCCTGAGGTCAGTCGCCCACGTTGTGGTGCTCGGCGTGCCCGGGCGAGAGCATCTGCTCGAGCGCACCCTCGCTCTCCGGCACCGTCAGGAAGAGCAACTCGTCGCCGCCCTCGAGCGCGTCGTCCCGGCTCGGGGCGATCGGCCGGTCCTCGCGGATGATGCCGACCAGGACGCTGTCCGGCGGCCAGCTGAGCTCGCCCACCGTCGTCCCGGCGTAGGGGGAGTCGTCGGGCAGCGTCATCTCGACCATCGTCGCCCGGCCCTGCTGGAACTGGAAGATCCGCACCAGGTCGCCGACGCTCACGGCCTCCTCGACCAGGGCCGTCATCAGCCGCGGCGTCGACACGGCGACGTCCACGCCCCAGGCCTCGTCGAACATCCACTCGTTCTTGGGGTTGTTCACCCGGGCGACCGTGCGCGGCACGCCGAACTCCGTCTTGGCGATCAGGGAGACGACGAGGTTCGCCTTGTCGTCGCCGGTGGCCGCGACGACCACGTCGCAGCTCTCCAGCCCGGCCTCGCGCAGCGCGCTGATCTCGCAGGCGTCCGCGAGCAGCCACTCGGCGTCCGGGACGCGCTGGGTCTGCACGGCCCGCGGTTCCTTGTCGACCAGCAGCACCTGGTGGCCGTTGCCCAGCAGCTCGCGGGCGATCGAGCGGCCGACGCTGCCGGCGCCCGTGATGACGACGCGCATGGTGCCTCTCAGTCCGTCGCGGGGGGTGAGTCGAGGGCGGAGGAGACCTCGGGCAGGTCGGCCTCGACCACGGCCACGTGCAGCAGGTCGCCGTCCTGGAAGATCGTGTCGCCGGTCGGCACCAGCGCGTCGCCCAGCCGGCTCACGTAGGCGATGCGGAACCGCCCGACCGCGGCCATCTCGTCGACCCGGCGGCCGACCCAGCCGCGGTGCACGGGCACCTCGGCGAGCACGACCTTGCCGCTGGGGTCGCGGAACAGCGGCGCCGCGCCGACCGGGAGCAGCCGACGCAGCATCTGGTCCGACGTCCAGCGGACCGTCGCGACGGTGGGAATGCCGAGGCGCTGGTAGATCTCGGCGCGGCCCGGGTCGTAGATGCGAGCGACGACGTTCTCGACGCCGAAGGTCTCCCGGGCGACGCGCGCGGCGAGGATGTTCGAGTTGTCGCCGCTGCTGACGGCGGCGAAGGCGTAGGCCTGCTCGATACCGGCCTCGCGCAGCGTGTCGCGGTCGAAGCCGACCCCCGTCACCCGGCGTCCCTCGAACGAGGCGCCGAGCCGCCGGAACGCGGTCTCCTCCTGGTCGACCACCGCCACGTCGTGACCCGATGCCTCCAGGCTGTGGGCGAGCGTCGAGCCCACCCGGCCGCAGCCCATGATGACGAAGTGCACGCCACGCCTCTCTCGCCTCGATCACGGTCATCGTGGCCGTCAGGGCGGCGCGAACACCCCCTGGACGACCGCACCGCACGCTACACGCCCGGCAGGCCCTAGCATCAAGGACCGTGCCTGTCGCCGGTCGGATCCTGAAGCGTCTTGTCGTCGGTCGCCCCCTGGGCAGCGACCGACTGGGGGAGACGCTGCTGCCGAAGCGCATCGCCCTGCCGGTGTTCGCGAGCGACGCGCTGTCGTCCGTCGCCTACGCCCCGGACGAGATCTTCCTGACCCTGTCGCTGGCCGGCATCGGGGCCTACGCGTTCAGCTGGAAGGTCGGGCTGGCCGTCGCGGTGGTCATGCTCGTCGTGGTCGCCAGCTACCGGCAGAACGTGCACGCCTACCCCTCCGGTGGCGGCGACTACGAGGTGGCCACGACGAACCTCGGCGCGACGGCCGGCCTGACCGTCGCCAGCGCCCTGCTGGTCGACTACGTGCTCACCGTCGCGGTGTCGATCTCGTCGGCGTCGCAGTACGCGGCCTCCGCGATCCCGGCGCTCAAGGGGCACGAGGCGGTGGCCGCCGTCATCGCCGTGGCCGTGCTGACCGCGATGAACCTGCGCGGGGTCCGCGAGTCCGGCTCGGCCTTCGCCATCCCGACCTACATCTTCATGGCCGCGATCATCGGCATGAGCCTGTGGGGCTTCGTGCGGTTCGCGTTCGGCGACCTGCCCAACGTCGAGAGCGCACAGTTCACGGTCCAGCCGCAGTCCGCCTACGAGGGCGGCCTGGCCACCCTGGCCGGCTTCTTCCTCATCCTGCGCGCGTTCTCCTCCGGCTGCGCGGCCCTGACCGGCGTCGAGGCGATCAGCAACGGCGTGCCCGCCTTCCAGAAGCCGAAGAGCCGCAACGCCGCGACCACGCTGGCCTGGCTCGGCGCGATCGCCGTCACCATGCTGCTGTCGATCCTGGCGCTCGCGCACTTCACCCACCTGGTCTTCGTCGACCCCAACGACACGGGCGAGCTGCTGCTCAACGGCCAGTCCGGTGTGGTCGGCCCGGACGGCACCGTCCTGTTCCCCGGCGGCGAGAGCTACTCGCAGGACCCGGTGATCGGCCAGCTCGCCAAGGCGATCTTCGACCACTTCTCACCGGCGTTCTACCTCGTGGCGGCCGCGACCGGCGTGATCCTGGTGCTCGCGGCGAATACGGCCTTCAACGGCTTCCCCGTCCTCGGCTCGATCCTCGGGCGGGACGGCTACCTGCCCCGCCAGCTGCACACCCGCGGCGACCGGCTGGCCTTCAGCAACGGCATCATCACGCTGGCCCTGATGGCGAGCATCCTGATCGTCGCCTTCGACGCGCAGGTGACCCGGCTGATCCAGCTGTACATCGTCGGGGTCTTCGTGTCCTTCACGACCAGCCAGTTCGGCATGATCCGGCACTGGAACCGGTTGCTGCGCACGGCCTCCGGCGCCGAGGCCAGACGCATGCAGCGGGCCCGGGTGATCAACGGCCTCGGTGCCGGCATCTGCGGGCTCGTGCTGGTCGTCGTCCTGCTGACCAAGTTCGTCAAGGGCGCCTGGATCGCGATCGCGGCCATGGTGGTGCTCTTCCTGCTGATGCGGGCGATCAAGAAGCACTACACGGCGGTGGCGGCCGAGCTCGCCCCGGACGACGACAGCACGGACGTCGTCCTGCCGTCCCGGGTGCACGCGCTCGTGCTGGTGTCCAAGATCCACCGGCCGACGCTGCGCGCCCTGGCCTACGCGCGGGCCACCCGCCCGTCCTACCTGGAGGGCATCAGCGTCAACGTGGACCCGGAGGACACTGCTGCGCTGCAGGCCGAGTGGGACCGCCGCGGCATCCCGGTGCCGCTCAAGTCGCTGGACTCGCCGTACCGCGAGATCACCCGGCCCGTCATCGACTACGTGCGCTCGATCCGCCGGGACAGCCCGCGCGACGTCGTCATGGTCTACATCCCGGAGTACGTCGTCGGGCACTGGTGGGAGCAGCTGCTGCACAACCAGAGCGCGCTGCGGCTCAAGGCCCGGCTGCTGTTCATGCAGGGCGTGATGGTGGCCAGCGTGCCGTGGCAGCTGCAGTCCTCGGAGGGCTTCGAGGAGAAGCTGGAGGGCCGCATGGGCGGTCCGGCGCCGGGAGCCGTCCGGCGTGGCCCGAAGCCGCCGGGGGGCACCTCCTGAGCGGCGAGCAGGACGCCCTGGTCGGCAGCGTCGTCGAGGTGGACGTCGGGGCCGTGGCGCACGGCGGGCACTGCGTCGCGCGGCACGAGGGACGGGTGGTCTTCGTCCGGCACGCGCTGCCCGGCGAGCGGGTGCGGGTGCAGATCACCGAGGGTGCGGCCACCGACCGGTTCCTGCGCGGCGACGCCGTCGAGGTGCTCGAGGCCTCGCCGGACCGGGTGCCGTCCCGCTGCCCGGTCAGCGGGCCTGGGGGCTGCGGCGGCTGCGACTGGCAGCACGTGACGCTGGAGCGCCAGCGCGAGCTGAAGGCCGATGTGGTGCGCGAGCAGCTGCACCGGCTGGCCGGGCTGGACTCGCCACTGGTCGACGGGCTGACCGTCGAGCCCGTGCCGGGCGATGACGACGGGCTCGCCTGGCGCACCCGGGTGCAGCACACGATCAGCCCGCGCGGCCGGCTCGGGCTGCGCGAGCACCGCTCGCACCAGGTGGTCGAGATCGAGAGCTGCCCGATCGCGGTCGGCCGGGTGCAGGCCATCGAGCTGTCCTCGCCGCAGTGGGTGGGCGCCTCGCGGGTCGAGGTGGTCGCGCCGTCCGGTGGTGACAAGCCGTTGGTGCTGGTCGGCCCGGTGGGGCACCGGCGTCCGGTGCTGCCGCCCGCCAGCGCGTTGGACGCCTCGCTCGCGGTCAGCACGCCGGGCGGTCTGGAGCGGGTGCGGGGCCGGACGTGGGTCCGCGAGCAGGTCGAGGTCGGCGACTGGTCCGCGACGATGCGGGTCAGCGGGTCCGGCTTCTGGCAGGTGCACCCGGGCGCCCCGGCGGCCCTGGTCGGTGCGGTGCTGGAGATGCTGGAGCCGGCGCCGGGGGAGCAGGCCCTGGACCTGTTCGCGGGCGTCGGGCTGTTCGCCGCCGCGCTGGCCGAGCGGCTCGGCCCGGAGGGCGCGGTGCTGGCCGTGGAGGGCGATCCGCACGCCGTCCGGGACGCGCGCCGCAACCTGCACGAGCTGACCCAGGTCGGCATCACCGCCGGCCGGGTCGACCAGGTGCTGGCCACGGTGCTGGAGAGCGGGATGACCGCGGACCTCGTGGTGCTCGACCCGCCGCGCGACGGCGCGGGGCGGCGGGTGGTCGAGCAGGTGGTCGCGGTCCGGCCGCGAGCCGTCGCGTACGTCGCCTGCGACCCGGCCGCGCTGGCCCGGGACGTCAAGACGTTCGCCGAGCACGGCTACCAGCTGGACGCCCTGCGGGCCTTCGACTGCTTCCCGATGACGCACCACATCGAGTGCGTCGCCCGCCTCGTGCCCGCGCCGCAGTCGTAGGGCCCGCGGTGGCCGGGGACCGGCGTCCGCGAGAGGATCGACGGGTGCCCGACGACGTCGCCCCGCCAGCCCCGTTCAGCTGGCCGTTCGACGTGCGGTTCCACGAGGTCGACGCCCTCGGCGTGGTCTTCAACATGTGGTACTTCGCCTACTGCGACGCCGCCCAGGCCGCGTTCTTCGCGCACCTGGGCACGCCGTCGTCCGGGCTGAACGCCGAGGGGCTGGACGTGCTGCTGCGGCACGCCGACGTGCAGTGGGTGGGGTCGCTCGGGCCGCACACGAGCGCCGAGGTGCGGGTGCACCCGGTCTCGGTCGGCAGCACGTCGCTGGTGCTGCGGTTCGAGGTGGTCCGGGTGCCGGACGGGCAGATGGTCTTCACGGCCCAGATCACCTACGTCTGTGTCCGGGTGGCCGAGCGGGAGCCGGTGCGGGTGCCCGAGGCGCTGCGCGACGCGCTCGAGCGACGGATCGCCTGACGGCGGGTCGCCGGACAACCCTGGAATTTATCTCGACATCAAGATAGTGTGACCGAGGACGTGCTGCACGAGACGTGCGCACCGGTAGACGGAGGAGCAGCGGTGAGCCAGGACAGCTTCGGTGCCAAGGGCGACCTGACGGTCGGCGACGACACCTACACGATCTTCCGGCTGAAGGGCATCGACGGCGCGGACAACCTGCCGTACAGCCTGAAGGTCCTGCTGGAGAACCTGCTGCGCACCGAGGACGGCGCCAACATCACGGCCGACCACGTGCGCGCGCTCGCCGGCTGGGACCCAGATGCCGAGCCGGACACCGAGATCCAGTTCACCCCGGCCCGGGTGCTCATGCAGGACTTCACCGGTGTGCCCTGCATTGTCGACCTCGCGACCATGCGCGAGGCCGTCAAGGAGCTCGGCGGCGACCCCGCCAAGATCAACCCGCTCGCGCCCGCCGAGATGGTCATCGATCACTCGGTGATCGCCGACGTGTTCGGCCGCGAGGACGCCTTCGCGCGCAACGTGGAGCTCGAGTACGAGCGCAACGGCGAGCGCTACCAGTTCCTGCGCTGGGGCCAGGGCGCGTTCGACGACTTCAAGGTCGTCCCGCCGGGCACCGGCATCGTGCACCAGGTCAACATCGAGCACCTGGCACGCACCGTGATGACCCGCGAGGTGGCGGTCGAGGGCGGCGGCACCGAGCTGCGGGCCTACCCGGACTCCTGCGTCGGTACCGACTCGCACACCACGATGGTCAACGGCATCGGCGTCCTGGGCTGGGGTGTGGGCGGGATCGAGGCCGAGGCGGCCATGCTGGGTCAGCCCGTGTCGATGCTCATCCCGCGCGTCGTCGGCTTCAAGCTGTCCGGCCAGATCCCGGCCGGCGCGACCGCCACGGACGTCGTCCTGACCATCACCGAGCAGCTGCGCGAGCACGGCGTGGTCGGCAAGTTCGTCGAGTTCTACGGCGAGGGCGTCGCGGCCGTGCCGCTGGCGAACCGCGCGACCATCGGCAACATGAGCCCCGAGTTCGGTTCCACCTGCGCGATCTTCCCGATCGACGAGGTCACGCTGGACTACCTGCGGCTGACGGGCCGGGACGACGCCCAGGTGGCGCTCGTCGAGGCCTACGCCAAGGAGCAGGGCCTGTGGCACGACGCGTCCGTCGAGCCGCGGTTCAGCGAGCACCTCGAGCTGGACCTGTCCACCGTGGTGCCGAGCATCGCCGGCCCGAAGCGTCCGCAGGACCGCGTCGAGCTGTCCGCGGCCAAGGCCGGCTTCCGCGAGGTGCTGCCGGCGTACGTGTCGCAGCAGGCCGGCGACTCGGTCCTCGGCGACTCGTTCCCGGCGTCCGACCCGCCCACCCCGGACTCCGCGCAGCCGCAGAACGGCGCCCCGGTGCACGACGGCGACGTGGCGAACCGCGCATCGCGGCCGACCACCATCTCGCTGGACGGCCAGGACGTCGAGATCGACCACGGCGCGGTCGCGATCGCCTCGATCACCAGCTGCACCAACACCTCCAACCCGTCGGTGATGGTCGGCGCCGGCCTGCTGGCGAAGAAGGCCGTCGAGGCGGGCCTGGAGCGCAAGCCCTGGGTCAAGACGTCGCTGGCCCCCGGCAGCAAGGTCGTCACCGGCTACTACGACAAGTCCGGCCTGACGCCGTACCTGGAGAAGCTCGGCTTCCACCTGGTTGGCTACGGGTGCACCACCTGCATCGGCAACTCGGGCCCGATCATCGACGAGGTGTCGGCCGCGGTGAACGAGCAGGACCTGGCCGTGGTCTCGGTGCTGTCCGGCAACCGCAACTTCGAGGGCCGGATCAACCCGGACGTGAAGATGAACTACCTCGCGTCCCCGCCGCTGGTCATCGCCTACGCGCTGGCCGGCACGATGGACTTCGACTTCGAGACCGACGCCCTGGGCCAGGACCACGACGGCAACGACGTGTACCTGCGCGACATCTGGCCCGAGCCGGCCGAGGTCGACCGGGTCATCGCGAGCTCGCTGAACAAGGAGATGTTCACCCGGGACTACGCGGACGTGTTCGCCGGCGACGAGCGGTGGCAGTCGCTGCCGACGCCCACCGGCGACACCTTCGACTGGGACGGCGAGTCGACCTACGTGCGCAAGCCGCCGTACTTCGACGGCATGCAGGCCGAGCCGGATGCCGTCACCGACGTGTCCGGGGCCCGGGTGCTGGCGGTGCTCGGCGACTCGGTGACGACCGACCACATCAGCCCGGCCGGCTCGATCAAGGCGGACAGCCCGGCCGGTCGGTACCTGGCCGACCACGGCGTCGAGCGTCGGGACTTCAACTCCTACGGCTCGCGCCGCGGCAACCACGAGGTGATGATCCGCGGCACGTTCGCGAACATCCGGCTGAAGAACCTGCTGCTGGACGGCGTCGAAGGCGGCTTCACCAAGAACCTGCTGACGGGTGAGCAGGCGTCCATCTACGACGCCGCGCAGGCCTACGCGGAGCAGCAGATCCCGCTGGTGATCCTGGCGGGCAAGGAGTACGGCTCCGGCTCCAGCCGGGACTGGGCCGCCAAGGGCACCGCGCTGCTCGGCGTCCGCGTGGTCATCGCCCAGTCCTACGAGCGGATCCACCGGTCGAACCTGATCGGGATGGGCGTCCTGCCGTTGCAGTTCCCGGACGGCGAGTCGGCGCAGTCGCTCGGCCTGGACGGCACGGAGACCTTCGACGTCTCGGGGGTCACCGAGCTGAACGACGGCAGCACCCCGCGCACCGTGAAGGTCGTGGCCCGCAAGGAGTCGGGCGAGGACGTCGAGTTCGACGCGCGCGTGCGGATCGACACGCCGGGGGAGGCGGACTACTACCGCAACGGCGGCATCCTCCAGTACGTCCTGCGCTCGCTGGTGGGCTGAGCCAGGGAGTCGTTGCGGCACGGGGCCCGTGAGCGGACGCGCACGTCCGCTCACGGGCCTCGTGGTGTCGACGTGACACGCCGGCGCTGCCTGGTCTCGCGTTGAGACGCCAGCGAGACCGGATCGATACGGAGCACGAATGTGCGCTTGTGTCCCTGTATGCGCCCACGCTGAGTGAGTGGGAGCAGCGGTGCGTGATCGGGTTGTCCGATCTGCGCGTTCCATCATTACCGTGATCGGTCCGAGACCTATTTGTTGTCCCGAACCACTGGACGACACGACCTCCGGCCCATACGTTGTCGCTCACAACAATTACGCCCACGTAGCGTCAACGTGTCTAACACGTGACGGACGTGCGCCGGTCGAGGAGGCGGTCTGGAGTGGTAGGCAAGCGCTACGTGGCAGCGATTGGGGCCCTGGGTGTGGCTCTCGCGCTGACGGCATGTGGAAGCAGTGACGACAACGCATCGGGTGGCTCGAGCACCGCTGCGTCGAAGGGCAAGATCGGGGTCATCCTCCCCGACACCAAGTCGTCGGCTCGCTGGGAGTCGTCGGACCGTCCCGCGCTGGAGAAGGCGTTCAAGGACGCCGGGATCCCCGCGGTCATCGACAACGCCCAGGGTGACGCGACCAAGATGCAGACGATCGCGGACCAGATGCTGACCCAGGGCGTCACCGTCCTGGCGATCGTCAACCTGGACTCCGACTCCGGTGCGGCGATCGAGGCCAAGGCGAAGAAGCAGGGCGTCGCGACGATCGACTACGACCGTCTGACCCTCGGTGGCAGCGCGGACTACTACGTGTCGTTCGACAACTCGAAGGTCGGCACCCTGCAGGGTGAGGCCCTCGCGAAGTGCCTCGGCGACAAGCCGGCGAACATCGTCTACCTGAACGGCTCGCCGACGGACAACAACGCCACGCTGTTCGCAGCCGGTGCGCACAAGGTCCTCGACGCGAAGACCGAGTACAAGCAGGTTGCCGAGCAGGCCGTTCCCAAGTGGGACAACCTGCAGGCGGGCACGATCTTCGAGCAGATGTTCACGCAGCAGAAGGGCAAGATCGACGGCGTGCTCGCGGCCAACGACGGCCTGGGCAACGCGGCGATCGCCATCCTGAAGAAGAACCACCTCGAGGGCAAGGTCCCGGTGACGGGTCAGGACGCAACCGTCCAGGGTCTGCAGAACGTCCTCGACGGCAGCCAGTGCATGACGGTCTACAAGTCCGCGAAGGAAGAGGTCGGCGCTCTGGCTGACCTGGCCATCGCGATCACCAAGGGCCAGAAGGGCACCACGACCGGCACCGTTCACGACGACACGGGCAACCGCGACGTCCCCTCGGTGCTGCTGGACCCGAAGTCGATCACCGCTGACTCGGTGAAGGACGTCGTGTCCGACGGTGGCGCGAGCGCTGCTGAGGTCTGCACCGGCGCTTACGCCGAGCTCTGCACGAAGTACGGCGTCTCCTGACGCGCTGATCGAGATGGCTCCGGTGCCGACACCCGTGTCGGCACCGGAGCCGTTCGGTGGCACGATGCGTCCTGGTACTACAAAGGAGAGGTCATGACCGAGTCCGACGCGACCGACCAGCCAGCTCAGCCGGCTCAGCCCGCCCCTGCGGACCGTCCGTCCTCCCCGGGCAGCGCGAAGAGCGCCGAGCCAGGGACCCCGTTGCTCGAGCTGCGCGGGATCAACAAGAGCTTCGGTGCCGTGCAGGTGCTGCACGACGTCGATCTCAAGATCTACCCGGGGCAGGTCACGGCGCTGGTCGGTGACAACGGCGCGGGGAAGTCGACGCTGGTGAAGACCATCGCTGGCATCTACTCCGCGGACTCCGGCGAGTACCTGTTCGACGGCAAGCCGGTTGCCGTGCACGGACCCAAGGACGCTGCGGCGCTGGGGATCGAGATCGTCTACCAGGACCTCGCGCTGTGCGACAACCTGGACATCGTCGAGAACATGTTCCTCGGCCGCGAGACCCGGTCGGGCGTGCTGCTCGACGAGGCCTCGATGGAGGACCAGGCCCGCAAGACGCTGGCCTCGCTGTCCGTCCGCACCGTGAAGTCGGTGCGCCAGTCCGTCGCCAGCCTCTCCGGCGGCCAGCGACAGACCGTCGCCATCGCCAAGGCGGTGCTGTGGAACTCCAAGGTCGTGCTGCTGGACGAGCCGACCGCCGCCCTGGGCGTGGCCCAGACCCGTCAGGTGCTCGACCTGGTCCGCCGGCTGGCCGACCACGGTCTGGGCGTCCTCCTGATCTCGCACAACATGGTCGACGTGTTCGAGGTGGCGGACCGCATCACCGCGCTGTACCTCGGCCGCGTGGCGGCCGACGTCCCGGCCGCCGACGTCAACCACAGCCGAGTGGTGGAGCTCATCACTGCCGGGCGTTCCGGTGACCTGGGGATCTCCAAGGCCACGGCTGCCCAGTCGGCCTAACGCGCGACGCCCTTCAACTCAGCCCCACCCTGCGAGGAGCAGACGATGACGACGACGTCCAGCGACGAGGCCAGCGTCGCAGGCACCGACTTCAGCGGTGACCAGCGCGCGACGACGGTGGCGGGTGCGACCCGCGAGTACGTCGACAAGCTGCGCGGCGGTGACATGGGAGCCCTGCCGGCCGTGCTGGGCCTCATCGTGCTGTTCCTGGTGTTCACCATCCTGCGCCCGGACACCTTCCCGTCGTTCGGCAACCTGGCGAACCTGACGGTCCAGGCCGGCCCCATCTGCGTGCTCGCGATGGGCCTGGTGTTCGTCCTGCTGCTGGGCGAGATCGACCTGTCCGCGGGTGTGGCAGGTGGTGTGGCCGCCTGTGTGATGGCGATCCTGATCAACGACAAGGGCTGGAGCTGGCCGCTGGCCGTCGTCGGTGGCGTGGCGACCGGCCTGGCGATCGGTCTGGTCATCGGTCTGCTGGTGGCCCGCCTCGGCATCCCGTCGTTCGTCGTGACGCTCGCGTTCTTCCTGGGCCTGCAGGGCATCACGCTGCGGCTGATCGGTGAGGGCGGGACGGTCCCGGTGCGCAACGACGTCATCGTGGGGATCGCCAACAGCAACCTGCCCGTCGTGTGGGGCTGGATCCTCGCGGTCTTCGTGTCGCTGGCCTACGCCGCGATCCAGCTGCTGCGCCTGCGCATGCAGATCCGGCGTCAGCTCCAGCACCCGCCGTTCGCGCTCGTGCTGGCGCGGGTGATCTCGCTGGCGGTCGTCCTCCTGGCCTTCACCTACGTGCTGAGCGCCAACCGCGCGCGGGTGCCCACGGTCACGGTGGCGGGCATCCCCTACGTCGTCCCGATCGTCGGCATCCTGCTGGTGGTCTGGACCCTGGTCCTGGGGCGCACTGGGTACGGCCGGCACATCTACGCCGTCGGTGGGAACTCCGAGGCAGCCCGCCGCGCCGGTATCGACGTGCGCCGGATCCGCATCTCGGTCTTCGTGGTGTGCTCCTCGATGGCTGCCCTGTCGGGCATCATCGCCGCCTCGCGGCTGAACTCGGTGACGCCCGACGCCGGTGCGGGCAACACGCTGCTGTACGCGGTGGGGGCCGCCGTCATCGGCGGCACGAGCCTCTTCGGTGGCAAGGGCAAGGCGCGGGACGCCGTGATCGGTGGCCTGGTGATCGCGACCATCGACAACGGGCTCGGTCTGCTGGGTCTGCAGGCGTACGTCAACTACCTGGTGACCGCCGGGGTCCTGCTGCTCGCCGCCTCGGTCGACGCGATCTCGCGCCGCCGCCGCAGCGCGAGCGGTATCTGACCGGGGGCGGGCAGTGACGCGGGTCTACCTGCTGAGGGGGGTGTGAGACGTGGCGTCAGCTCGTCGTCCGGGAACGGGCACGAACCAGGAGGCGGTGCGTCGGCACAACCTGGGCACGGTGCTCGCGCACCTGCACCACGACGGTGAGCTCTCGCGGGCCGAGCTGACGTCGCGGATGGGTCTGAACCGCAGCACCATCGGCGCGCTGGTCGGCGAGCTCGTCGAGCTCGGTGCCGTCGTCGAGGCGACGCCGGGCGAGCGGCACGGCGGGCGTCGCCCCGCGGGCCGGCCTTCCCTGGACGTGCGGCCGAGCAGCGACTCCGTGTACGTCATCGCGGTGGACGTCGGGGTCAAGGTCCTGCAGGTGGCGCGGATCGGCCTCGGTGGCGAGGTGCTGCAGCGGGCCAGCGGCCGGACGCCGGTCTCGCACAGCCCCGCCGCTGTGGCCACCGCGGTCGTCCGGCTGATCCGGCAGATCGTGGCGTCGGCACCGGCTGACGGCGCCCTGCTGGGCATCGGTCTGGGCGTCCCGGGGGTGGTTCGCGAGCGGGACGGTGTGGTGCGGTTCGCGCCGAACCTGGGCTGGCACGACGTGCCGTTCGCCCAGCTGCTGCGCGAGCGCATGTCCCACTCGGTCCCGCTGCTGGTCGGGAACGACGCCGACCTGGGTGTCCTGGCGGAGCACACCCGCGGCGCGGGCGTCGGCTTCGACAACCTGGTCTTCCTGATGGGCGACGTCGGCCTCGGTGGTGGCGTCATCGTCGACGCCCACCCGCTGCAGGGCATCGGCGGCTACGCCGGCGAGCTCGGGCACCTCATCGTGAACACCCGGGGTCGGGTCTGTCGCTGCGGCAGTACGGGGTGCTGGGAGACCGAGGTCTGCCTGCCCGCCATCGCCCGGGCGCTGAGGGTGGACGACACCGAGCTCGACCGGGTGATGGACCGGCTGGAGCAGGTCGACCGGCCGTCGGCGGCGCTGCGCGAGGTGGGGCGCTACCTGGGGATCGGGTTGGGCAGCGTGGTGAACGTGCTCAACCCCGAGGTGATCGTCCTTGGCGGGATCTTCCGCGCGCTGTTCCCGGTGATCCAGGACCAGGCGCTGCAGGCGCTCACGGATGCGGCGCTCGAGGCACCGCGCGAGCAGGTGCACGTCGTCGTGCCGATGCTCGGCGGTGACGCCGTGCTGATCGGTGCCGCCGAGAAGGCCTTCGAGGAGCTGCTCGCCGACCCGGCGCGCGCGCTGTCCGACGTGTGCCGGGACGCCGTCGCGGCCACTGCCGCACCGGAGAACCGTTCCCGGGCCCGCGACGGACTCGTCGGCCAGGGCAGCGCGCCCGGCGATCAGGCCAGGGCGAGCGTCCCCGCGTAGACCTCGCCGAGGACGGCGGCGGCCGCGCCGGTGGATGCTGCGTGCAGTCCGAGCGTGCTGAGCGCGACCCGCGAGCTGCTGACCGCCGCGACCTGCTCGTCGACGACCGGCAGCAGCCAGTCCCCGAGCGGGACGAACGAGCCACCGAGCACGATGACCTCCGGGTCGAGGGTGGCCGCCAGCACGGCCAGACCCGTTGCGAGAGAACGCCCGAAGCGCAGGACGCCGGCCCGGACCGGTTCGTCGTCGGGGCACCGTTCCGCGATCCGCGACGCCACGGTGACCGGGTCGTGGCTGCCCAGCTCGGCGAAGGACGTGCCGGTCTCGCGCAGCAGCGCCAGCAGCCCGACGGCCGTCTCCCAGCAGCCGGTGCGGCCGCAGGCACAGGGTGCACCGGCCGCACCCAGGGGGGCGTGGCCGACCTCGCCGGCCAGCCCGTGCGCCCCCCGACGCAGCTCCCCGGCCACCACGACGCCGGCGCCGACGCCGACGGTCCCGGTGAGGTACAGCAGGTCCGAGCAGCCGCGGCCGGCCCCGAACGCGGCCTCGCCGGCTGCGGCGCAGTTCGCGTCGTTGTCCACCCGTACCGTGAGCTCGCCCAGGGCATGGTCGAGGTCGGCGGCGACGTCCCGGTCGTGCCAGTGCAGGTTGGGCGCCTCGATGACGCGCCCGGTGTCCAGCTCGACCTGGCCCGGGACCGCGAGGGTCAGCCCGAGCACCCGGTGCCCGTCCGCGGTGAGCCGGGCCAGGCTGTCCTCGGCCAGGGCCAGGACGCCGTCGAGTCCAGCTCGGTCGGACTCGAGCGGGACTTGGCTGCTCAGCACCACCCGGCCGGACAGGTCGAGTGCGGTCGCGGCGAGGTAGCCGACGTTGACCTCGAGGCCGAGGCCGACGGTGTCCCGGCCGTGCAGCCGGACCGGCCGCCCAGGGCGCCCCGAGCGGCCGGTGGGTGCGACGTCCGGCTCGGCCGGGCTCTCCAGCACCGCGCCGGCGCTGGAGAGCTCGGCGACGATCGCCGAGACGGTGGCCTTAGCCAGGCCGGTGCGCTGGGCGATCGCGGCCCGGCTCGCCGAACCGTTGTCCCGCAACGACCTGAGCACCAGTGCGGTGTTCTCGCGGCGCAGCCGGTCGGTGGCCGCCGGGGCGCCCGTCGGACCGGGCGACGTCATGGCGACGGCGCCGCGCTCAGCCGCGAACGCCGTAGAGGTGCTCGAGCGCCAGCTGGTCCAGGTGCTCGAACGCCATGCCGCGAACGGCCAGCTCCTCGGGGTCGGCCAGGTCGGCCTGCTCCAGGGCTCGCCAGTCCTCGCCCTCGGCCAGCGTCGGCACCGCGAGCTCGTCCAGGCGCGAGGCGAGCAGCGCCTCCTGCACCTCGGGGTCGGCCCGGAACGCGAGGGCCTTCTCGCGCAGGATCAGGTAGTTGCGCATGCAGGCCGCGGCGCTGACCCAGACCCCGGCGTCGTCCTCGGTCCGGGACGGCTTGTAGTCGAAGTGCACCGGGCCGTCGTAGCCGCCGATGAGCAGCGTGTCCACGATCCAGAAGGCGCCGCGCACGTTGCCCGCGCCGAACCGCAGGTCCTGGTCGAACTTCGGGCCGTTCTGGCCGTTGAGGTCGATGTGGTAGAGCTTGCCCTGCCAGAGCGCCTGCGCGTACCCGTGGGCGGCGTTGACGCCGGCCATCTCCTCGTGGCCGATCTCGGGGTTCACCCCGACGAGCTCGGGCCGGTCGAGGGTCTCGATGAACGCCAGGGCGTGCCCGACGGTGGGCAGCAGGATGTCGCCGCGGGGCTCGTTGGGCTTGGGCTCGATCGCGAACCTCAGGTCGTACCCGCGGTCGGTGACGAACTCGCCGAGCAGGTTGAACGCCTCCTGGTAGCGGTCGAGCGCGTTGGGGATGTCCTTGGACGCGCCGAACTCGGCGCCCTCGCGCCCGCCCCAGCAGATGTAGGTCTCGGCGCCGAGCTCGGCGGCCAGGTCGATGTTGCGCATCACCTTGCGGATCGCGTAGCGGCGGACGTCCCGGTCGTTGGAGGTGAAGCCACCGTCCTTGAACACGGGGTGGGTGAACAGGTTCGTCGTCGCCGTGGTCACGACCAGTCCGGTGTCGGCCAGGCCCTTGGTGAACCGGTCGATGATCCGCTGGCGCTCGGCCTCGTCGACGCCGAACGGGATGACGTCGTTGTCGTGGAAGTTGACGCCGTAGGCACCGAGGGCGGCCAGCTCGTGCAGCGAGCGGACCGGGTCGAGCGGCGCGCGGGTGGGCTCACCGAAGGGGTCGCGGCCCTGGTAGCCGACGGTCCAGAGACCGAACGAGAACTTGTCGGAGGGGGCGGGGGCGGGGATCTGCATCAGGAGCTCCAGTCGTCGGTGCGATCGCGGAGCCTGGCGTAGGCCTCGCGGACGTGCGGGGTGGGTTCGGCGTCGAACGTGAGGGGATCGGGCAGGGACCAGGCCGGCGCGGTGTCTGCGCCGGACAGCGCCCAGGCGGCCTGCCGGGCGGCGCCGAGGGCCACGTACTGGGCGTCGCCAGGGACGACGACGGACCGGCCGAAGACGGCCGGGGCCAGCTCGCGCACGGCCTGGCTGCGGGCACCGCCGCCGACCAGGACGATGCGGCCGACCTCGAGGCCGGTGACCTCGACGAGCCGGTCGACGGCGTCGGCGAGCGAGCAGAGCAGGCCCTCGACGGCGGCCCGCGCCAGGTGCTCCGGTCCGGTCGCCGTGGTCAGGCCGTGCAGGGTGCCGTGGGCGTCGGGGCGGTTGGGGGTGCGCTCGCCGTCCAGGTAGGGCAGCAGGGTCAGTCCGCCGGCCCCGGCGGGCGCGGACAGCGCTAGCGAGGCAAGGCCCTCGTGGTCGGTGCCCAGCAGCCGGGCCGTGGTGTCCAGCACCCGTGCGGCGTTCAGCGTGCAGACCAGTGGCAGGAACGCGCCGGTGGCGTCGCAGAAGCCCGCGACCTCGCCGCTGGGGTCGGCGCACGCCGCGCCGGCGACGGCGGACGCGACACCGGACGTACCGATCGAGACCGCGACATCCCCGGGGCGCAGGCCCAGGCCCAGCGCGGCGGCCATGTTGTCGCCGGTGCCGGGCGCGACCAGCGCGCCAGTCGACGTCCGGCCGACCACCTCGGCCGGTGCGGCCACCCGGGGGAGTGCGAACTCGTGCCCGAGGGCGTCCGCGGCGAGGTCGGGCCGCCACGCGTCGTCCGCGGGCGAGAAGTATCCGGTCCCCGAGGCGTCGCCGCGGTCCGTGGTGGGGTCGTCGGCCCGTCCCCCGAGGTGCCAGGTGAGCAGGTCGTGCGGGAGCAGCACGCGGCGGACGCGCTCGGCGCGCTCGGGCTCGAAGTCGCGCAGCCAGCGCAGCTTGGTCGCCGTGAACGAGGCGACCAGCAGTGAGCCGACCGCGTCGGCGGTAGCCTGCGGGCCGCCCCACTCCTGGATGAGCTGGCCAGCCGCGTCGGCGGACCGGACGTCGTTCCAGAGCAGCGCGGGGTGCACGGCGGTCTCCGTGGCGTCCAGCGCCACCATGCCGTGCTGCTGCGCGCCCACGGCCACGGCGGCGGCGCGGGGGAGCAGGTCGGCGGTGACGGCGTCCAGCGCCTCCAGCCAGGCCCGCGGGTCGACCTCGGTGCCGTCGGGGTGCGCGGTGGTGCGTTCGTCGACCAAGCTGCCGTCCGCGGCGCGGACGAGCAGCGCCTTGACGGACTGGGTCGAGGAGTCGATCCCGAGCACCAGGTCGTCGGACGTCGTCGTCATGGGAAGCATCTTCGTTCGAGTCGTGAACTAAGTCAAGACCACGGGGCGGGGAGAGCGCGCCGAGACGAGGGAAGAGGGGCGCCCGTGGGGCCTCGAGTGCCCCACTCCGCTGACCTGGACGTCCGCGGGCAGGATGGGTCCGTGCCCGTGCAGCTGCTGGACGCCGATCCCGACCCCGAGGTCGTGGACGGCCTCTCTGACGTGCTCGTCGACTGCGTGGCCGGCGGTGCGAGCGTCGGGTTCCTAACCGGTCTCACGGCGGACGCCGTCGGGCTGGGCCGCACGCTGCTGGTCCTGGACACCGAGACCGGCAGCGACGCCGAGTCGCTGTACGCCCGCCGGGGGTGGCGTCGAGTCGGGTCGATCGAGGACTTCGCGCTCACGCCGGACGGCGCGCTGTCCGGCACCACGATCTTCAGCAAGCGGCTGGACACCCCGTGACCGACGCCCAGCTGCCGCCGGGCTGGCCAGCGGCGGTCCGCCCGCCCGGCACTCCCGGCTGGCAGCACACCGCCACCGGCTGGCTGCTCGACCAGTGCCCGTCGGAGTACCGCGCCCACCCCGTGCTGCGTCAGCAGCCCGTCGCCCTGGCCTGGCTGGCGCTGCGACACGTCACGGCCCAGGGGCAGGCGAACACGGCCGCCCGAGCCGAGGGCCGCGCCGACCTGCGTGAGCACCTCGACCCGGCGGCCCTGGACGCGTTCCTGGTCGCGCTCGACCACGAGCACGCCCGGCTGCTCGAGCTGCACCGCGCCGTCCGCCTCGTCGGCGACGCGCTGCGCGGCCTGCGGTACGTGCCGAGGTTGTGAAGACCGCCACGCTCCGGGTCGCCGTGCGCGACGCGAGCGCGGCCCGCACCTAGACTGGCCGGATGCTCCTCGAGACCATCAAGGGGCCGCGCGACGTGCAGCGGCTCAGCCGCGACGAGGCCAAGGCGCTCGCCGGTGAGATCCGCACCTTCCTGGTCAGCGCCGTCGCCCGGACCGGTGGTCACCTCGGCCCCAACCTCGGGGTGGTCGAGCTCACGATCGCGATCCACCGCGCGTTCGACTCCCCGCACGACACCGTCGTGTGGGACACCGGCCACCAGTCCTACGTGCACAAGCTGCTGACCGGCCGGCAGGACTTCAGCGGGTTGCGCAGCGCCGGCGGGCTGTCCGGCTACCCCTCGCGGGCCGAGAGCGAGCACGACGTCGTCGAGAACTCGCACGCCACGACGTCGCTGTCCTGGGCGGACGGCATCGCCCAGGCGTACCGGCTGCGCGGGGAGCACGACCGGCACGTCGTCGCCGTCATCGGGGACGGCGCGCTGACCGGCGGCATGGCCTGGGAGGCGATCAACAACATCGCCGCGGACAAGACCCTGCCGCTCACCATCATCGTGAACGACAACGAACGCTCCTACGCTCCCACCACCGGCGGCCTCGCCCAGCACCTGGCCACGCTGCGCACCACCCGCGGGTACGAGCGGTTCCTCGCCTGGGGCAAGCAGACCCTCGGCCGCACCCCCGTCGTCGGCAGCGCCATGTACGACACGCTGCACGGGGTCAAGAAGGGCCTGAAGGACATCGTGGCCCCGCAGGGCATGTTCGAGGACCTCGGGCTCAAGTACGTCGGCCCCGTGGACGGTCACGACATCGAGGCAGTGGAGAAGACGCTGCGCCAGGCGCGGACCTACGGCGGCCCGGTGCTCGTCCACGTCCTCACCCAGAAGGGGCGCGGCTACGCGCCGGCGCTCGCGGACGAGGGTGACCGCTTCCACGCGGTCGGCCCGATCGACCCCGAGACAGGTGAGGCCGTCGCCAGCTCCGGCGTGCCGTGGACCGACGTCTTCGAGGACGAGCTGGTCCGGATCGCCCGCCGCCGCCAGGACGTCGTCGGCATCACCGCCGCGATGTGCATCCCGGTCGGCCTGGCAAAGTTCCAGGCCGAGTTCCCGCAGCGCGTCTTCGACGTCGGCATCGCCGAGCAGCACGCCGCCACCAGTGCGGCCGGGATGGCCTTCGCCGGGCTGCACCCCGTGTTCGCGGTCTACGCCACGTTCCTCAACCGCGCGTTCGACCAGCTGCTGATGGACATCGCACTGCACAAGGCCGGCGTCACCTTCGTGCTGGACCGGGCCGGTGTCACGGGCCCCGACGGCGCCAGCCACCACGGCATGTGGGACCTCTCGCTCCTGCAGGTCGTGCCCGGCATCCACGTGGCCGCGCCGCGCGACGCCGCCCGGGTCCGCGAGGAGCTGCGCGAGGCGCTGGACGTCGCCGACGCCCCGAGCGTGCTGCGCTACTCGAAGGGATCCGTTCCGGCCCAGGACATCCCGGCGGTCGAGCGGGTGGGCGGCGTCGACGTCCTGCACCGCAGCGCGTCCGCCGACGTCCTCGTGGTGACCGTCGGGCCGATGGCCGGCATCGGCCTGGACGTCGCGCACCGGCTGACCGCGCACGGCATGGCCGCCACCGTCGTCGACCCGCGCTGGGTGCTGCCCGTCGACCCGGCCCTGGTCGAGATGGCCGGCCAGGTGCGGCTGGTCGTCGTCATCGAGGACGGGTCGAGGGTCGGGGGTGTCGGCTCGCGGCTGGCCCAGGAGGTCACCGACGCCGGTCTGGGCACGCGCGTGGTCGCATTGGGTATCCCGCCGCACTTCCTGGACCACGGCGACCGAGGCGCCATCCTGGCGAGCCTCGGCCTGACCGGTCAGGACGTGACCCGCCGGGTCGTCGAGGAGCTGGCCCGGCTGGAGCCGGCGATGGACGGCACCCCGGTCGTCGAGGACAGCCAGTAGCCAGCAGGCGAGTCGGCTCAGCAGTCGAAGACCGACCAGCAGATGTCGTTCCGCAGACGCTGGTCGTCGAGCACGAGGTCGCGGATCGCTGCGGGGAGCTGGTCGCGCTGCCACCGGCACTCCAGCCGTCCGGCCCTCTCGCCGTCCCCGGCCGGCGCGGCCGCCCGGGCGGCCTTGATGGCGTAGGCGGCCGCACCGAGCTCGTGGGCGGCGACGTGGGCGACGACGGCCGCCTGGCCGGCCGCGTAGGCGGCGTGGCGGGGCGCCCCACGCAGGTCTCGGGCGGCGCCCATGGCATGGCCACCGGCGGTCCGAGCCTGGGTCATGGTGATCTCGCCGTGCGCCCAGGCCCGCGCCTGCTCGATGGCCTGCCGGGGGCGGTCGTCCTGCGGCCGGGCCGACTCGAACCGGACCAGGACGTGCTCGGCGCAGGTGGCCGCCCAGAGGGCGAGGAGGTGGTGGTCCGGGTCGGTCAGCGTCCCACCGCGGCGGATCGTCACGAAGCGCGGGTCGCGGACCTTCGGGAGGATCACAGCGGGGGTCAGCGGTAGAGCACGTTGCGTTCGTGGTGCGGCTGCGTCCCGACGGAGTCGGCCAGCGACGTCCTCGCCAGCTGCTCGGTCGACAGCAGGGACGCCGCCAGCCCGACCTCGTGGGTGGTGACCAGCAGCGGGCGCTGGACGCCGCGCAGCTCCGACTCCGTCGCGGCCGCGGCTGCCCCGACGAACGCCGGGTCGATCCGGGCCAGGTCGAACCAGCCGCGAGAGCGCATCGGGACGGCGAGCGCGCGCATCCCGATGCCGTCCTCGGTGGCCAGGTGCTTGCGCAGCCAGTGGCCGCTGAGCAGGGTCAGGACGTCGCAGCCGCCCACGGGCCGCAGCGTGCCGCCGCCGTCGGCCTCGAGTCGGGCGGCCGCGAGGACGGCCATCTCCTCGCGGTGCTTGGCCAGGTCCTTCCACCAGCGGCTGGTGTCGACCCCCGCCGCGCGAGCCGCTCCCGGCGGCAGCGGGACGGCGAGCTGCTCGTGCTGGGCCTCGTCCGGTGGCTGGCGCAGCCCGATGCCGACGTCGAGCACGCCGCCGAGCACCCGCTCGACCACCCACTCGGGGCCGGGGTGCAGGGCGTGGCCGGCCGGCAGGGCCAGCGCGATCGTGCGGCTGGGCCGGGCCGGGCCGAGACCGTGCAGCGTGGGCAGCTGAGCCAGCGAGATGTACGCCCGCAGCCAGTCGCGCAGGCGCAGCCGGCCCGGCAGGGACTCGGGGTCGGCCCCGGCCAGCGCGCCCTCCAGGTGCTGCCAGCCGACCGACGTCCAGGCGTCGCGCTCGTCCCACTGGGACCCCACGAGGACACCGTCAGCGCGGGCCTCCAGCGGGATGTCGTGCAGCACGCTCGCCGCGAGCGTGCCGCGGCGCAGCGCACCGGCGTTCGACGGGTTCTGCACAGGTAGACGGTACGGGTCGCAGCCCCGCCGGGGCACACCGACAGGCACGGTTGTGACGGGTGGGACGTACTTCACGCCGAACGGCTCAGAGCGGCATCACCGCGTACCGGGCGATCACGCACCGTGCCCGGCTGCGTCATCTCAACCGTCAGCGGCCGGCGACCGCCAGCGGTCCGTCCACGCCGCGACCCGAGGCGCTCTCCTCGTCCAGCAAGCGACTGGTCATCCGGTGCAGCGCGGTGTCGAGCAGCTGGACGTCGGCCGCCGAGGGCTGGTCGGACGTGCCCAGGTGCAGCAGCAGCCAGCCCTTGAGCTCGGCGGTGAACAGCTCCCACTGCTCGTCCGCCAGCGCGGTCGTCGCCCAACCGCTCGGGTCACCCGTCAGGTAGCCGCCGTCCTGGGTCTGCACGAACGCCGGCAGCAGCACGCTGGCCGGCACCCTGGTCCCGGCGGCGATGGCGTCCAGGTCGGCTGACACGCCGTGCCGGTTGCGCAGCAGCACCTGAGCGACGCACCAGGTCTCGGCGCCGCCCAGCTCGGTGCCGGAGGCCACCCGGATCGCCGGCAGCTGACGCCGCCCCTCCCGACCCATCAATCGGGCCATCACGGTCTCCAACGTGCGTTCGGAGTCGGCTCCCTCGGTCATCCCGAAGCCCTCACCGAGGTCGGTGGCACCCGCTCGGGCGGCGTCGCGCAGCGGCACCTGGGGCAGGAACAGGGCGAGGATGAACGCGACGACGCCCACCGGCGCGGCGTAGAGGAACACCGAGTGCAGGACGTCGGCGTAAGCGCTGACCACCGGTGCGATGACGTCGGCGGGGTGGCTGTGCAGGGCCGCGGGTGAGGTGACCTCCGCCGGCGGCAGTCCGGAAGCGATGACGGCCGGCGGCAGCGCCTTCTCGAGGTGCCCGGCGTAGATGGCGCCGAAGACGGCGGCCCCGAAGCAGCTGCCCAGGGTCCGGAAGAACGTCACTCCGGAGGTCGCCACGCCCAGGTCGGCGTAGTCGCTGGTGTTCTGCACGATGATCACCAGGATCTGCATGCACAGCCCGAGTCCGACGCCCAGCACGATCATGAACAGCGAGATCCGCAGGAAGCCCGTGTTCTCGTCCATGGTCGACATCAGCAGCAGGCCGACGGTCAGCAGTGCCGAGCCGACGATGGGGAAGATCTTGTACTTGCCGGTCCGGCCGACGATGGTGCCGGACGCGATCGAGGCCGTCAGGAGTCCCAGCACCATGGGCAGGGTGCGCAGACCGGACGACGTCGCCGAGACCCCGTGCACGTACTGCAGGTACGTGGGCAGGAACGTCAGCGCGCCCAGCATGGCGAAGCCGACGACGAACGAGATGATCGAGGACAGCGAGAACACCGCGCTCTTGAACAGGTGCAGGGGCAGCATGGGCTCCGCCGCGCGACGCTCGGCGACGATGAAGGCCACGATTCCCAGCGCGCTGGCGACGAAGAGACCGAGGATGAACGTCGACGTCCAGTCGTACTCCGTGCCCCCCAGGCTGGTGGCGAGCACCAGACCGCCGGCGCCGACCGAGATCGCAGCGATGCCGGCGTAGTCGATGACCGGCTTGCCGGTCGATCGGACGGACGGCATGGTCTTGGCGGCGATCGCGATGACCAGGATGCCGATCGGTAGGTTCACCAGGAAGCACCAGTGCCAGGACAGGTGGTCCGTGAACAGGCCGCCGAGCAGCGGGCCGATGACGGTCGTGACCCCGAACACCGCCCCGAGCGCACCCTGGTACTTGCCGCGCTCGCGCAGGGGGACGACGTCCGCGATCAGGGCGGTGGCGGTGACCATGAGGCCGCCGGCGCCGACCCCCTGCACCGCACGCCAGCCGACCAGCCAGGACATGCTCTGCGCGAGCGCGCACATCGCGGAGGCGCCGACGAAGATGCCCGCGCTCAGCTGGAAGATCAGCTTGCGCCCGAACAGGTCGCCGAACTTGCCGGCGAGCACCGTCGCGATGGTGTCGGTGATCAGGTACGCCGTCACCACCCACGACACGTGCGCGGCGCCGCCCAGGTCGCCCACGATGGTCGGTAGCGCCGTCGAGACGATGGTCTGGTCCAGGGCGGCCAGCAGCATGCCGAGCAGGATCGTGGCGAAGACGACGTTGATCTGCCGGCGGGTGAGTGTCGGTGCCGGTGATGTGCAGGGGGAGACCTGCGTGGCCACGGCGCGGCTCCAGACCGCCTCGACCCCTCCCGGGAGGTCCCCGGCTCACGCGAGGCACCACGCAGTATGCCGTTTTCGAGACGGTTGCACGAGGGCAACGACCGGCTAGGTCAGTGGGCGGTCCAGCCGCCGTCCAGGGCGAACGACGAACCGGTGATGGACGTCGCGGCGGGTCCGCACAGGTACGCGACGAGCTCGGCCACCTCGGCCGGCTCGACGAGGCGCTTGAGGGCGACCGGCTCGAGCAGCACCTGCTCGAGCACCTCGTCCTCGCTGATGCCGTGGCTGCTCGCCTGGTCCGCGATCTGCTTCTCCACCAACGGAGTTCGCACGTAGGCGGGGTTGACGCAGTTGCTGGTCACGCCGTGCTCGGCTCCCTCCAGCGCAATGACCTTGCTCAGGCCCTCGAGGCCGTGCTTGGCCGTGACGTAGGCGGACTTGAACGGCGACGCGCGCAGCCCGTGCACCGACGACACGTTCACCACACGACCCCAGCCGCGCTCGTACATGCCCGGCAGAGCGCGCCGGACCAGCCGGAAGGGCGCCTCCAGCATCACGGTGAGGATCTGGTGGAACACCTCCGGCGGGAACTCGTGCAGGGGAGCGACGTGCTGCAGGCCCGCGTTGTTGACCACGATGTCGACGTCCACGTCGAGGCCGTCGACCGCGTCCAGGTCGGACAGGTCGCAGGTCAGCGCGGTCGCGCCCAGCCGGTCGGCCAGCTGCTGCAGCGGCTCCGCGGCCAGGTCGACGAGCCGCAGGGACGCCCCCGCGGCGGCGAGCCGTTCGGCGCAGGCCGCGCCGATCCCGCTGGCGGCGCCGGTGACCAGGGCAGTTCGTCCGGTGAGGTCGGTCGTCATGCGATCGAGGCTAGGGCGGTTCGTCAGATGACGCAGATGGGGCACCCGACCGACGTCAGGTGCCCCATCTGCGACCACTCAGCGGCGGCCCGGCGACGGCTCAGGCCGGGACGCTCGCGACGCCCGGGGCAAGGAACCGCCCGCCGGCCGCCCGCTCGGCGACGCCGGTGCGGTCCAGCAGGGGCGTGAGCCCGCCGTTCCAGAACGAGAAGCCCGCTCCGGTGATCATCGCCAGGTCGAGGTCCTCGGGGGCGACCACCACGCCCTCGTCGAGCATCCGCCGGGCCTCGTCGGCCAGGGCCGTGAGCACCTGCTCGCGCACCTGCTCACGGGTCAGCACGACGGGCTCCGCGGGCTCGTCGAACAGGGCGGCGACCTCCGGGTCCAGGCTCGGCTTCGGACCGTCCCAGACGTAGAAGCCGGGCTTGCCGGCCGCCACGACGCGGCGCAGGTTCTCCGAGACGTAGAACCGGTCGGGGAACGCCCCGGCGAGCGTCTCGGAGTTGTGCAGCGCGATGGCCGGGCCGACGAGTGCGAGCAGCACGAACGGTGGCATCGGTGCGAACCCGGCGAACGCGCTGTCCGCGACCTCGAGCGGGGTGCCCTCGTCGGTGACCCGTCCCACCTCGCCCATGAACCGGCCGAGCAGCCGGTTCACGATGAACGAGGGGGAGTCCTTGACCCCGATCGTGGTCTTGCGCAACGTCTTGCCGGTCGCGAACGCGGTGGCCAGCGTGGCGTCGTCCGTCTGGTCACCGCGCACGATCTCGAGCAGGGGCATGATCGCGACCGGGTTGAAGAAGTGGAACCCGACGACCCGCTCCGGGTGCTCGAGCTTCGAGGCCATCTCGGTGATCGACAGCGACGAGGTGTTCGTGGCCAGCACGCACTCGGGCGAGACGATGGCCTCGACCTCGGCGAACACCTGCTGCTTGACCGACATCTCCTCGAAGACGGCCTCGATGACGAAGTCGGCGTCCGCGAAGCCGTCCTTGGACGTCGAGCCGGTCAGCAGCGCCTTGAGCCGGTTGGCCTTGTCCGGGCCGATCCGGCCCTTGCCGAGCAGGCCGTCGATCTCGCCGTGCACGTACGACACGCCCTTGTCGACCCGAGCCTGGTCCAGGTCGGTCATCACGACCGGCACCTCGAGCCGCTGGGCGAACAGCAGCGCGAGCTGGCTGGCCATCAGCCCGGCCCCGACGATGCCGACCTTCGTGACCGGACGGGCCAGCGCCTTGTCCGGCGCGCCGGCGGGGCGCTTGGCGCGGCCCTGCACGAGGTTGAACGAGTAGACGCCGGAGCGGAACTCCTCGCTCATGATGAGGTCCGCCAGCGCGGCGTCCTCGGCGGCGAAACCGGCGTCCCGGTCGGCGGTCCGCGCGGCCCGGACGATCTCGATCGCCCGGTACGGCGCTGGTGCGACGCCGCCGGTCTTCATGTCCGCGAACGCCTTGGCCGCCGCGAGTGCGCCCTCCCAGACCTGCTCGTCGCGCTCGATCTCGGCGCGCTCGACGACGACGTCGCCGCGGACGACGGCACCGGCCCAGCGCAGCGACTGCTCCAGGAAGTCGGCGGGCTCGAACATGGCGTCCGCGATGCCGAGCTTGTACGCCTGCGGCCCCTTCAGCATCCGGTTCTGGCTGAGCGGGTTCTCGATGATCACCTTGAGGGCGTTCGTGACGCCGACCAGGTTCGGCAGCAGGTGGTTGCCGCCCCAGCCGGGCACCAGCCCCAGGAAGGTCTCGGGCAGCGCGACCGCGGGCACCCCGGACGAGATGGTCCGGTAGGTCGCGTGCAGCGCCACCTCGACGCCGCCACCCATGGCCGCGCCGTTGACGAACGCGAAGGACGGCACGGCGAGCTCGCCCAGGCGGCGCAGGGTGTCGTGGCCGAACCGGGCGATGGTCAGCGCCTGCTCGCGGTCGCTGAGTGCACCGACGTCCTTCAGGTCCGCGCCGACCGCGAAGATGAAGGGCTTGCCGGTGATGCCGACCGCGACGATCTCGCCGGAGTCGGCGCGGGCGGACACCGCGTCGAGCGCGGCGGACAGGTTGAGCAGCCCGCGCGGGCCGAGCGTCGTCGGCTTGGTGTGGTCGAAGCCGTTGTCCATGCTGATCAGCGCCAGCGTGCCCGGGCCGCCGGGCAGGGCGACGTCGCGGACGTGGAAGGACGTGACCCGCTCGTCGGAGCCCGCCTCGGCGAGCGCCTGGACGTCGGCGATCACCTGGGCAGTGTCGTGGCCGGTGGTCGTGGTCATCAGGCTGCCGTCCCCTCGGTCGAAGCGTCCTGGGCGTCGTCCTTGCCGTAGTCGGCGTGGTGCGGGTTCTCCCAGATCACCGCGCCGCCCATGCCGATCCCGATGCACATGGCGGTCAGGCCGTAGCGGACCTGCGGGTTCTCCTCGAACTGCCGGGCCAGCTGGGTCATCAGCCGGACGCCGGACGAGGCCAGCGGGTGACCGGTCGCGATGGCGCCGCCGTACTGGTTGACCCGGGCGTCGTCGTCCGCGATCCCGAAGTGGTCGAGGAAGGCGAGCACCTGGACGGCGAACGCCTCGTTCAGCTCGAACAGGCCGATGTCCTCGATGGTCAGGCCGGCCTGCTTGAGCGCCTTCTCGGTGGCCGGCACCGGGCCGATCCCCATGACCTCGGGCTCGACTCCGACGAAGGAGTAGGCGACCAGGCGCATGCGGGCCGGCAGACCCAGCTCGTCGGCGGTCTCGGCGGAGGCCAGGATGCAGGCGGTGGCGCCGTCGTTGAGCCCGGCGGCGTTGCCCGCGGTGACCCGGCCGTGCGGGCGGAACGGGGTCTTCAGGGCGGCCAGGTCCTCAAGGGTGGTGCCGGGGCGCGGCGGCTCGTCGGCCGTGGACAGGCCCCAGCCGAGCTCGTCGTGCCGCGTCGCGACCGGCACCAGGTCGGGCTGGATCTTGTTGTCCGCGTAGGCCTGGGCGAGCTTGTCCTGGCTCCCGACGGCGAACCGGTCCGAGCGCTCCTTGGTGATCTCCGGGAACCGGTCGTGCAGGTTCTCGGCGGTCGAGCCCATCACGAGCGCGGACGGGTCGACGAGCTTCTCGGCGACGATCCGCGGGTTGGGGTCGACGCCCTCGCCCATCGGGTGGTGGCCCATGTGCTCGACGCCGCCGGCGATGACCACGTCGTAGGCGCCGAACGCGATCCCGGACGCGGTGGTGGTGACGGCCGTCATGGCGCCGGCGCACATCCGGTCGATGGAGAAGCCCGGCACCGTCTTCGGCAGGCCGGACAGCAGCGCCGCCAGCCGGCCGATGGTCAGTCCCTGGTCGCCGATCTGGGTGGTCGCGGCGATGGCCACGTCGTCCACCCGCTCCGGCGGCAGCTGCGGGTTGCGCCGCACCAGCTCGCGGATGCAGTTGATGACCAGGTCGTCGGCGCGGGTCTGCGCGTAGACGCCCTTCTGGCCGGCCTTGCCGAACGGGGTGCGGACACCGTCGACGAAGACGACGTCGCGTAGCGCGCGGGGCACGATTCCTCCCAAGCGGGACGGGGTGGTGGCGCCCGATCCGGGGTCGCCAGGACTGACCTGCTGATGCTACTCGCCGGTAACCTGGAGCGGCAGTCGCACCCGTGTGACACCACTCACCCCGACTGGCTCTAGTCTGACCCGTCATGGCCGAGCAGGGGGTTCAGCCCCAGTCCGTCGACCTCGTGGTGCTGGGTGCCGGCATCTCGGGGCTGACCGCCGCGCGCCGCGCCGCGGCCCGTGGGCTGTCGGTGCTGGTGCTGGAGCCCGAGGAGCAGGTGGGGGGTCGGTCGGCCAGCTTCGACGTCGCGGGCGTGCAGGTGGACGTCGGTGCCCGCCGGCTGCCGTCGACACTCGACCCGGACGTGCTCGAGCACCTGCGCGGGCTGCTGGGTGACGACCTGCAGACCCGCCCCCAGCGCGGCCGGCTGCGGGTCGCCGGCCAGTGGATCAGCTACCCGCTGCGGGCCAGCGACCTGGCGGCTCGCATGCCGCGCCGGCTCACCCTGTCCGCCGCGCGCGGCGCGGCGCGCGGACCCGCCCGGCGCCGGCACGACGACACCTACCAGGGTGTGCTGCGCTCGGGGCTCGGCCCCGCCCTGTACGACGCCGTGTTCGGGCCGTTCGCGCGCAAGCTCTACGGCCTCGAGGGTGCCCAGCTGGACCCCGAGCAGGCGCACCGGCTGCTCGCCTCGGAGCGTCCGACCCGGTCCGCCGGCCAGGTCCTGCGCCGCTCGCGCAACCGCGAGGTCGTCAGCCCGGCGGCGTTCCTGTACCCACGCGGCGGCTTCGGGCAGATCCCGGCAGCGCTGGCCCAGGCGGCAGCCGACAGCGGCGCGCGGCTGGTGACCGGTGCACCGGTGCGCACGCTGCACGCCCGCACGGACGGGGTCCGGGTGATCTGGGACGGCGGCGAGGTGCACGCCGCGCAGGCGTTCTCGACCGTCCCGCTGACCGACCTCGGCCGGGTCGCCCGGCCCGCGCCGTCCGCCCAGGTCGTGCAGGAGGCGGCCGGGCTCACCTACCGGTCCATGCTGCTGGTGTACCTCGTGCACGAGGGTGGCCGGTGGACGTCCTACGACACCCACTACCTACCCAGCCTGGACACCCCGGTCGCGCGGCTGAGCGAGCCGGCGAACTTCCGGACGAACCCCGAGGACCCCGCCGACCGGACCGTGCTGTGTGCCGAGATCCCGTGCACCCTCGGGGACGACCTGTGGGAGAGCCCGGACGACGTTCTCGCCGAGACGGTGGTGGCCACCATCGCCGCGCTCGGGCTCCCGCCCGTCCGCCTGGGTGGGGTGCGGGTGCGCCGGCTCCCGAAGGCCTACCCGGTGTACGCGCTGGGCTACCACCAGCGGCTGTCCGGCCTGAGCGCCTGGGCGGAGCGGCTGGCCCACGTCACGGCGTTCGGGCGGCTCGGCCTGTTCGTGCAGGACGACACCCACCACGCCCTGCGCATGGGCTGGGACGCCGCGGACTGCTTGCAGCTCGACGGCGACGTCGCGTCGCCGGACCACGTCGTGTCCCTGGACCACGTGGCCTGGCAGGCGGCGCGGGACCGGTTCCGCCAGCACGAGACCCAGCAGGACTAGCGCTCAGGCGTCTGACGCCTCGGGTTCCTCCGTCACCGGGGCCTTGGCCAGCTGGCCCAGCGCGTCGCGCAGGATCGGGGCGAGCAGCTCGACCTGCCAGGGCCGGGCGCGCAGCACCGCGAGCCGGTCCTCGAGGTCGTCCGGTGACGGCGGGTCCCAGAGGACCCGGCGGACCGTGTCCGGCGTCATCAGGTTCTCCACCGGGATGGCGAGCCGCTCGGACAGCTCGGCGATCGCGGCGCGGGCGAACGTCAGCCTGGCGGCCGCGTCGGCGTCCCGGTCCGGCCACGCGCGGGGCGGCGGCGGCGCGTCGCTCGGCAGCGACTGCAGCGGCAGCTCGTCCTCGGCGACGTGCCGACCGCGGGCCAGCGCCTCGAGCCAGCGCTTGCCGTGCCGCCGGGCCGCCGGACCGGTGAAGCCCGGCAGCACCACGAGCTCGTCCAGGGTGCGCGGGTTGCCGGTGACGGCCGAGATCATCGCCGCATCCGGCAGCACCCGGCCGGGTGAGACGTCGCGCTGGCGGGCCAGGGCGTCCCGGCTGTTCCACAGCTCGCGCAGCATCGCGAGCTGGCGGCGGGTGCGCAGCTTGTGGGTGCCGCTGGTGCGCCGCCACGGGTCGACGCGGGCCGGTGCGGGGGGCGCGGCGACCAGGGCCGCGAACTCCTGCTCCGCCCACTCCAGCTTGCCCTGCTCCTCGAGCAGCCGGGCGATCTCGTCCCGCAGGTCCACCAGCACCTCGACGTCCAGCGCGGCGTAGCGCAGCCAGTCCTGCGGCAGCGGGCGGGTCGACCAGTCCACCGCCGAGTGCTCCTTGGCCAGGGTCAGCCCGAGCAGCTCCTCCACCACGGACCCCAGCCCGACCTTCGCGAGCCCGGCCAGCCGCGCGCCCAGCTCGGTGTCGAACAGCCGGGTCGGCCGCATCCCCACGTCCGCCAGGCACGCCAGGTCCTGGGACGCGGCGTGCAGGACCCACTCGACCCCGCGCAGGGCCTCGTCCACCGGCGACAGGTCGGGGACGGCGGCCGGGTCGATGAGCCACGAACCGGCGCCCTCGCGGCGCAGCTGCACCAGGTAGGCGGCCTGGCCGTAGCGGTAGCCGGAGGCGCGCTCGGCGTCCACGGCGACCGGACCCGTGCCCGCGGCGAGCGCATCGGCCGCCTCGACCAGCCGGCGCTCGGTGATGACGACGTCCGGGATGCCGTCGCGCGGCTCCACCAGTGGCGTGGGGGCGGCTTCGGTCACAAGGGCCACCGTACGCGTTCTGGCGATGGCAGTCGGTGACCGCCGGTCGGTCCGGCGTGGCTCGGCGAGCGAGCAGGGGGCTTAGTGGATGACGCCAGCGCGCAGCGACAGCATGACCATCTCGGCGCGGTCGCCGGTGCCCACCTTGCGGGCGATCCGGGCCAGGTGGCTCTTGACGGTCAGCGCGGACAGGCCCAGCGCAGCGCCGATCTCCTTGTTGGAGCGGCCGTTCGCCACGTGCTGGAGCACCTCGACCTCGCGCTCGGAGAGCTGCTCGGCCAGGCCGCGTGAGCCGTGGTCGGTGGGGGAGGCGGCCGGTCGTCCCGAGACGAGGAAGCAGCGCACGCCAGCCGTCAGCGCGCCACGCACCGTGTACGCGTCGTCCATCGTCGAGACGACGACGCCGCGCTGCCAGCCGAGAGCGCGCAGGTCCCGCAGCAGGGCGACGCCGGAGCCGTCCGGCAGGACCACGTCGGTCACGCACAGGGCGTGCGGCCCCAGCAGGCGAGCCCGACGACGGGCCTCCTCGATGGTCCCGGCCTGCACGACCTCACGGGCACCGAGCGAGCGCATCATGCGGCTCACGGTGTCGCGGGCCCCCTGTGGTCCGATGACCACCAGGGCGGCGAACCGACCAGGGCGGGACAGGGGAACGCCCGCAACACGCTCGGCGACCGCAGCCACTAGCGCCTCCTTGATCCGTCCGCACCGGTCCACCCGGTCGGCACCTGAGTTTCCCGACGGGTGCTACATCGGCAGGCGATCCGTCGTCCTTGACAAGAACGAGAGAAAACCTCGTCAACGTCGACGTCAGCGTCGGCGGGCCGGCAGCGCGGTCACGCCGTCCGGCAGCGGCGGCAGGCCGGCCACGGTGCACAGCAGGTCCGTCCAGGCGCACAGGTGCGCCGCCACGTCGTCGTCCGTCGGGGTCCACGAGGCGCGGATCTCGATCTCCACGCCCGACGGGCGGTCCGCGAGCGCCGCAAAGCTCTCCGACACCACCCGGGTCACCGTGCCGCCCTCGCGGGTGTACTCGGCACCGCGCAGGCCCAGCGCCTCGACGAGCCAGGACCAGCCCACCTCGCCAAGCAGGGGGTCGGCGCCGAGCTCGGGCTCGAGGTCGGCGCGCACGAACGTGACGGCGCGGAAGGTGCCGTCCCACGGTTCGGGTCCGGTGGGGTCGTAGAGCAGCACGAACCGTCCGGTCGCGAGCTCCTCCAGGTCACCGCCCGGGCGGCGGTCCACGACGTCGGCCGTCAGCGCGACGGAGTACGGCGCGATGCGGCCGGGGGAGGGTGCCTCGGTCAGCACGACCTCGGGGCGGACCATGGCGCTCTTCAACGCTACGAGCGCCCGCTGGAAGGGTTCCGGGGCGTCGTCGGGCAAGGTCCTGGCGACCATGAGGGAAGCGTACGTCCGCGCGGGGCGGTCACCAGCGCGGCGCGCCGGTCTGGCTAGCCTTCGACCGTGGCCGTCCTCCTCGCTCTGCTGTCCAGCGTCATGTGGGGCAGCTCCGACTTCCTCGGCGGCCTGCGCTCGCGAATCCGGCCGGCGATGGCGGTGGTGGGCGGCTCGCAGCTGTGCGGGCTGATCGCCATCGCCCTGGTCGCACTGGTGACCGGTGCGTGGCACGGCGACGCCGGGTGGGTGGGCTGGGCGGTCGCCGCGGGCCTGTCCGGCACCGGCGGGCTGGTCTGCTTCTACGCCGCGCTGGCGGCCGGGACGATGGGCGTGGTCTCGCCGATCGCCGCGTTGGGCGCGGTCGTGCCGGTGATCATCGGCATCGTGTCCGGGGAGCGGCCCAGTGCCCTGAGCGTGACCGGACTGGTCGTGGCGCTGCTCGGCGCGGTGCTGGCCAGTGGCCCCGAGCTGCGGGGCGGCGCCGGGGCGCGGCCGGTGGGGCTGGCCGCGCTGGCCGGGGTCGGCTTCGGCCTGGCCCTGGTGTTCATCGAGCGCGGTGCCCGCTTCGACTCCGTCATGACGCTCACCGGGATGCGGGTGACCAGCGTCGCGGTGTTCGCCGTGGTGGCGATCAGCCTGCGCAGCATCGGCGGGCTGCGCCCCTCGGACGTCGTCCCGCTGGCTGTCGTCGGGCTCGGGGACGTCGGCGCCAACCTGCTCTACGCGCTGGCCACCCAGCGCGGCCTGCTCAGCATCACCGCGGTCGTCGGCTCGCTGTACCCGGTCGTGACGGTGCTGCTGGCCCGCTTCGTGCTGCACGAGCGGCTGGCCAGGATCCAGCAGATCGGAGTCGGGGCCGCCCTGGTCGGCGTCGCCCTGGTCGCCCTGGGTCGGGTGTGACGTCCCTGCGCGGGTGAGGACGTCGGCTCGCTGCGTGCGAGCATGGACGTCGTGACGACCGCCAGCCCGAGCGCGCCCGCCCCCGACGCGGCAGCCCTGCACGACTCCGCGTTCCTGCGGGCCTGCCGGCGCGAGCCGGTCGAGCACACCCCCGTGTGGTTCATGCGCCAGGCGGGCCGGTCGCTGCCGGAGTACCGCAAGGTCCGCGAGGGCATCTCGATGCTCGACTCGTGCGCCCGACCTGACCTGGTCGCCGAGATCACCATGCAGCCGGTGCGCCGCTACGGCGTGGACGCGGCCATCTTCTACAGCGACATCGTGGTGCCGCTCAAGGCGATCGGCGTCGACCTCGACATCGTGCCCGGCGTCGGGCCGGTGGTCGCCGAGCCGTTCGCCAGCCGCGCCGACCTGGACCGGCTGCCCGAGCTGACCGCGGCCGACGTGCCGTACGTGAGCGACGCGGTGCGCCTGCTGGTCGCCGAGCTGGGCGCCACCCCGCTCATCGGGTTCGCCGGCGCGCCGTACACGCTCGCGTCGTACCTGGTGGAGGGCGGCCCGTCGAAGAACCACGAGCGCACCAAGGCGCTGATGTACGGCGACCCCGAGCTCTGGCACGCCCTCGCCGGTCGCCTCGCGGCGATCGCCGGTGCGTTCCTGCGGGTGCAGGTGGAGGCCGGCGCGAGTGCCGTCCAGCTGTTCGACTCCTGGGTCGGGGCCTTGCCGCTGGCCGACTACCGCGAGCTCGTGCAGCCGCACTCCGCGGCCGTGCTGGACGCCGTCGCCGACCTCGGCGTGCCCCGGATCCACTTCGGGGTGGGGACCGGTGAGCTGCTGGGCGCGATGGGCGAGGCCGGCGCGGACGTCGTGGGGGTGGACTTCCGGGTGGCGCTCGACGAGGCCAGTCGCCGGGTCGGTCCGCAGCGCGCCGTCCAGGGCAACCTCGACCCGGCCCTGCTCTTCGCGCCGGCTCCCGTGCTCGAGCGCCGGGTGCGCGCCACGGTCGAGGCCGGGCGCCGCGCCCCGGGCCATGTGTTCAACCTGGGGCACGGCGTCCCGCCGAACGCCGACCCGGCGGTGCTGAGCCGGGTCGTCGAGCTGGTTCAGGGAGCCGGCTGAGGGTCCGCACCCCGGCGGCGGGCCCACACCACGACCGGCACGGCGACCAGTGCCGCGATCACCAGGAACGGCAGCAGGGCACCGAGCACGGTGAGCACGATCGTCACCGAGGCACCCAGTGCGGTCCAGCCGGCCGAGAGGCCGGTCAGGAAGCCGCTGTCGTCGTCCTCGGGCGTGGTGGTCGCCACGACGACCGGGGTCAGGCTGACGGTGAGCGTGGACAGGCTGGTCTGGTTGTCCAACGCCTTGAGCTGCGCCTCGAGTGACTCCAGGTCGGCCTCGCGGCGGGACAGCTCGCCCTCGATCTGCACGACCTGGCCGAGGCTGGTCGCCTTGGTGAGCAGCGCGCGCACCCGTTCGACGCTGGCTCGCTGGGTCTTCACCCGGCTGCTGGTGTCCACGTACTTGGTGGTCACGTCGTCGCTGGACTGGGTGCGGCTGAGCACCGCGCCGCTCCGCGCTACCGCGGCCATGACCGTGTCCAGGGACTCGTTCGGCACCCGAGCCGTCAGCACCGACTCGGTGTAGGCCCCCGTGGTGTCCTGCGCTGGGTCTGTCGAGGTGTCCTCGGCCGGCATCGGCTCCTTCGGGCTGCTGCTGGTCTTCTCGTCCGCGATGAACCCCTTGGCCTGCTCCACGGCGGTTCGCACCGCCGCCGCGGCCCGGTCGACGTCCTTGGCCTGCACGGACATGGCGGCGGTCTTGATGATCTTCTGGTCGGTGACGACCGGTGCGGCCTGGCTGCTGACGCCGGCCCCGTCACCACCGTCAGCGTCCGATGCCGCGTCACCGGCCGACGGCTCCGCGGCCTTCTCGCCGCCGACCTGGGACTGCGCCGGTCCGTCCGCGACCGCGGCAGAACCGGAGGCGGAGTCACCGCTGTCCGCGGCCCCCCCGCAGCCGGTCAGGACGAGGACGCTGAGCAGCGCCGTGGCTGCCAGTGCGCGTCGGGTGGTGGTCATGGCAGCTCCTTCGTCGAAGATCAGCGGGCAGTGCTGGGACGTCGCCCGTCGGCGCGGTCGTTCCCACCCGGGCGTCTCGATCAGGTCACGGTCTGCGAACCTTTCGCCATGCTGTCCGTCGCGGTCGTCGGAGCCGGGATCACCGGCCTCTCCGCGGCGTGGGAGCTGACCTCGCGTCGTCCGGACGTGTCGGTCGTGCTGTTGGAGGCCAGCTCCGCGGTGGGCGGGAAGCTCGCGCTCGGTGCGGTCGCCGGGCTGGACGTCGACCTGGGGGCCGAGTCGGTGCTGGCCCGTCGCCCCGAGGCGGTGGACCTGGCCCGCGAGGTCGGCCTGGGCGCGGACCTGGAGGCGCCGCGAGCCATCGGGGCGTCGGTGTGGAGCGCCGGTGCGCTGCGCGCCCTGCCCGCCGGGACGTTGATGGGCGTGCCGGGCCGGCTCGACACGCTCACCGGACTGCTCAGCGCGGCCGAGGTCGCCGAGGTCCGGGCCGAGCCTGCGGGCACCTGGGCCCCGCTCGAGGGGGACGTGGACGTCGCGTCCTTCGTCGCGCAGCGGGTCGGCCCCGCCGTGGTCGAGCGGCTCGTCGAGCCGCTGCTGGGCGGGGTCTACGCGGGGAGCGCCGCGAACCTGTCGCTGCGCGCCACCGTGCCCGCGCTGTGGCGGGCCGCCGTCGCGGGCACCTCGGTCGTGGACGCCGCCCGGGCCGCCGCGGCCGCGGGCGTGGCCACCCGGGGAGCTGGCCCCGGTGAGCAGGCCGCCCCTGTGTTCGTCGGGGTGCGCGGCGGCGTCGGCCGCTTGCCCGTCGCGGTGGCCGCCGCCCTGCGCGGCCGCGGGGTCGACGTCCGGCTCGGGGTCACGGTCCGTGAGCTGGGTCGCCGTGAGCGCGGCTGGCGGTTGGTCACCGGACCGACCACGGACCCCGAGGCCCTGGACGTCGACGCGGTCGTGCTCGCCGTGCCGGCGGCCCCGACCGCTCGGCTGCTGCGCGACGAGGCACCGTTGGCCGCTGCCGAGCTCGCCGCCGTCGAGGCGGCGAGCATGGCGATCGTCACCTTCGCGTTCCGCCGCAACGAGATCCGCGGACTCCTCGGCTCCGGCGTGCTCGTGCCGCCGGTGGACGGTCGGTACGTGAAGGCGGCCACGTTCTCGTCGGCCAAGTGGGGCTGGCTGGACGAGGCTGCCGGTGAGCACGTCGTGCTGCGGGCCTCTGTCGGGCGGCACGGCCAGGTCGCGGACCTGCAGCGTCCCGACGACGAGCTGGTGCAGCGGGTGCTGGCCGACCTGCGCGCACTGCCGGGCGCGGTCCTGCCCGAGCCCGTCGACCACCGGGTGACCCGCTGGGGTGGCGGACTGCCGCAGTACGCCGTGGGGCACGTCGGCGCGATGGCGCGGGTCGCGGACGCCGTCGCGGGGCTGGGCGGGCTCGAGCTGGCCGGGGCGACGTACGAGGGTGTCGGCATCCCGGCGTGCGTGGCGTCGGGTCGGGCCGCCGGGGCCCGGGTCGCGACCCACCTGGACGGTCGCGCCGTCGGGTACGGGACACTGGGCGGATGAGCGAGGAGAGCGGCAGGGTCAAGGCCCGCGAGGCGAACGAGACGGTCCGCTACGCGATGTGGTCCGTGTTCGCCGTCCGGGACGGTCTGGGCGACGGGGACCGCGAGAAGCTGGTCGCCGAGGTCGAGCAGGCGCTCGCCGACCTGGCGGGTGAGGACCTGACGGTGCGCGGCTGGTACGACGTCGCCGGCCTGCGCGCCGACGCCGACCTGATGGTCTGGTGGCACGCACCGACCGTGGAGACCGTGCAGGCCGCCTACCAGCGGCTCCGCCAGACCGGTCTCGGCCGGCACCTGGCACCGGTCTGGTCGAACGTCGCGCTGCACCGTCCGGCCGAGTTCAACAAGAGCCACATCCCGGCGTTCATGGCCGGTGAGCCGGCCCGCGGCTACATCTGCGTGTACCCGTTCGTCCGTTCCTACGAGTGGTACCTGCTGCCCGACGAGGAGCGGCGTCGCATGCTCATGGAGCACGGCCTCGCCGCTCGCGGGTACCCGGACGTGCGGGCCAACACGGTGTCGTCGTTCGCGCTGGGGGACTACGAGTGGGTGCTGGCGTTCGAGTGCGACGAGCTGCACCGGATCGTCGACCTGATGCGTGACCTGCGGGCTACGGACGCGCGGCGGCACGTCCGCGAGGAGGTCCCCTTCTACACGGGGCCCCGCGTCGAGCTCGCCGACCTGGTCACCCGCCTCCCCTGACCCCCCGCACACCCACGCTTCCGCCACCCAGTCCGGTTTCCGCCACTCAAGCCGGTGGCGGCGGGTGCAAAACCGGTCTGGGTGGCGGAAAGCGGCTTGGTGGCGGAAGCGTGGGTCAGGCCTTGGGCTGCAGGGTCAGGCTGATGGAGTTGATGCAGTACCGCTGGTCGGTCGGCGTGTCGTAGCCCTCGCCCTCGAAGACGTGGCCCAGGTGCGAGCCGCACGTCCCGCAGCGCACCTCGACCCGCTTCATGCCGAGCGTGACGTCCTCGATGTACTCGACGCGGTCCTGCGCCAGCGGGCTGTAGAACGACGGCCATCCGCAGTGCGAGCTGAACTTGTGGTCGCTGCGGAACAGCTCGGCCCCGCAGGCCCGACAGGCGTAGACGCCCTCGGTCGTGGTGTCGGTGTACTCGCCGACGAACGGCGCCTCGGTGCCCGCCTCGCGGAGCACGTGGAACTCCTTGGCGCTGAGCTGCTCGCGCCAGGCGGCGTCGTCCTTGGTGATCTCGTAGCTGCGGCCGGTGGGCTGCATCGCACGTCCTTTCCAGGGAAGTCTCACGCCCACATAACACCGAGCCGGCCGGGGAACGTTCCCCGGCCGACCGGTGATGAGCGCGACGTCACAGCCGCGTAAGAACTGCTAGCGGACGTCGAGCCGCACGACCTGCGGGTCGTGGTCGCTGTCCTGGTCGAAGAACTCCGAGTTGGTGTGCACGGCGTCGTACTCGTACAGCTTCGTGCTGCCGTCCTTGGCCAGCGAACCGCTGATCAGGATGTGGTCGAGCACCTGGCTGTTGCCGTCGAAGACGTACGTGTAGCGCTCCTTCTTCGGCAGAGTCCGCGGCAGGTCGACCAACGGGTTGATGCCACCCACCAGCAGGTCCGCCGTCTGCGAGAACTCGAAGTCGTTGATGTCACCGAGCACGATGATCTTCGCCGACGAGTTCGCCTGCTGCAGGTTCGCGACGAACTGGTGCACGAGCTGCGCCTGCTGGTGGCGCTGCACCTCGCTGGACCGCACCGGCGGCTGGTAGCGGCCGAACACCGCGTTGTCGCCACCCTTGGAGTTCAGGTGGTTGGCGATCACGAACAGGGGCTGCCCGTTCCACTTGAACTGTCCGACCAGCGGCTTGCGGCTGGCGTTCCAGGCGGTGTTCGCGGGGTCGATGCGGCCAGGGCTGACGGACAGGTGGGTCTTGGCGCCGACCCCCTCGACCGTCACCGGGGTGGTGGACGTCCCGCCGTCGCGCTGCACGAAACCGAGGCCGCGGTCAGTGCGGTAGAGGAAGACCTGCCGGATGTTGCCACCCGGCTGCCCGCCGTCCGCGCCGTCGACCGGGTCGATCGACTGCGACTTGTACTTCGGTCCGCCGGCGGCGCGGATCGCCGCGACCAGCTTGCTCACCGTGAGGTCGCTGGCGACGGTGCCGTCGTTGGTGGCGCCGCTGTTGTCCTGGATCTCCTCGACGGCCAGCAGGTCGGGGGAGCGCAGGTTCGTGACGATCTGAGCGGCCAACCGGTCGAACTTCGTCTGTGGGTCGGCCGGGGCGAGGTTCTCCACGTTGAACGTGGCCACCGCCAGCTGGTCCGCGGACGGCGCGTCGGTGACCTCGCGCTGCAGGCCCAGCCGCTTGACGGTCGGCGCTGCGGTGAGGTTCAGGTGGAAGTTCGAGAAGTCGTAGTCGAGGACGCCGACCGCCTGGTCCTTGATCTTGTCGCCCACGTTCATCGCGGTGACCGATCCGGCGGGCAGCAGCTGGTCGTCCATGATCAGCCGGGCGCCGTTGGGGTGGTCGTAGCCGGAGTACACGACGCCGCCGCGCGCGCTGCGGATCACATCAGGGCTGCCGCCGGGGATGATCGGCGTCTCGCCGAACCCGGTGTTCGTCGGGCCGACCGCGACCGGCTTGGCCACCGCGACCCGCATGCCTTCCAGCGACTCGTCGAAGTCCATGGCGTCCGTGGTCGGCGAGAACGGCACGCCGGCCGCCTGGACGTCGCCCGGAGCGCCGCTCTTGATCGTCTGGGCCGGCGCGACCCGGTCGACGCCCAGCACGACGGGCGCGGGCAGCGAGTTGCCCGACGAGGCCACGGCGACCGTCGGTCGGGTCAGCTCGGTCGTGCTCAGACCGCCGGCGCCCGGGAAGAACTCGGTGACGGTGGCGTCGACGCTGACGGCGTCGCCGACCGCGACGGCCGGCGCGCTGCTGGTGAACACGTACACGCCGTCGCTGGTCGCGTCGTCCGCGTCCGGGGTCGTCGACTGGAACCAGAAGCCCCGGGGTCCCTTGGCGGTCACGACGCCCTGGACGTCGGTCACCAGCTGGTCCTTGAGCGGCGAGGTGTGCGTCGCGCCCTGGATCTGCTCGATCGTGGCGGGCTGACCCGTGGGAGGCGCGGCCGTGCAGGCGGGCGTCGCGGTCGCCGAGTTCTCGGGGGCCGGTGGCGCGGTGGCGAAGTCGGCCGCGTTGTTGTCCGTGTCCGTGCAGGGCGCGTTGCGCACGACCGCGGTGGTGTTGGACGGCGCCGGGGCAGGTCCGCTGCCCTCGAAGGTGGTCGCGGTGGTGCCGAAGCCGACCCGGTCGACGAGCTGCTGGACGTCGTTGAAGACGTCGATGCGCCCGGCGGTGCCGCTGATCAGCGCCGCGCCGACGGCGTCCGGGGTGGGCAGGTCGGCCGTGCCGCCGGCCCCGGCGGCCATCTGCACCAGGTAGCTGTGGCCGGCGGCGATGGTGCCGCTCAGGGTCGTGAGGCTCGCGGCGGGTCCGGTGCTGGTGGCCGGGAAGTACCCGATGGTCCAGCCGGTGACGTCCACCGGGCTCGTCGAGCCGTTGAACAGCTGGACGAAGTCGTTCTTGTACGTGGCGCCGGCGTTGCCGCCACCCCCGTACACCTGGCTGATCACGACGGACGACGACACCGCGTTCGCGGGGGCCGACGCGACGACGGCGGTGGCGCCGACGACGAGCAGGACGGCGGAGCCGGCGACGAGCCGGCGGGGAGTTCGTGGCATGCGGGCGCTCCTGACAGAAGGGACGAATGGTTTCTACCAGGAGGTTTCGCCGGACAACAGGGGCATCCGGGCCACAAGCAGACGAAATGTCGGTGGCGAACCGGTGGGATCTGCCGAGCGCGCTGCCCGCCGGGGCGGTCGAGGGTCAGGGGTAGCTGACCACGAAGCTCGCCGTGCCGGTGGCGCCAGTGGGGACGCCGGTGTCGTTGACGACGTGGTCGAGCGTGCCGGCCCCGAGCTGCACCGTCAGCAGGTCGTGCAGTCGCACCCCCGGTCGGTCGGGGACCTCGAACCCGTGGCTGGCGTGGATCGTCGGGTCGACGTTCGTGTAGACGTAGCTCCCGCCACCCCACAGCTCGTGGGTGCGTACCGAGCCGGCCACCTTGTAGCCCGCGTAACCCAGCACACCGTCGTGCTGCCAGGCCGCCTGGTTCGGGGCGTCGTACGGCAGCTCGTTCTGGAAGAACACGGTACGCCCGCGCTCACCGTTCCAGACGACGTTGTCCTTCTGGTAGTGCTCGACGAACAGCCCGGTGGCGGTCACGTCGTCACCGTTCACGACCAGGCCGTGGTCGGCCGTGTTGACCGTCCAGCCGACGCCCTGCCCGTGGTCGGCGCGCCACGACCAGATGTCGTCGAGCAGGACGTGGTCGCTGTTCACCTCGAGCGCGACCACGGCCTTCCCGGCGTGCGGGCCACCGACCCGGAAGAACACGTCCTGGACGCCGGTCGGGTCCGCTGCGCTGCTGCTGCCGGGCCGGCCGCGCTGTCCGGGCTGACTGCCGTGCCCGTGCCGGGTGCCGACGCGCATCAGCGCGGGGGAGCGCACCGGACCGGCGTCGATCATCAGCCCCGCGACGTCGACGCCCTTGACGTCGCCGACGACCAGCGGCACGGCACCGCGGGCCGCGGTGAGCGTCGCCATCCCCAGACCCAGCACGACGGTGTCGGCCCGCTTGACCTCGATGCTGCGGTCGACGTCGTACACCCCCGGGGTGAGGAGCAGGTTCTTGCCGCGGGCGAGCTGGGCGTTGATGGTGCGCACCGAGTCGGAGGGGCGCGCCACGAAGAAGTCGGACAGCGGGAGGGAACGTCCGGCGGTGGGCCCGTTCTCCCAGGTCGTGCCGGACGAGTCCCGTCGCGGGGCCGGCACCAGCACCCGGTAGCGGCCGGCGGGGTCGAGGTACAGGAACGGCTTCTCCCGGCTGGCCGGGGTGGTGGCCAGGGTCGTGTAGGTCGGGTCCGGGAAGGACTGCGCCGGGGCACCCTGCACACCGGCGAAGACCTGGTTCCACACGCCGTTCGACCAGCTGCCGATCCTGCTGTCGCGGACCAGGAACTGCTGCTGGGAGCCGTTGATCACGTCCCCGGTGCGGGAGTCGGAGATGAAGCCACCGCTTGCGTACTGCGGCCCCGCGGTGCAGTAGTCCATCAGCGTCAAGGTGCCTCCGGTGATGTTCACCCGGCGCATCGGAGCCGCCTGCGAGACGGCCCAGAACTCGCCCGAGGCGCGGCAGTCGGTGCCGCCGGCCACGTTGATCGTGAGGTTGGAGACGGAGCGCCAGAAGTTGTCGAGCGCGATGCAGTTGTCGGCGGTGAGGCACCGGTTGTACACGTCCACGTGACCGTTGATGACGACGTCCGTCGGCGAGGCGCCCAGCCCGGCGACCTCGGTGTAGTAGCCGACCTGGAAGACCAGCGGGTGATCCACCGAGCCGTACGTGCCGGGCTTGAACAGCAACGTGTACCGTCCGGTCCCCATCTCGTCGTCGATCTGCTGTGCCGCAACGGCATCCACGGTTGCCTGGACCTCGGCGAGTGGCATGGACGGGTCGAGCACCGTGACGTTCGGGCCGAGGTCGGGCGGGCTGGGCTGGTGGTGCCCCGGGTGCGCGCCCGCCGCGCCGGACGTTGCCGCCGCCGGCGCGCTCACGCCGAGGAGCGCGATGCCGACCACGGTCGCCAGGACGACGAGCAGCGACGCGGGTCGCGGACGCCGCCGCCGCGCGGCGGTGGGTGGGAGCGCTCTCGCATCGGTGTGCTGACGAGACATCAGGTTCCTGCCCTTCGGGGAGGCCGCGACCGGCGTTCGGGACACTAGCCCCGGAAAAGGGTCTGGTCCAGACATGTGTCGCATCCTGGTCATACCACCGATTCGGTGCGGCGCTGCGGGCGCATGTCGCCGGGACCGCGTACGTTCTGGAGCCATGGCGGCTGCAGCAGAGACGGTGGAGGTCGACGGGCCGGACGGCGTCCGCGCGGTGCGCCTGTCCAGCCCGGACCGGTTGGTCTGGCCGCAGGTCGGCATCACCAAGCGCGAGCTCGCCGACTACGTGGTCGCGGTCGGTCCGGCGCTGCTGCGCCACATCGGCGACCGACCGGTCACGCTGCAGCGGTTCCGCGGCGGCATCGACGGCGAGATGTTCTACTCCAAGAACCCGCCGAAGGGCGTGCCGTCGTGGGTGCGGGCCGTGCCCGTGACCTACCCGAGCGGGCGCAGCCACGACCAGCTCGTGATCGACGAGCCGGCGGGGGCGGTGTGGGCGGTGCAGATGAGCACCGTCACGTTCCACCCGTGGCCCGTGCGGACGACGGACCTGGACCAGCCGGACGAGCTGCGCATCGACCTCGATCCGCAGCCCGGCCGCACCTTCGCCGACGTCGTGCGAGCCGCGCAACTGCTCCGCACGCTGTTGGACGAGCTCGGCCTGACCGGCTGGGTCAAGACGTCCGGCAACCGCGGCCTGCACGTGTTCTCCAGGATCACCCCGGACCGCGAGTTCCTGGACGTCCGGCACGCCGTGATCGGGATCGGCCGCGAGCTGGTCCGGCGGGACCCCGACCTGCTCACCATGGAGTGGTGGAAGGAGCAGCGCGGCGAGCGGATCTTCGTCGACTTCAACCAGTCGAACCGGGACCGGACGATCGCGTCGGCGTACAGCCCGCGGCCCCTGCCGCACGCGCCGGTGTCGACCCCGCTGCGCTGGGACGAGCTGGACGACGTCGACCCCACGGCGCTGACGGTCCGGACCGTGCCGGCGCGGCTGGCCGAGGTCGGTGACGCCTGGGCGGGCATCGACGAGGCGGTGGGCTCGCTGGACGCCGCCGCCGACCTGTGGCGGGCCGACGTGGAGGAGCGCGGGCTGGGCGAGCTGAACTTCCCGCCCGACTACCCCAAGATGCCGGGCGAGCCGCCGCGGGTGCAGCCCAGCCGCAAGAACGAGGCGAACTGGACGGACGACGCGTGAGCGCGATCGATCCCGGCCGGCTCGACCCGCGGGTCGGTGCCTACATCGAGCCGCTTCCGCGGTGGCAGCAGGACATCTGCCGCAGGGTGCGCGAGCTGGCCCTGGCCGCCGACCCGGAGGTCATCGAGACGGTCAAGCGGCGGGTGCAGCCCTACTACGTGCTCGACGGCAACGTGTGCGCCCTGCTCGCCGCCCGGGGCTGGGTGAACGTGTTCATCTACAACGGGGCGCTGGTGGACGACCCGACCGGGCTGATCACCGGGGGCCGGCGGAACGTGTCGGGCCGGACGATCGCCGTCCACGAGGGCGACGTCCTGGACGAGCCGGCGCTCACCGCGATCCTGCGGCAGGTGATCGCCAACAACCGCGCCGGTCGCAAGGTCCGCCCGACGGGCGGCGCGCGCCGCGAGGTCGCCGTCTCGGCTCAGCTCGCCACCGACCTGGCCGAGGCGGGGCTCGCCGAGGCGTTCGACGAGCGTCCCTACTACCAGCGCCACTACTGGGTCGAGTCGATCACCTCGGCCAAGCGGGTCGAGACGCGGCAGCGCCGGCTCGACGTGATGCTCGAGCACCTGCGCACCGGTTCGGCGCCGTAGTCAGCCCATCCTCAGCAGGCGAGCGGGGGTGTCGTGCAGCACGGACTGCAGGAACGGCTCGCCCAGCCGCTCGTCCGCCGCGGCCCACGACTCGATCGCGGCCAGCTGCTCGGCGTACGGGTAGGGGATGTTGGGGAAGTCCGAGCCGAGCGCGACCCGGTCGGACACGTCGACCAGCCGGCTCGCCCAGTCCGTCGGCAGCGGCGCCATCCGCTGGCTGAACGCCGTCCCGACCATCGTGGTGTCCAGGTGCAGCAACGGGTGCGCGGCCATCAGGTCGAGGGCGCCGGCGAAGTCCGGCATGCCGGCGTGCGCGAGCACCGCCACCAGCCGCGGGTGCGCGGCCAGCACCTCGGCGAACACCGCGAGCCCGGTGAACCGGCCCGGGATCGGGCCGTCCCCGCAGTGCACCACCACGGGGACGCCGGCCTCTGCGAGCAGCCCCCACGCGGGCGCGAGCAGCGGGTCCCGCGGGTCGAAGCCACCGACCTGCACGTGCACCTTCGCGCAGCGCGCTCCCGCGTCCAGCGCCGCGGCGAGGTACGTCGAGACCGACGGCTCCGGGTAGATCGTCGCCGTCGGCACGGCGCCCGGCGTGCGCTTCCCGAAGTCCACCGCCCACTCGGTCAGCCACTGCGCCATGCCCGGGCGGTGCGCGTAGACCAGGGGAGCGAACCCGGTGACGCCCTGCTCGGCCAGCCACGCGAGCCGCTCGGACTCGGTGCCCTTGTAGTGCACGGGCCAGGCCGTCCCGTAGTGCTGCTCGGCCCCGTCGAAGTAGGCCCAGACCTTGCGCAGCACCTGGTCCGGCATGAAGTGGACGTGCAGGTCGACCAGCCCGCCCGTCGGCTGGAAGCTCACCCCAGGAAGGTGGTGCCCGCGTAGACGTGCAGCACGGGCACACCCAGCTCGTCGCGAGCGCGGCTGGCCCAGTCGCGGTGGAACGTGTCCTCCATCGCGTGCGGTCGGGTCACCACGACGACCTCGCGGGCCCCGAGCGTGTCGATGGTCTGCTGCACCGCCGGCAGCGGGTCGTCGGCGGTGACCTCGCCGTCCGCCTCGACCCCGGTGCCGCGAAGCGCGGTCAGGGACACCTCGAGGGCGTCGGACGCCGACGTGCGGGCCTGGTCGTCACTGGGCTCACGGCCGCGGACGGCGTCCAGGGCCTTGCGCAGCTCGAGCATGCTCAGGTGGTCGATGACGTCGACCAGCAGGTTGCGCTCGGTGTCCGCGGGGACGAGCACGTGGTAGCGCAGCTCCTCCCCGTCGTGCAGCGCGACGATGCGCTGGGCGTCGCCGTCGCCGAGCGCCTGCTCGGAGAGGATCACGATGAGGTCGGCCACGGCTGGCTCCTGGTCTGCGAGCGGTCACGAACGGTCGGGACGATCCTGGCACGTCCGGCTTCCGGCTGTCGGTGGGGTCGGCTTGAATGGCCGGATGCAGCTGCCCGTGATGCCGCCCGTCCCGCCGATGCTGGCCAAGCCGGCCAAGCAGATCCCCGGTGGGGCCATGAGCTACGAGCCGAAGTGGGACGGGTTCCGGTCGATCATCTTCCGCGACGGTGACGAGGTCGAGATCGGCAGCCGCAACGAGAAGCCGATGACCCGCTACTTCCCCGAGCTCGTCGAGGCCGTGCGGCAGAACCTGCCTGAGCGCTGCGTCGTGGACGGCGAGATCATCGTGGTCGGTGAGTCCGGCGACCGGCTCGACTTCGAGGCGCTGCAGCAGCGGATCCACCCTGCCGTGAGCCGGGTGACGATGCTCTCGCAGAAGACCCCCGCCCGGTTCGTGGCGTTCGACCTGCTCGCGCTCGGTGACCAGGACTGGACGTCGCGCCCGTTCGTCGAGCGGCGCGCCGCCCTGGTCGAGGCGCTGGCCGGGGCGCAGCCTCCGATCCACCTGACGGCCGCGACCACCGACCCGGGCACGGCGGAGCAGTGGTTCCACCAGTTCGAGGGCGCTGGGCTCGACGGGTTGGTCGCCAAGCCGCTCGACGGCACGTACCGGCCGGACAAGCGCACCATGACCAAGATCAAGCACGAGCGGACCGCGGACGTCGTGGTGGCCGGCTACCGGGTGCACAAGAGCGGGCCGGACGCGATCGGCTCGCTGCTGCTCGGCCTCTACGGTCCGGACGGCATCCTGGCCAGCGTCGGCGTCATCGGGGCGTTCCCGATGGCCCGCCGGCGCGAGCTGCTCACCGAGCTGCAACCGCTGGTCACGACGTTCGACGACCACCCCTGGGCGTGGGCAAAGCAAGAGGAGGGCACCCGGACTCCGCGCAACGCCGAGGGCAGCCGGTGGGCCGCCGGCAAGGACCTGACCTTCGTCCCGCTGAGACCAGAGCTCGTCGTCGAGGTGCGGTACGACCACATGGAGGGCATCCGGTTCCGGCACACCGCGCAGTTCGTGCGCTGGCGGCCCGACCGTGAGCCGACCTCGTGCGGGTACGACCAGCTCGAGGAGCCGGTCAGCTTCGACCTCACGGACGTCCTCGGCGCCCGTGGTTAGCGCGCCCGGGGTCAGGGCGTGCACTGCCAGGCACTCGTGGCAGGATCCCGCCATGCCGTCATGGGGGTGGAAGCCGCTCGCCGCGCTGCTGGCGACGTCCGGGGCGCTGCACTTCGCCCGTCCGCGTCCCTTCGAGAGCATCGTGCCCCGCCAGCTCGGTGACCCGGGGCCGTGGGTCGCCGTGTCCGGAGCCGCCGAGCTGGCCTGCGCGGCCGGGCTGGCGCTGCCCAGGACCCGCCGCTGGGCCGGGCTGGCCACCGCCGCCCTCTTCGTCGGGGTGTTCCCGGCCAACGTGCAGATGGCCGTCACGGCGCAGCGCAGCGCGCGGGCCAGCCGCGGCTACCGCGCCGGCACGCTCGCACGGCTGCCGCTGCAGGCACCGCTGGTGGCCTGGGCCCTGGCCATCGCGCGGACCCCGCGGCCCGACGAGCCCGGTCGATGACGTCGCGTGCCCGCCGGCTCGGACGGACCGGCCTCGCGCTGGCGGCTCTCGCCACCGCCGCCGCCGCCGCGGTAGGGGCGCTCGCGACGTACTTCACCCGCAAGGTGGTCACGCCGGACCACGTGAAGCCGGACGACGTCGAGGTGCTGGACGTCGACCTCGTCGCGCAACCACCCACGATCACCCTGGCCCGGACGCCGGAGACGCAGGTCCAGGGACGGTACGGCCTCTGGTGGGACCACCGCGGTGGCCACGCGCGCCTGGGCGAGGTCCTGCAGATGGACGACCAGTCCGTGGTCCGCCACCTGCTCGCGGTCGAGGAGGGCACGCCCCAGCCCGGGCCGGCCCGGTGGAACCAGTACTACTTCAGTGGGCCGCCCGCTGCCAGCCTCGGTCTGGCCCACCAGGACGTCGAGTTCGACACGGACCTCGGTCCCATGCCCGCGTGGTTCGTCCCGAGCGAGCTCGGTCCGTCGGCTGAGCGCGGCACCTGGGCCGTCCTGGTGCACGGGCGGGGCGCGACGCGCGAGGAGTGCCTGCGTGCTGTCCCGCCGCTGCACGCCCTCGGGCTCCCCGTGCTCGTCCCCTCCTACCGCAACGACCTCGACGCTCCCAGCGACCCCAGCGGGCGGTACCACCTGGGCGACAGCGAGTGGCGCGACGTCGAGGCCGCCGTGCTGTGGGCGCTCGCCCGCGGTGCCCGTGACGTCGTCCTGGTCGGGTGGTCGATGGGTGGCTCGATCGTGCTGCAGGCCGCCACCCGCTCCTGGGTCTGTGACCGCGTCCGGGCCGTCGTCCTGGACGCGCCGGTGGTGGACTGGCACGACGTGCTCGAGCACCAGTCCCGGGTGAACCGGCTGCCCAGCGCGATCGGGCGGCTCGGTTACCCCCTCCTCCGGCACCCGTGGGGGCGTCGCCTCGTCGGTCTCGAGCACCCGCTCGACCTGCACCGGCTCGACTGGGTCACGCGGGCCGCCGAGCTGCGGCTGCCCATCCTGCTCATCCACAGCGACGACGACGAGTTCGTCCCCAACGGCCCCTCCCGCGCCCTGGCCCGGGCCCGCCCCGACCTCGTCCGGGTGGAGCCCTGGCACGAGGCCCGGCACACCAAGGAGTGGAACACCGATCCCGAACGGTGGGACCGCGTGGTCACCCGGTTCGTCCGCGAGCAGCTCGCGCACCCGCAGGCGGTGGCGGTCAGCGACGCGTCCACCGGGTGAGCAGGGAGCCGTCCGAGCGCAGCGCGTGCGCCAGGTGCATGCGGGTCCGCAACGGTGCCCCGGCCGAGATGCGCGGTCCGTGCCCGCCGACCAGCAGCGGTGCGACGGTCAGGCAGAGCTCGTCGACCAGCTCGGCGCGCGCCAGGTCGTTCATCAGCTGCGGGCCCCCTTCGCAGAGGATCCGCCGCAGTCCCCGGCCGGCCAGGCTCTCCGTCGCGGAGACGAGGTCGACGCTGCCCCGCCCGGACTGCAGGACGTTCGCCGCGCCGATCCTTCCGGTCAGCGCGGCGAGCGACTGCGGGTCCGCGTCCTCGGTGGTCAGCACCAGGAGGCCGCCCGCCTCCGGGACGTCGTCCAGGACCTTCTCGGGCAGCTCCAGCGAGCGGCTGACCAGCACCAGCAGCGGGTGGTGCGCGAGCCCGTTCGCCTCGCGCACCGCGCTCCAGGCATCGGGCGTGCCCAGCCGGCCGTAGCCCTCGTCCCGCGCGGTGCCGGCCCCGATCAGCACGGTGTCGCACAGCGCCCGGAGCGCCGCGAACACCCGGTGGTCGGCGTCGTCGTTGATGCTGCCGGACCGGCCGTCGTCGCCGGTGGCCGAGCCGTCCAGGCTCGACACGAAGTTGGCTCGCACGACCGCCCGCTCGCCCGAGCCCGGGTAGGCGTAGAGGTCGGCCAGCTCGTCGTCGCTCAGCTCGTCGATGTGCTGCACCCGGCCGAGTCTGCCAGCGGGCAGGACGTAGGGTCGTGCCGTGACGGGACGACTCGCCGATCGTGACCCACGTCCCGATCCGCAGCGGTTGATGGACGAGCTCGTCCCCCCGCCGCACTTCACCTCGGTGACCTTCGACTCCTACCGACCCGACCCCGGTCAGCCCAGCCAGGCCGCCGCGGTGGCCCGGCTACGCCAGTTCGCCGACGACCTCGGCCGCACCGGACGGTCGGGACGGTCGGGACGGTCGTTGCTGCGGCGAGCCCCACGGGCGAGCGGTCCGTCGGGGATCTACCTGGACGGCGGCTTCGGCGTCGGCAAGACCCACCTGCTCGCCGCACTCTGGCACCAGGCACCGGGGCCGAAGACGTTCGGCACGTTCGTCGAGCTCACCCACCTCGTCGGGGCGTTGGGATTCGGGCCGGCGGTGGAGCGGCTGTCGACGCGGCGGCTGGTGTGCATCGACGAGTTCGAGCTCGACGACCCGGGGGACACGGTGCTGATGTCCACGCTGCTGACCCGCCTGGTGCAGGCGGGCGTGCGGGTGGCGGCGACGTCCAACACGCTGCCCGACGCCTTGGGGGAGGGGCGCTTCGCGGCCGAGGACTTCCTGCGCGAGATCCAGGCGCTGTCGGCGCACTTCGAGGTCCTGCGGGTGGACGGCGAGGACTACCGGCACCGCGGGCTCACCCGAGCGCCGGACCCATTGAGCGAGAACGCGTTGCGCGGCTGGGTGGGCGCCGACGACACCCGCACCTACGACGCGTTCGACGACCTCTGCACCCACCTGGCAGCGGTGCACCCGAGCCGGTACGGCGCCCTCGTGGACGGCGTCGCGGGGGTCGCGGTCGCCGGGCTGCACCCGGTGAGCGACCAGAACGTGGCGCTGCGGCTCGTCGTCCTCGCCGACCGGCTCTACGACCGGGACGTCCCCGTCGCCGTCTCCGGCAGTGCGGTCGACGAGCTGTTCACCGCGGAGCTGCTCGCGGGCGGCTACCGCAAGAAGTACCTGCGGGCGCTGTCCCGGCTCACGGCGTTGGCGCGCTCGGCTGCGCAACCCTGACGACCGCGACCGCGTGCGGGCCGAGCTCGACCGTCGACTCGTGCAGGGTCGTGGTCGCTGGGTCCCAGACGGCCACCGCGTCCAGCGGCTCGGCGTCCACCGGGACGTGCTGCCCGTGCTCGGCGAGGTTGCAGACGACGCGCAGGTCGCCTCGGCGCACGCACAGCCACCAGGCGTCCTCGTCGTACTCCACCTGGACCCCGGTCAGCCGACCGTCACGCAGCGCAGGTTCCTTGCGCCGCAACGAGATGAGGTCGTGGTACCAGTCGAGCATCCGGGCGTGGTCGCCGTGCCGCATCTCGTCCCAGCGCAGCACCGAGCGGTCCCTGGTGGCCCGGTCCTGCGGGTCCGGCACCTGCTCGGCGGACCAGCCGTGCTCGGCGAACTCGCGGCGCCGGCCGTCCCGGACCGCGCCGGCCAGCTCGACGTCGGGGAACTCCGTGAAGTACAGCCACGGCGTGGACGCGGCCCACTCCTCACCCATGAACAGCATCGGGGTGAACGCCGAGGTCATCACCACCGCCGCCCCGATGGCCTGCTGCCCGGGCGTGAGCAGCGCGCCGATCCGCTCGCCGACCGCGCGGTTGCCGATCTGGTCGTGGGTCTGCAGGTAGCCCAGGAACCGGCGCCCGTCGTGCTTCTCGGGGTCGACCGGGTGGCCCCAGTCCTGACCGCGGAAGGACGACCACCCGCCGTCGTGCCGGAACACCCGCGTCAGGCAGTGCGCGAGGACCGGCAGCGACCCGAAGTCCCCGTAGTACCCCTGCCGCTCACCCGTCAGGGTCGCGTGCAGCGCGTGGTGCAGGTCGTCGCTCCACTGCGCGTCCATGCCGAGCCCGTCGTCGGTCGTCGCCGAGACCGTGCGGGGGTCGTTCAGGTCGCTCTCCGCGATCAGCTCGAGCGGGCGCCCCAGCGCGTGGGACAGGATCCGCGTCTCGTCGGAGAGCTGGGCGAGCACGTGCGTGGGGGAGTCGTCGCGCAGCTCGTGCACGGCGTCCAGTCGCAGCAGGTCGACGTGGAAGTCCCGGAACCAGCGCAGCGCGTTGTCGATCAGCCAGCGGCGTACCGCCATGTTGCCCTGGCCGTCCAGGTTGAGCCCCTGGCCCCACGGCGTGTGGTGGTCGTCGGTGAAGTACGGGCCGAACCTGGCCAGGTAGTTGCCGCTCGGGCCGAGGTGGTTGTAGACGACGTCCAGTCCCACGGCCATGCCGCGGCCGTGGCAGGCGTCGACGAAGCGCTGCAGCGCCTCCGGTCCGCCGTAGGCCTCGTGCACCGCGTACGGGTGCACGCCGTCGTAACCCCAGCCGGACTGCCCGTCGAACGCGGCGACCGGGAGCAGCTCCACGACGTCCACGCCGAGCCCGGCCAGGTGGTCCAGGTGCTCGACCGCGGCGTCCAGCGTCCCCTCGTACGTGAAGGTGCCGACGTGCAGCTCGTAGACGACGCCGCCCAGGACGCCCTTGCCGCAGCGCGTCCCGCGCCACGCGTCGTCGTGCCACGTGTAGTGCTCGGGGTCGAAGACCCGGCTCGGTCCGTGCACGCCGTCCGGCTGCCACGCGCTGCGCGGGTCGGGGGTCAGCGGTCCGCCGTCCACCGTGAACCCGTAGTCCGTGCCGTGCTCGCCCCAGGGGCCGTCGTAGCGCCACCAGCCGCCCTCCGAGCGCACCAGCGGGAGGGTGACGGGATCCGTCTGCGGGTCGGTGACGAGGTCGACGCGTCCGGCATGCGGCGCCCAGACGGCGTAGCGGTGCATGGGTCCGAGCCTGTCACAGCAGCGTCCGCCTGGCCCACTTGGGTGCGCCCTGCCATGATCGGCCGATGTCGAGCCGAAAGCAGCAGGTCGCGCCCCGCAAGAAGGACGTCAAGGAGGCTGCCGCGCTGCGCAAGGCGCTCACGTCGGCCGAGCAGGCGGTCGAGGACGAGATCCAGTCGACGGACCCGCGCGTCGACCAGCTGCTCCGCGTCGACCAGGGCTTCCGGCTGGCGGACGTCGACCCGCGGGCGACGCCGGGGTTCGCCGGCGGGAAGCCGGCCGGGCGCGCCGCGCTGGCGGCCGGCGTCGACCAGTTCTCCCAGCTGCAGGAGCGGCTGTTCGCGGAGAGCCGGGGCGGCGGTCGGCGATCGCTGCTGCTGGTCGTCCAGGGGATGGACACGTCCGGCAAGGGCGGCATCGTCCGGCACGTCGTCGGTGCGGCCGACCCGCAAGGTGTCCGGCACACCGCCTTCAAGGCGCCGACCAAGGACGAGCGGGCCAAGGGCTTCCTGTGGCGGATCCGGCGGGCGCTGCCAGAGGCCGGAGAGATCGGCGTCTTCGACCGCTCGCACTACGAGGACGTGCTCATCGCTCGGGTGCACGAGCTGGTGCCCCGGGCGACCTGGTCGAAGCGCTACGCGACCATCAACGACTTCGAGCGGCGGCTGGTCGAGCGCGGCACGACGGTGGTCAAGGTGATGATGCACGTCTCCCGGGACGAGCAGAAGGAGCGGCTGGCCGAACGGCTGGAGCGCCCCGACAAGTACTGGAAGTACAACCCCACCGACATCGACGAGCGCGAGCACTGGGACGCCTACCAGGAGGCGTACCAGGTCGCCCTGACGCGCTGCTCGACGCAGGCGGTGCCGTGGTTCGTCGTCCCGGCCGACCGCAAGTGGTACGCCCGCTGGGCCGTCCAGCAGCTGCTGATCCAGCACCTGGAGCGGATCGACCCGCAGTGGCCGCCGGCGGACTTCGACGTGGACGTCGAGAAGGGCCGGCTGGCCGCCAGCTGACCGCAGGTCCGGGACGCTAGGTCCGGACGCTAGGTCCGGACGCTAGGTCCGGATCAGCAGAGCGACGGGGAGCGGGTCGAGCAGCTCGGACAACGCCACCGCCCCACCGTCGACCTCGCGCCCGGTGAGCTCGTCGCGCCAGCGGCCCTCCGGCACGCTCACCGTGTGCGCCCGCCACCCCCCGTACGCGGCCAGCGACTCCGTGAGCCGGGTCGCCACCGCGACGACCTGCACGGACTCGCCCGGGCCACGGCCGAAGGCCAGCGCGTTGCCGGTGCTCGTGCCCAGCGGCGCATAGCTGGCCTCGGGCCCCACGAACCAGGCCGGGTTGTCCCGGCGCAGCCGCAGCGCCCGGGAGGTGACCAGCAGCTTCTCGTCGTCGAGGTCCTGCGGCGCGGCGCCCGAGTCGAGGCGCTGCAACCGCTGCACCCGGTCGAGGTAGTCGACCGGGCGGCGGTTGTCGGGGTCGACGAGGGACTGGTCCACCAGCTCGGTGCCCTGGTAGACGTCCGGGACGCCGGGCGCGAGCAGCTGCAGCAGCTTCTGGCCGAGCACGCCGACGCGGAACCCGTCGTGCGTCGCGGCGGCCCAGGCGGCCAGCGGCTCCAGCACGGTCTCGTCGCCGAGCACGCCGTCCACGAAGTCGTGCAGCGCGCTCTCGTAGACCTCGTCGGGCGACGTCCAGCTGGTGTGCGTCTTGGCCTCGCGCACGGCCTTCTCGACGTACCCGTGCAGCCGCTCGGCGCCGATCGGGCCGTCGGACGCCGACCAGGTGCCGACGAGGGTCTGCCAGACCAGGTACTCGGTCGCGCCGTCGAGCGGGGCCTGGCGCAGCCCGGCGGACCGCTCGTGCAGGGTCCGCACCGTGCTGGCCCACTCGGCGGGTCGCTCGGAGAGCACGGCCAACCGCGCCCGCACGTCCTCGGACCGCTTGGTGTCGTGGGTGGACAGCGTGGTCATGGACGTCGGCCAGGTCCGCTGGAGCCGGCCGAGGAACGCGTGCAGCTCCTCGGTCGCGACGCCGAAGTGCTCGGGGTCGCCGCCGACCTCGTTCAGCCCGACCAGCCGGAACCAGCGGTAGAACGCGGTGTCCTCGATGCCCTTGGCCATCACCGGGCCGCAGGTCTGCTGGAACCGGACGACGAGCTCGGCCCGCCGGGGGTCGGACCGGGTCGGCGCCGGGCCGAGCCCCAGCACGAGGTCGCGCACCACGTCGAGGGTGTCGTGCTCGTGCTCGGGCAGGTGCGCCCGCGCCCGGCCGACGGCCGCGTCCAGCACGGCGACGGACTCGGGCAGCGGGTCCGCGCCGGTGTCGGTGTCGGTGGGGACGACGTACGCGCGGTAGCGGTCCATCGCGACCAGCAGCTCGGTGACCGCGTCGTGCAGGCCGCGGCGGGTGTGGTCGCGCAGGTGCACGTCGTCGTGGCAGATGCCGGCGAGCAGCTCGACCAGCCGGTGCACCTCGGCGTACTGCCCGCCGGCCACGACCTCGCGCTTGGCCTGCTCGACGACGGCGTCCAGCCCGGTGGCGTCGCCGGTGAGCTCACCCAGCAGCGCCGACAGCGGAGCGGCGCCGGCGGGATCCACGAACACGCCGCCGATCCGCTGCAGCACGTCGTAGCCGGTGGTGCCGGCGGTCCGCCAGTCCCGCGGCAGCCGCTCGTCGCCCTCCAGGATCTTCTCGACCACGACCCAGGCGTCGCCGGTCGCGTCGGCGAGCTGGGACAGGTAGCCGGCCGGGTCGGCCAGACCGTCGGGGTGGTCGATCCGCAGGCCGTCGACCGCGCCGGAGGCCACCAGGTCGAGCAGCAACCGGTGGGTTGCCTCGAAGACCTCGGGACGCTCCACCCGCACCGCGGCGAGCGTGTCGACGTCGAAGAACCGCCGGTAGTTCAGCTCCTCGTCGGCGACCCGCCAGTGCGCGAGCCGGTACCACTGCCGGTCGACGAGCTCGGCCAGCGGCAGGTCCGCGGTCCCGGGGCGCAGCGGGAACTGGTGGTCGTAGTAGCGCAGCACGAGCTCGTCGCCGTCCGGCCCGCCCGTCGGGTCGAGGGACAGCTCACCGGCGTCCAGCACCTGGCCGATCCGCTGCCCGAGCACGGGCATCAGCACGGCCCGGTCGGGCACCGACCAGTCGACGTCGAACCAGGTGGCGTACGGCGAGCCCGGGCCGTCCCGCAGCACGGACCACAGCTGGGCGTTCAGGTACGCGGGGGTCGGGACCGCCATGTGGTTCGGGACGACGTCCACGACCGTGCCGAGGCCGTGACCCTGCAGGCCCGCGCTGAGCCGGTCGAACGCCGCCCGGCCGCCGGCCGCCTCGTTGAGCCGGGAGTGGTCGACCACGTCGTAGCCGTGGGTCGACCCCGGCGCAGGCTGCAGGATCGGCGACAGGTAGGCGTGCGAGACGCCCAGCCGGGCCAGGTACCCGGCCTGCTCGGCCGCCGCGTCGAAGCCGAAGCCCGCATGCACCTGCAGGCGGTACGTGGACGTCGGCACCGGGCGAGCGGTGGACTCGCTCACGACGGGGGCCGCACGCACCGCAGGACGACGACGCTGCGGGACTGCACGAGCAGCTCGCTGTAGGGCTCGTGGCCCTCGGTGCGGGGCGCGCCCTTGCTGTCCGGCAGGTGCCCGCGCAGGGACGGGTCGGCCGTGTCCAGCTCGGCCTGCCAGAGCTCGCCGTACTCCGGCCCGGGCAGCGTGAAGTCCATCGGCTCGTGGTGCCCGTTGATGACGAGCAGGAACGAGTCGTCCACGATCGGGGCGCCGCGCCGGTCCGGCTCGGGGATGGCCGAGCCGTTCCAGAAGACGGTGAGGGACTTGGCGTAGCCGTTGCGCCAGTGCTCGTCGCCCATGTGCTCGCCGGTCGGGGTGAACCAGGCGATGTCGCCCAGCTCGCTCTCGCCGCCGTGGTCGGCGCTGCCGGCGAAGAACCGCCGACGCCGGAACACCGGGTGCTCGGTGCGCAGCCGCACCAGGCGGCGGGTGAACTCGAGCAGCTCGAGCTGGGAGTCGTCCAGGTCCCAGTCCACCCAGGCGGTCTCGTTGTCCTGGCAGTAGACGTTGTTGTTCCCGCCCTGGGTCCGGCCAAGCTCGTCGCCGTGCGCGATCATCGGCACGCCCTGCGAGAGCAGCAGGGTGGCCAGCAGGTTGCGCTGCTGGCGCAGCCGCAGCGCCTTGATCTCGCGGTCGTCGGTCTCGCCCTCGATCCCGCAGTTCCAGGAGCGGTTGTGGCTCTCGCCGTCGTTGCCGTCCTCGCCGTTGGCCTCGTTGTGCTTGTCGTTGTACGAGACCAGGTCGCGCAGCGTGAAGCCGTCGTGCGCGGTGACGAAGTTGATGGACGCGATGGGCTTGCGGCCGGAGTGCTCGTACAGGTCGCTCGAGCCGGTCAGCCGGGACGCGAACTCACCCAGGGTCGAGGCCTCGCCACGCCAGAAGTCGCGCACGGTGTCGCGGTACTTGCCGTTCCACTCCGTCCACAGCGGCGGGAAGTTGCCGACCTGGTAGCCGCCGTCGCCGACGTCCCACGGCTCGGCGATCAGCTTGACCTGGCTGACCACCGGGTCCTGCTGCACCAGGTCGAAGAACGCGGACAGCCGGTCGACCTCGTGGAACTGGCGGGCCAGCGACGACGCGAGGTCGAACCGGAACCCGTCGACGTGCATCTCGGTCACCCAGTAGCGCAGCGAGTCCATGATCAGCTGCAGCACGTGCGGGTGCCGCATCAGGAGGCTGTTCCCGGTGCCGGTGGTGTCGTAGTAGTGCGCGAGGTCCTTGTCGACCAGCCGGTAGTACGCGTTGTTGTCGATCCCGCGGAATGCCAGCGTCGGGCCCATCTGGTTGCCCTCGGCGGTGTGGTTGTAGACGACGTCCAGGATGACCTCGATGTCGGCCTCGTGCAGCGCCTTCACCATCGCCTTGAACTCGGTCACCTGCTGGCCGCGGGTGCCGTAGGCCGCGTACGCGTTGTGCGGCGCCAGGAAGCCGATGGTGTTGTAGCCCCAGTAGTTGGACAGCCCCTGGCTGAGCAGGTGCGAGTCCTGCACGTACTGGTGCACCGGCATCAGCTCGAGGGCGGTGACGCCGAGGTCGGCCAGGTGCTCGATCACGGCCGGGTGCGCGATGCCTGCGTAGGTGCCGCGGATCTCCTTCGGCACGTCCGGGTGCAGCTGGGTCAGGCCCTTCACGTGCGCCTCGTAGATCACGCTCTCGTGGTACTCGTGCCCCGGCGCGCGGTCCTGCCCCCAGTCGAAGAACGGGTTGGTGACGACGGACAGCATCGTGTGCCCGAGCGAGTCCATCGAGTTCTTGGGGGCGTCGCCGTTGGCGTCGGCGTCCTTGAACTTGTACGAGAAGAGGGACTCGTCGCCGTCGATCTGGCCGTCGATGGCCTTCGCGTAGGGGTCGAGCAGCAGCTTCGCGGGGTTGCACCGGTGGCCGCTCTTCGGGTCGTACGGGCCGTGCACGCGAAAGCCGTAGCGCTGGCCGGGCTGGATCCCGGGGACGAACGCGTGCCAGACGAAGCCGTCCAGCTCGGGCATGTCGACGCGCGTCTCCTGGCCGGCGTCGTCGATCAGGCACAGCTCGACGCGCTCAGCGACCTCGGAGAACAGGGCGAAGTTCACTCCGGTGCCGTCGAACGTCGCGCCGAGGGGGTAGGGCTTACCGGGCCAGGTCTGCATCACGATCTTTCTGCGGGAGGGCAGGAACACGACGTCGGCGTCGTAGCGGCCACCGCCGCGGGAAACGGCTTGGGGGCGCGCACCGATTGTGCCGGACGTCGGGCCTCCCCGCGCCCGGCGACCCGCAACTGAGCGCTGGAGGTGACCGGACTGACACCGTACGGCGCGATCGAGCCGTGTCGCAGCGGCTCCGCGAAGTCACCCGGTTACCGTGGGTGCGTGAGCAGCGCGTCGTCCATCGCCGCGGGTGTGCGATCCCGCGTGGGCGCCGTCCGCCGCTCACCGGCGGCCCTGGGGCTGTGGTCCCTGACCCGCGAGACGGTCTCGGTCTGCATGCGGTACCGGGTTACCGGCCTCGCGGCGGAGGCCGGCTTCTTCGCGCTGCTGTCGCTGCCGCCGCTGATCCTGGGGCTGCTGGGTGGGGTCGGCTACCTCGGCAACGCGCTCGGCCCGGACACGGTGACGCAGGTCAGCGACCAGATGGAGACGTACGCGCAGCGCATCTTCACCGCCCAGACCGTGTCCAGCCAGATCACCCCGACCATCGAGGACGTGCTGAACCGCGGTCGGCTGGACATCATCTCGATCGCCTTCGCCCTGTCCCTGTGGTCGGGCTCACGGGTGCTGAACGTCTTCATCGACACCATCTCGATCATGTACGGCCAGGGTGGGCGCCGCGGGATCATCCGGACCCGCGCGCTGTCCTTCTCGCTGTACACCGGGGCGGTGCTGATCGGCGCGATCCTGTTGCCGCTGGTGCTGCTGGGGCCCTCGTTGCTCAGCGAGATGCTCCCGCCGAACGTCGACTTCCTGCTCAAGCTGTACTGGCCCGTGATGACGCTGGCGACGGTGGCCAGCATCGCCACGCTCTACCACCTGGCCACCCCGCACCGGACGTCCTGGCGGCGCGACGTGCCCGGCGCCGTGCTCGCCCTGGTCATCTGGGTGGGCGCCTCGATCATGGTCCGCAAGGTGATCGGTGCCTCGGTCGGCGGGACGTCGATCTACGGGCCGCTGGCGGCCACCATCATCGTGCTGATCTGGCTCTACTTCCTGGCCATCGCCGTGCTGATCGGGGCCGCCCTGAACGCGGCCAGCCGCGAGCTGTGGCCGATCAAGGGGGAGTCGAAGTCCCCGCTCGCCAAGCTGGAGCGGCGCCGGCACCCGCTGACCCCGATCCGGGAGCCGGACGACGCGATGCCGGGCACGCACGGGCTGATGGACCTGAGCCGCGAGGACCTGGCCGACCACATCCAGGCCACCGACCCGCCCGGGCCGCCCGGGCCGATCGAGGACGACGAGGACGACGGGCAGGCGGACGACGGGCACCGGGACGCGGATAACCAGGTGACGAGGCCGGGGCAGTCTGCCTAACCTCGTGACGTCGGGCCGTCGGGGCCCGAGATGGTCGACGACGCGGAGGTGAGGTCTCGATGAGCTCCGAGTACCTGCACGCCATCGCCTCGGCCCGATCCGGGGCGCTCCTTCACCGCTGAGCCCGTGCTCGTCGCCCGACGAGCGCCGCTCGGCACCTTCGAAAGGCCCTCGACATGTCGCACGACCCCCTCGCGTCCGGTCCTCAGCTCGGGGACGCGGACCAGCTCGTCCAGCTCGGCTTCGACAGCGCCTGGAGCGCGTCGTTCGACGCCACCGACACCATCACCGTCCCGGGAGCCCCGGCCTTCCCCGCCCGGGTCACCCGCACCGACCGCGGCGCCTGCGACACCCTCGGCGCGGCCGGACCCGTCCGCGCGACCTGGGGGGCGGACGTCGTCGCCGCCGTCGCGGACGACCCGCAGGCCGTCCCGAGCACGGGGGACTGGGTGCGGCTGCAGACCTGGCCGGACGGCAACCACACCATCGAGGCCGTGCTGCCCCGGCGGACCAGCGTGGTCCGGGCCCAGGTCGGCGGGACGTCGTCCGGGCAGGTGCTCGCCGCCAACGTCGACACGGTGGCCGTCGTCGAGGCGCTCTACCCGGACCCGGACCTCGGCCGGATCGAGCGCTTCATGGCCCTGGCCTGGGAGAGCGGCGCGCAGCCCCGGCTCGTCCTGACCAAGGGCGACCTGGGCTCGGACGCCGCCGAGCTGGCCGCCGAGATCGGCGCGCAGGTCGCGGCCGGCTGCCCGGTCGACGTCACGGTCGCCCAGGACGGTGAGGGGCTCGAGGGGTTGCGGGCGCTGCTGGCCGACGGGGCCACGGTGGCGCTGCTGGGCGCGTCCGGGGTGGGCAAGTCCACGCTGCTGAACGCCCTGCTCGGGCGCGAGGCGATGCGCACCCAGGCCCTCGGTGCCGTCCAGAAGGGTCGGCACACGACCGTCACCCGCGAGCTGCACCTCGGGCCTGACGGCGGGGCGGTCATCGACACCCCGGGCCTGCGGTCCGTGGGGCTGCAGGGCACCGACGGGCTGGCCGAGGTCTTCGCGGACGTCGACGAGCTGGCCCAGGAGTGCCGGTTCCACGACTGCGCGCACGACACCGAGCCCGGTTGCGCCGTCCGGGCCGCCATCGAGTCCGGTGACCTCGCCGAGCGCCGGCTGGTGAGCTGGCAGAAGCTGCAGCGCGAGGCGGCCTACCAGGCTCGACGGGTCGACGCGCGTCTGCGGCAGGCCGAGCTCGCCGTCTGGAAGCAGCGCACGATGGAGTACCGCCGGTCGGTCAAGGACGGCCACCGGCCCCGGTAGACGCGGCCGATGGGGGATCCGGTTTGGTTCTGGTGCGCGGCATCGGATACTGTTTCTCAGGCGTCGGGTGAGCAACCTGGTGCATGCGGACGTGGCTCAGTTGGTAGAGCATCACCTTGCCAAGGTGAGGGTCGCGGGTTCGAATCCCGTCGTCCGCTCGGAGGCTCTCGCCTCGTGGAGCCCGCTTGCGGGCTCTGGCACGGTGGAGTGGCCGAGAGGCGAGGCAACGGCCTGCAAAGCCGTGTACACGGGTTCGAATCCCGTCTCCACCTCGGGCGATTGGCGCAGTGGTAGCGCGCTTCCTTGACACGGAAGAGGTCACTGGTTCGAACCCAGTATCGCCCACCAAGCACACCTCAGGTCAGAGGCCCGACCCCCACCAGGGGACCGGGCCTCATCGCATCTTCCGACGCCGACGCTCGATGGACTACCCGGCGAGGACGACGGTGAAGCCGGACGGCGGGACCGTCGCCTCCACCCGGCCCCGGTGACCGGACGCGGTGCCGACGAGGCGGCCCTGCCGGTCGTACGCGTACGCGGTGACCCGGCCGCTGCCGACGCTCACGAGCTTGTGCCGAGTCGTGGGCGAGAAGCTGCGCAGCAGCGCGGTTCCGTGTGCGCCCGACCCGCCGAGGACGACCCACTCGAGCTCCGGCTGCAGGAGCGCGCCGTCGACGCGGGCCGGCCGTCCGTCGCCGACGTAGGTCACGGTGAGCCGGTTGGCGCCGGCGCCGACCACTGCCGCGGTCGGTTGCGACCCGACGTCCAGGAAGCCCGGGGCGGTGCTCACGCCCTGGGCGCCCGCGCCGCCCTGGTACTGGACGCCGGCCGGGACCCGACCGAGGGCGAGCCGCGTTCCGACCGAGCGCAGCGGCGCGATCTGCCGGTCGAAGACCGGCATCACGACGTAGCGGTCCCTGGTCGGCAGCTGGACCGGGATGCTCACCTGACCCCTTGGGCCCAGCGAGACGTAGTGGTCGCCGCTCCACTGCGACTCGCCCGTCCACGACTCCGTGGGCCTGACGACAGCGGCGTCGCCCGCCAGCTGCCCGGACTCCGCCTCGGCGTACGACCAGCTCACGCGGTCGCTCACGTCAGCGGTGCGTGCCAGCGCGGCGACGTCCGGCGCGGCGTCCAGGGCCAGCATCGACAACACGCCGTGGATGGTCGACTCGGCCCCGGAGTTCAGGTTGATGTCGCCGTCCGGGCTGATCCCGTCGTTCGTGATCCCGGTGGCCGGGTCGTACATGGGTGCGTGGGCCGGGTTGTTCCCGAAGTACCAGCTGCCGGCGACACCGGCGAGCTGCCGGAACGACGTGCGGTGGGTGGCGCCCGCGGTGCTCAGCAGGTTGCGCAGCGTCACGTCCGCGCCGTAGGCGATCTGGTCCCGGTAGATGGGGGCCGGCAGCCACTCGTTGTCGGGCCCGCCCTGGACCAGCAGGTGGGGGGTGAACTGGGCCGTCTCGCCGACCGCCGTCCGGGTCCACTCGCCGCGGCCCAACGCGGATCCGGCGGCGGCCAGCGCACCGGCCATCTCGCTGCCCCACGGGTGCCACAAGGATCGGGAGCCGGTCCACGGCAGCAGCGCCCCGTAGGGCCACCCGGGTGTCGTCATCGCGGCGACACCGGTGGCCAGCTGGGACAGGTCACGTCGGGCCCGCGGGTCACCGCTGGCGCGGTAGTAGGCGACCAGGCCCAGCATGGCTTCCGACGAGCTGTCGGCGCCTCCCGCGATGAGCCACGAGGGCCAGCGCAGGCCGTCCACGACCTGCCACGTCCCGTAGGTCGTGAGGTCCTGCCGCTCGACGGCGTCCAGCGCGAGCATGAGCCGGTCGTGCAGGAAGTGGGCGAACGCCGGGTCCGCCGTCTTGAACGCGGCGTAGCCGGTGCCCAGGGCCCAGATGGTGCGCCCCAACCAGAAGGACGAGTCGGAGTCGGAGGGGTCAGGTTCCTCGGCGGGCTTCGCACTGGGGTTCAGGGTGCCGTCGGGCTGCATCCACAGGACGACGTTCCCCGCGTTCGGGCCGGACGCGTCCTGCAGGTACGTCAGCCCGCGCAACAGCTGGAAGGCGTGCTCACGCGCCCGGACGTCGCCGAGCTGCTTCCAGGCGGTCAGGTAGGCGACCGCCGCGCGACTGATGTCGTCGGCGTCGTAGGCGCCCTGTCCGTACGTGTTCGTCGCCGCGTCGTAGTCACCGCCGCCGACCCGTAGGAAGCTGCCGTCCGCTTGGTGGTTCGCGTAGACCCACAGCACCCCGACGGCTGGTTCCTGCGCCAGGCGATAGGTCGTGTGGTCCGGCTGGGCCGGCGGCTCCACGGTGCTCGTCAGGAAGTCGAGGTGTGCGAGGTTGGTCAGCCTGGCCGGAGCCGGCGGGTTCGTCGCCTCGGCGCTCGAGCCGGCCAGCCCGGTGGCCGCCGGAACGCTGATCAGGCTCGCGGTGACGAGGGCGACCAGCCATCCTTTTCGCATGGTCCTTCGCACGGGGTGCCTCCTCGGCAGCGCTGGGGTCAGGCCTGCAGGTCGGAGAAGCGGTCGCCGGGACGGAACGCGGCGACGCCCAGGGTGGAGTCGGACTGCCCGTAGTAGGCGAGCCAACGACCCTGGAACCAGACGAGCGCCTCGACGAAGGTCACGTTCGAGACGAGGCCGTTCAGGTCCTCGTAGGTGGTGGGTTCGATCCACGGCCGGGTCAGCTCGGCGAGGATCTCGGTCGGCCGCTGGGGGTCGAAGAGCAGCTGGCCCGCGGTGTACCGGACGCTGCCGTCGGGGTTCTTGGTCGCGGCGTTGTGGACGAGCAGGATGAGCCCGTCGTCCGTGACCAACGGCGGTGGGCCCACCTCGACGAGGAAGTCGCTGAAGGTGCCGGGCCGCGGCGCCATGATCGGCGGCTCGTCGTCCCGGGTCACCGGGGTCCAGTGCAGGAGGTCCGGCGACGTGGCCGCCCAGATCGACCCTTCACCGAAGTACATCAGGTACGTCCCGTCGACCGGCTGAGCCAGGATGCCGCCGGCCTTGGACCAGGGGCCCGGCTCACCGTGACCGCCGGGCTGGAACGTGTCGAAGTCCGGGAACATCGGCCCGTGCTTCGTCCAGGTGCGCAGATCGGGGGAGGTCGCCAGGCAGAGCAGCGCCGTCCGCCGGTCCCAGCCGGAGTACGTCAGGTAGTACGTGTCGCCGACCCGGGTGACCCGTGGGTCCTCGACGCCGTAGCGGTCGTAGTCCTCGCTCGGTGACAGGACGGGGTCCGGCTCGCGGTGGAACGTGATCCCGTCGTCGCTCCAGGCCAGCCCGACGCGGGAGACGATGTCGTCGGAGTGCGCCCGGTACAGCAGCGCCACCCGGCCGTCGACGACGACCGCGGCCGGGTTGTACACGCTGCCGGACTCCCACCCGTCGCCCTGGGGCGTCAGGATGGGGTTGCCCTCGTACGGCGTGAACGGGCCGAGCGGGAACCTGACTGGTCCGGTGTTCATCGTGTCCTCTCTGGTTCGCGGAGGGAGCGCGCGCCGGCCGGGCGGCGCTCGTCGGTCGGTCAGCCCTTCACCGCACCGCCGACCGCACTGGCGACGAGGTACCGCTGGAGGAAGACGTAGACCAGCAGCAGGGGAGCGGCCACGATCAGGGTCGCCGCGGACAGCAGGCTCCACTGGCTCACGTAGGTGCCCTTGAAGGCGAACAGTCCCAGCGTCACCGGCGACTTGGCCTGGTCGGGCAGCAGGATGGTCGCCAGGATGATGTCGTTCCAGACGCCGATCGCCTGCAGGATGAAGACCGTCGCCAGCACCGGCTGGATCAGCGGTGGCAGGAACCGGAAGAGGTATCGCAGGTACCCCACCCCATCGAGCGCGGCGGCCTCGTCGAGCTCCCGGGGGATCGACTTGAGGTAACCGGAGATCAGCAGGGGACCCACGCCGATGCCCGAGGCCATGATCAGGACGTAGCCGAGCCGCGTGTCGTACAGGTGCATGCGCAGCGCCAGCTGGAACACCGTGACCAAGGTGTTGGGCAGGAAGAGCATGGAGACGAACAGGACGTTCCAGAGCCTCGTGTGCTTCAGGTACCCGCGGGACACCGGAAAGGCCACCATCAGCGACATCACCGTGCCCAGCGCGGCCGCGGCGAAGGTGTAGAGCACGCTGTTGAGGACGTAGGAGGCGAAGTTTCCCTGACGCCACGCGGTGCTGAAGTTCGACAGGTGCGGCGACTTCGCGATCCCGGTGGGGTTGCTGAAGAACTCGTTGTTGCTCTTGAGCGCGGTGTTGATCAGGAAGACCAGCGGGTAGAGGTAGATCAGCACGACCAGGGCGAGCAGGGCGTAGTTCACGACCTTGCCGGAGACGGACCGACGCCCGCCTCCCGACGGCGGTCTCGGTGGCGGGGCCGGGGCGGCGGGAGTCGGGAGGGTGGTGGCCAGCTCGCTCACAGCGAGGTCTCCTTCCGACGGAGGTAGACGAGGGTCGCGACGGAGACGATCATCACGATGACGAACTGGACGACCGAGATGGCCGCCGCGTAGCCCTGCGACTGCACCGCGCCGCCCTGGGCACCCCCGAATCCCTGGGTGAAGATCGCCAGGGACAGCACCTGGGTGGCCGGGTTGATCGGGCCGGTCAGCACGTAGATCAGCTGGTAGCTCTGCAGTGCACCGATGATGGACAGCAGGGTGTTCGCCGTCACCGCCGGAGCCAGCAACGGGAAGGTGACGTACCGCAGCTTCTGCCACGACGTCGCGCCGTCGATGGACGACACCTCGTACAGCTCGACGGGGATCGCCTGCAGCCCGGCGAGGTAGATCACCACCGCGACCCCCATGCCGGCCCACACCGAGACGGCGATGACCAGCGCCATGGCCAGGTGCGGGTCCCCGAAGAACGCCGAGGACGCGCCGAACGACTTCCAGATGCTCGCCGCGGGTCCGCCGCTGGGGTTGAACATCAGCGAGAAGATCAGGCCGATGACGGTCACACCCAGGATCGTGGGCATGAAGACCACCGCTCGGGCGAAGTTGCGCCCCCGCAGGCGTTGGTTCAGCAGGACGGCGATGAGCAGTGCGAGGGAGTTCTGCAGGAGCGTCACGGAGATGGCGAAGACGAACGTGTTCTTCAGCGCGTGCAGGTTGTAGCCGAGCTGCGCCGAGGAGAAGAACGTGGAGTAGTTCTCGAACCCGACGAAGTGGATCGGGATGAACGGCAGCGAACGGATGTCGGTCAGCGAGATCGCGAAGATGCCCGCCGCGGGGATGAGCGAGAACAGGACGACCAGGCTGATCCCGACGGCGAAGGTCAGCTGGGCCGACCACCGCCGCCCGAAGATGAACGAGCGCGACTGGTTCATGGCCTACTTCAGACCCGCCTGCCAGTCCTTCTCGGAGGCATCAGCGGCGCCTTGGGGGTCGGACTTGCCCATCGGAGCGATGCCGGCCCAGTTGAACGGGTTCTGCGCCGCGGCTCCAGCCTTGGTGTTGGGGATCCAGACGGTGTCCCACGCGGGCTCGAACGTGCTCGTGTACTTGGCGATGTCGGTGTAGAACGGGTTGCTCTTGGCGCCGGTCACGGACGGCGCGAAGCCGGCCTCGTCGTCGAAGAGCTGGTAGTTGTCGGTGAAGAAGCTGAGGTACTCGATCGCGGCCGACTTGTTCTTCGCGTTGCTCGGGATGGCGAGCGTCAGCTCGACCTTCCCACCCAGGTACTTGTTGTCCGCCGCGTTGTCGCTGGCGGGCAGCGGGAAGTAGCCGAAGTCGAGCTTGCTCCCGCCGGCCTGCTGGATGGTGGTGGTGTTCCAGGTGCCGTCGCTCATCATGGCGAGCTTGCCGTTGACGAAGTCCGCGGTCATGGTCGCGTAGTTCACGCCGGCGAAGTTCGGCTCGGCATACGAGTAGAGCTTCTGCACGTTCTGCAGCACCTGGAGCTGCTTGCCGTCGTTGAGCTTCACCGTGCCGCCGTACAGACCCTTGGCGAGGTCGTCCTTCGCCTGCGCCGTCGGGTACAGACTCTGCACCACGCCCAGCATGTTCAGCCCCGCCGAGTCCTTGCCGCCGATGCCGAGCGGGACGATGCCCTTGGCCTTCAGCGTCTCGCAGGCCGCCATCAACTCGGTCCACGTCGTCGGGATCTTGATCCCGTTGTCCGCGAAGATCTTCTTGTTGTAGAACATGCCGGAGTAGTAGCTCAGACCCGTGGGCACGGTGTAGTTCTTGCCCTTGTACTTGATCTGGTCCAGCACGGTCGGGTTGTACTTCTTCATGAACGCCTGGTTCGTGAGGTCCACGTACCCGCCCTGGTCCGCGAGCCGGGCGTCGTCGCCCTCGTTACCGGCGGGAACGTAGCTCGGCAGCTCCTTCGGCCCGGCGAGCCCGACGTCGATGCTGCCGGCGGTGAGCCGGGAGGCGTGCGCCTGGGCGTAGTTCTCGTTGGGCACCGCGGTGAAGTTGATCTTCACGCCCGGGTACTTGGCGATGAACGCCTGGTTGACCGCCTTGAAGCCGGCGTCCGACCCGGTCGCGCTCGAGACCACGACGTTGAGCGTGCCGCTGGCGCTCCCCTTCGGCGTGGGAGCAGCGGACTCCCCGGAACTCCCCGAGCACGCCGTCATGGTGACCAGGGCGGTGAGCCCAGCTCCCATGAGGGCGAGTCGGCCCGCTGAGCGCAACGTCATTGTCGCCATGGTTCCTCCGCGAATCTCCGAAACGTTTTGGATGCCCGGACACTACCAAAACGTTTCGGTTGTGCAACCGGAGAGTGACGCGAGGGAACCGGGGCGGTCAGTGCGGGGTGGTGGTCAGGTCGGCGGCCCGGTCGACGCGCGGACGACGAGGCTGGCCGGCTCGGTGTCCACGTGCGATGCGGGGGCGCCGTCCAGCATCGCCAGGAGGGTGCGTGCCGCCTGCTCGCCCAGGACGTGGGGGGCCGTGGTGACGGTCGTCAGCGAGGGGCGCGCGTACGCGCCGAAGTCGATGCCGTCGTACCCCGCGACGGAGACGTCGCCCGGCACGGAGAACCCCAGCTCCGTGGCCTTGGCGATGAACCCGATGGCCATCAGGTCGTTCGCGCAGAACACGGCGGTGGGTCGAGGTCGCCGCCGGAGCAGCGCGGCTGCGGCGCGGCTGCCGGAGGCGAGCGAGAAGTCGCCCTCGACGCAGGCGCCCGGTCGGATCCGGGCGCCCGACAGGTACTCGCGCCACGCCGTCTCGCGGTCGTGGGCGTGGATGTAGTCCTTGGGTCCGGAGACGTGGGCGATGCGCCGGTGCCCGAGGTCGACGAGGTGGTGCAGCAGCGCGTCGATGGCGGGTTCGTGCGCCTGCCGGACGGAGGAGATCCCGTCGCCGCCCGGCCGCGCGTTGATGGCGACCGCGGGGATGCCGAGCCTGCGCACGAGGTCGAACCGGGTGTCCGGGATGGACACGTCGGTGAGGAAGACCCCGTCGACGCGATGGTCCGCGGCGAGCTGCCGGTACCGGGCGATGGTGCGCTGCCGGGTCGGTGCCACCTGCAGGACCAGGGCGTACCCGCCGTCCTCGAGGACGGACTCGACCCCGCTGATGAACCCGGCGAAGAACGGGTCCGAGGCGATGACCGAGGGGTTGCGCTGGATGACGAGCCCCACGCTGAAGGCGCGCTTCTGCGACAGGCTGCGACCGCGCAGCGAAGGGGACCAGCCGAGTCGCTTGGCCGTGGCCACGATCCGCTTGCGCGTCGGTTCGGACACCCCCGGGCGGTCGTTGAGGGCGGCGGAAACCGTGGCGATGGACACCCCGGCGTCCCGGGCGACGTCCACGATCGTGACGCGTTGCTTCATGGCTCCCATTCCGCTCTGGCCCACTGTCCAGATGTCAGTCCTGTCGCTATCGTCTGACAGCCTAAACGTTTCGGGCGAAGGGAGACGGGATGGTTCGCCCCCGAGTCGGCATCGTCGGAGCCGGGAGCATCACCTCGCTGCACGTCCCCTTCTGGCAGCGCCTCGGCTGGCAGGTGTCGGTCTACGCCCTGGAAGGGGCGCCGGCCCTGGCCGACCGGTACGGGATCCAGGTGGAGCCGACGTTGGACGGCCTGCTCGCCAGTGCCGACGTCGTCGATGTCTGCAGCTCCTCGGCCAGCCACGCATCGCTCGCGACGCTTGCCGTCCGACGCGGTCTCCCGGTGGTCTGCGAGAAGCCCATGGCGTTGTCGTTCAAGGAGTCCCTGGACCTCGCGGCTGAGGCACGGCGACGTGGGGTGAGGGTCCTGCCGGCCCACGTCGTCAGGTTCTTCGGCCAGTACGAGGCCGTCCATCGGGCGGTGCGGGGTGGGGCCCTGGGCGACCTGGCCGTGCTGCGCTTCGTCCGCGGTGGGGCCAGACCGGACGGCGCGTGGTTCCTCGACGAGGCCCAGTCCGGAGGGATCGTGTTCGACCTGATGGTGCACGACCTGGACCAGGCGAGGTGGCTCGCCGGAGAGGTGCGGAGCGTGCACGCCGTGCAGAACCCGCCGAGCGCGGACGGGCAGGTTCCCCCGGAGGTGGTGGCCCACGCGACGTTGGTCCACGACGGCGGTGCGATCTCCCAGGTCCAGTCCTTCTGGGGGAGCCCGGGGTTCACCTTCGGGCCGTCGTTCGACGTCGCGGGCAGCGCAGGCCGGCTCGTCAGCAGCCCGGACCACGAGGTCACCGTTTTCGAGGATCTCCCCGGGATCGAGGCGGAGCAGTCGTACCTGCCGCCTGAGACGGCGGAGGAGAGCCCCTACTTCAGCCAGCTCGAGGAGTTCTCCCGCGCGCTCCTGCAGGACGATCCGTGTCGGGTCGCGGCCCTGGACGGCGTGATGGCGGTAGGGCTCGCCGAGGCGGCCAGGACGTCGATCCAGACCGGCGAACCGGTGGACTTCCTGCCCTGGCGCGAGCAGATCGCAGATGCGCTGTGACGGACTCGATGCTGCAGGTCGGCGTGCTCTCCGCAGCACACGGACACGCCGCCGGCTACCTCAGACACCTTGCCGCACAGCCGAATGTCGCCGTCTCGTTCAGCGACCCGGGCGCGCCCGACGACGTCGCCGACCGGGGTCAGCAGCTCGCGGCCGCAGCCGGCGCCCGCTGGATCGAGGACCCGGCCGAGCTGCTGGCCGGCGCGGACGCCGTCGTCGTCTGCTCGGAGAACTCCAGGCACCACGACGACGTGCTCGCGGCCCTCGGGCAGGGCTGTCACGTGCTCTGTGAGAAGCCGATGGCGACCACGGCGGCCGATGCCGTCCACCTGTGGCAGGCCGCCAACGGCGCGGGGTTGGTGCTCGGGGTCGCGCACCCGGTCCGGCAGTCCCCGGCCTACCGCCACCTCCAGGCCAGGCTCGAGGGCGGCGCCCTGGGCACGGTGCTGTCTCTGCTCGGCACCAACAACGGCATGCTGCCGCGGGACCGGGCGTGGTTCACCCAGCCGCAGTGGTCCGGGGGCGGAGCCCTCGCCGACCACCTGGTGCACTGCACCGACCTGGTGGACGGGCTGCTGGGCGCTGCGGCGGTGCGGGTGCGGGCGGCGAGCAACCGCATCCTGGAGCAGTACCCGCCGACCGAGGTCGAGACGGGTGGCATCGTCACCATCGAGTACGAGGGCGGCGTCATCGCCACCGTCGACTGCTCCTGGAGCCAGCCCCGCACGGCTCCGACCTGGGGCGGCCTGAGCCTCGACGTCATCGGGACGAGGGGGAGGGTGCGCATCGACCCGTTCAACCTGCGGGTGGCGGGATTCGCGGCCGGCGGTCCGCAGTGGCTGGCCTACGGGTCCGACATGGACGCCGACATGATCGGCAACTTCCTCAGCGCGGTCCGGGGGCGCACCTCCATCCACGCCGGTGCCTTGGCCGGCGTCCGGTCCGTCGAGATCATGGCCGCCGCACTCGAGTCGGCCCGGGAGGGCGGCCGGACCGTCGCGGTCCGTTCGCTGACGAGCACGCTGTCATGACCGCCGACCCCGGCCTGCAGCACCGGGCGTTCCCTGCCCGGTGCACCGACGACGGCCCGGACCACCAGACGATCGCCTGGATGACGGCTCGCTTCAACGGGTTCCTCCAGGACCTGCCATCCGCCGGCCAGGTCGCCAGCACCGCCGCAGCCTGGCAGCAGGAGGGCCGTGTCCTGCACGCGATCTACGACGTCGGTTCGCGACCGGAGGCCGCGCTGGGCCCCGACGTTCCCGTCGCCACCGCAGCCGTCATCGAGGCCAGTCTCGACGCCGGGGGCGACACTGACATCGCCTGCACCCTCGTCGCCGACGTGACGGTCCGCCCGACGCACCGCGGTCAGGGCCTCATGCGACACATCATGCAGGCGATCACGACGCGGGCGCGCGAGACCGGCGTCCCGCTCGTGGCCCTGCACGCCGCGCACCCGGCCCTGTACGCGCGTTTCGGGTTCTCGCCGGCGGTCCGGTCCCTGTCGGTCGAGGCCGACTGCGCCCGGTTCGCGCTGCGAAGCCAACCCTCCGGGACGGTGCACGCGGCCGACCCGCGACGGGCCCACGACCTGGCCCGGACGGTTGCCGCCGCATCGGGTGACCTGCGCTTCGGTGCGCTGACCGCCAGCTCACTGGTCGAGCACCCACCGCAGGGCAGTGACCACGCGACCCGGTGCCTCGTGCACGTCGACGATCACGGTCACGTCGACGGCGTGCTGACGTACGCGTTCCAGGGATGGACACCGCAGGCCCAGGTGCTCGAGCTCCGGTCGGAGACGTACGCCGCGGTCGAGGCGCACGCGGCGCTCTGGCAGACCCTGGCCTCCACCGGGCTCGCGAGCACGGTGCGTGCCACCGATGTTCGGACGGACGACCCGCTGCCGTGGCTGCTCGTCGACCGGGCCGCCTGGCGGGTCACGGGGATGTCCGACGGCTACTCGCTGCGCATCCTGGACGCGGCCACCGCGATGCGGCTGCGCGGGTACTCAGGGCCGGACGCGGAGATCGCGATCGACGTCGAGGACCCGGGCGGACCCACCGCCGGTCGCTGGCTCCTCCAGGTGTCGGGCGGCCGGGCAGCAGTCGAGACCACGGCTCGCCCGGCCGATCTCACCATGGACGTCCAGGCACTCGCGGCCGCGTTCCTCGGCACCACCGCTGCCACGGTGCTGCACGGCGCGGGCTTGGTCACCGGGTCCCAGGCCGCTGCCCGCGCCCTGGACGACTTGCTCCGAGGGCCGGTCGCGGCGTCGTCGTCCCTGCACTTCTGAGCGCTGCGCATGACCCGACCCGGCCGGGGTGCCCGGGGGACCTACAGCGCCCGCTCGACCCCGAGGACGGCCTGGGCCAGCTCGATGTTGGTCAGCCCCTGGAGGTCCTGACCCAGCCCGGTCTGCGCATCGAGCTCGACGATGAGCGTGTTGCGCTGGTCGTCGGCGCTCATGGTGCGCAGTGCGGCGTCGTCCCGGATCCCCAGCCGTCGCAACAGGACCATCACGGCGCCGACGCCCTCGAGCTCGGCGTCGTCGTACGCCTGGTAGTTCGTCTGGTTGCTGTGCGCGGTCATCTCGACGATCAACGTGTTCCGCTGCGACTCATGGTCTATCAGGTTCAGCTCGCGCTGGGTGCGGAAGCCTCCGCCCAGCAGGGCGCCGCGGATCCACGAGGTGACCAGCCCGGGCGCGCGACCGCCGATGCCCTTCAGGCTGCCCAGCGCGATGAGCACCAGATCGAGGCTGCCCAGGCCCTGCAGCTCCTGACCGAGCCCGGTCTGCACCCCGATCTCGACGATGGCGGTGTTCCGCTGGTCGTCCGCCGACATGGTGCGCAGTGCGGCGTCGTCCCGGATCCCCGTCTCTCGCAGGAACACCAGGACGGCGCCCATGCCAGCCAGCGTGTCGTTGTCGTAGGCCTGGTAGTCGCTCTGGCTGCTGTGCCCGGTGAGCTCGACGATGAGCGTGTTGCGCATGTCGTCGTGGGTCATCGAGTTGAGCTGGTGCTGGGTGCGGAACCGTCCGGCCAGCAGGACCCCGCGGATCGGGAACGAGCGCCGAGCGCCCCCGCGCACCTGGACGTCGACGAACTCGTGGTGCGCGTCGACGCCCAGCAGGCGCAGCGAGAAGTCGCCGGCTGTGCACGGCCAGTCGACCATGGTGCTGGCGAGCTCCAGCGGGGCGACGCCGTCGTATCGGATGCTCTGGTCGGCGTTGGTCGAGTGCACGACGAGCCCCTCCGGCGGAGCACCGGGCTCGCCGAGCGCCTGGTCGTAGTCCCAACCACCACGACGGAGCTCGACGGCGTAGCGCCGACCGTCGCGCCGGTTGGACGGCAGCGTCAGCACGACCGGCAGCCCGGAGTCCGGCAGGCGATGGTTGAGGGCGTACAGGCGCAGCGTGACCGGGTCGTCCGCATAGCCACCGTCGAGATGGATCACGGACGGGCTGTCTCGGAAGGCTGGTTTCGACAGCAGCTGGGCACCGGTCAGGCGCGGGCCCGTGATCCAGTTGGCCGGCAGCGTCAGGTGCGGCGCCTCGGCGTTCGGCCCGCCGTCCGGCAGCCCCGCGTCAGCCGGGCGCAGGAACTCCGGGTCCACCGCCTCGTACCCGTAGCGGCGGCTGCTCATGGTCGAGTACGGGGAGGCGTAAGGGTGCCCGCCCGTCGCGTTCGCCGCTGCCGCGCTGTCCTCGAGCACCTCGTGCTGGAGCTCGAAGGAGTGACCCAACTCCTGGCAGGCGGCGTCGAACGGCGTACTGCGGTCGACCACGGTCACGAAGACCTTCTTGGTGCCGCCGCTACCGGGGACGTCGACCTGGCCGCCGCCCCACCACCCCGTCGGCTGGGCGAACCACAGCAGCAGCACGTCCGTGGCGTCCCAGTCCGGATGCACCTGGCTGGTGACCTCGGCGGCGACGGCGGACTCGAAGGCCGGGCGTCCGGCCGGAGCGGACGGCGGGGTCTGGGTGGACAGGACGGGCGGGTACAGCGTGTGGTCGAGTGCGTAGAGCCCTCGGGACGACAGGAACCAGAAGTTGCCGAGGCTGTACATCCGCAGCGGCTGCATCCAGTTCGTCATCAGCTCGTCCGACCACACGGTGCTGGCGTCCGTGTTCGACGCTGCCCTGACGCGAACGACCGCGATCATGCCCCTCAGTGTCGCGCTGACCCGCGGGCAGCACAACGGCCGTTGACGTCGTTCGCCGACGGGGAGGATGGTGAAGCGCGCGGTTCGGTGTCGAGCCGCGCAGCAAGCACCAGGGGGCAGTCATGTCAGGTTCACTCAGCCCGTTCCCGCTCGTCAGCGAAGGTGCCCACGACCATCCCGTCCGGACCCTGCAGGACCTGCTCAACGAGCACGGCTACGGCCTGGTCGTCGACGGGCTCTTCGGCCCGCTGACGGACGGCGCGGTCCGCGCGTTCCAGCAGGCCAAGGGCCTGGCCGTCGACGGGATCGTCGGCCCGATCACCTGGTCCGAGGTGGTCGTGACGGTCCGGCAGGGCAGCGAGGGTGACGCCGTGCGCGGCGTGCAGGAGGAGTTCCAGTTCCGCAACGAGTCCGGCGACCCCTCCAAGGGGCTCGCGGTGGACGGGATCTTCGGACCCAGGACGGACGCCGCTGTGCGCGGGTTCCAGGAGGCGCTGCACGCCGACACCCCGTCCGTCGTGGTGGACGGGATCGTCGGTCCGGTGACCTGGCAGGCCCTGATCAGCGGGATGCTCTCCTTCTGAGTGCTCGCTCCGCGGCGCTGTCGGTGGTCACTGCCACGATCGACGGGTGGCGACCATCGACGACGTCCGGGCCGTGCTGGCCGACCTGCCGCGCAGCGATGAGGTGGTGGTGCGCGACCGGGTGAAGTTCCGGGTCGGGCAGATCGTCTACGTCGCGTTCTCCCAGGACGAGACCGAGATCGGGTTCGGCTTCCCGAAGGAGGAGCGCGCCGCCCTGGTGGCGGAGCGTCCGGAGGTGTTCTTCCTCCCCCGCCCGTCGGAGCTGCGCTTCAACTGGGTCGAGGCCCACCTCGACGCGTTGGACCCGGACGAGCTGGCCGAGCTGGGGCTCGACGCGTGGCGGATGTGCGTCCCGAAGAAGGTCTCCCGCGAGCACGACCTCACGGTCGAGGCGGCCACCGGTACGCTCCCGCCATGACCGACGACGTGACCCTCGTGGACCTGGCGGGCGAGGAGCTCGCGACGTACCTCGTGCACCTGGAGAAGTCCTACGCCGACGACATGCACCGGCTCGGTGGGGTGCCGATCGACGAGGCCCGGGAGAAGTCCCGGCGCAGCATGGCCGAGCTGTTCCCGGACGGCCAGCCCGCCGAGGGCAACCAGCTCTGGCGGGCGCAGGACCCCGAGGGCGCCACCGTCGGCATCCTGTGGCTGGCTCGGCGCGACGACGGGGCCGGCGACCCGTACGCCTGGATCTACGACATCGAGGTGGAGGAGTCCCGACGCGGGCAGGGCTGGGGTCGTCAGCTGATGCGGGCCGCCGAGCGGATCAGCCGCGAGTGGGGCCTGCGCTCGTTGCGGCTCAACGTCTTCGGTGACAACGCCACCGCCCGCAACCTGTACCGCAGCCAGGGCTTCCGCGAGCAGGCCGTGCAGATGGCGAAGGATCTCTGAGCGAGTCGGTGTCCGGCGCGACGGTTGTCGAGCAGGCGGTCGAGCAGGCGGCCCGGGAGCCCGTCGCCTGGTTCGCGGACCGGGTCGCCCACGACCTCGTGGACCTGGTCCGTTGCGGTTCGTCGGACGGCGCCCCCGCCGTGCTGGACCACGTCGAGCGCAGCGGCGGCTGGTGGGCCCTCGTCGCGGACTACGAGGGTGCGGTCGTGGCCGCGCGCTTCGCGGACGCGTCCCGGACGGAGCCCGCGGCCGGCGGGCCCTGGCCGGGACTGGACGCCAGTGGCTGGTCGTCGTCCCTGTCCGAGGCCCAGTACGTCGAGGCCTGCCGCGAGGTGCGGTCGCGGATCGCCCGCGGCGAGGTCTACCAGGTCAACGTCTGCCGGGTGCTGGAGCAGGACCTGCCCGAGGACGCTGACGTGGTCGCGCTGGCCCGGTTGCTGCGGGGCCGCCATCCCGCGCCGTACGCCGGCGCCGTCGTCCTGCCGGGGGTCGTCGAGGTCGTGTGCGCCTCACCCGAGCTCTTCCTGAGCCGGCGCGGCGACCTCGTGACTACCGGCCCGATCAAGGGCACGGCGGTGACGTCGGAGCGGCTGCTCCCCAAGGACGTCGACGAGAACGTGATGATCGTCGACCTGGCGCGCAACGACCTGTCGATCGCCTGCTCACCCGGCACCGTCGAGGTCAGTGACCTGCTCGCCGTCGAGCAGCATCCCGGGCTGGTCCACCTGGTCTCACGGGTCCGTGGTCGGCTGCGACCCGACGTCGGTTGGGGCGGGCTGTGGTCGGCCATGACACCGCCGGCCTCGGTCACCGGCGCGCCGAAGTCCAGCGCGCTGCGGGCGATCACCGACCTGGAGCCGGTGGCGCGTGGGCCGTACTGCGGTGCCGTCGGCTGGATCGACGTCGACGCGGGCACGGCGGAGCTGGCCGTGGGCATCCGCACCTTCTGGACGGCCCGCCGAGACGGACGTCGGGTGCTGCGGTTCGGCGCCGGCGCCGGCATCACCTGGGGCTCGGACCCGCACGCCGAGTGGGCGGAGACCGAGCTCAAGGCCTCCCGCCTCCTGGCGGTGGCCGCCGGCTGAGGGGCCGCCTGCCGCAGGCTCTGCGAGGATGTGGCCATGACGGACGACGGCCTGCGGGCCTGGGTCAACGGGGCCCTGGTCGAGCCTGGAGCGCCCGCTGTGGCCGCTCTCGACCACGGCGTGACCGTGGGGGACGGGGTCTTCGAGACCCTCAAGGTGGTCGACGGGGTGCCGTTCGCGCTGACCCGGCACCTGCGCCGGCTCGCCTCCTCCGCGGCGGGGCTGGGGCTCCTGCCGCCGGACCCGCAGGTGATCCGTGACGGCATCGACCAGGTCCTGCTGGACCCGCTCGAGCGCGGTCGGCTGCGCATCACGATGACGGCCGGCCCCGGACCCCTCGGCTCGGGTCGCGGGGATGCGGCCGCCACCTACGTGGTCGTCGCCGCCCCGGCGCCCCGGCACGAGCTGACCGCGCGGGTGAGCGTCGTCCCGTGGACGCGCAACGAGCGCAGCGCGGTGGCCGGGCTCAAGACGACGTCCTACGCGGAGAACGTGGTCGCCCTCGCGTACGCGACGGCGCGCGGCGGCAGCGAGGCGTTGCTCGCCAACACCCGTGGTCAGCTCTGCGAGGGCACTGGATCCAACGTCTTCCTGGTCTCGGGCGAGCGGCTGCTCACGCCACCGCTGTCCTCAGGTTGCCTCGCCGGCATCACTCGCGAGCTGCTCATCGAGTGGGCGATCGCCGATGGTGTCGACGTCGACGAGGCAGACCTCGGCCTCGACGACCTGCGCGGCGCGGACGAGGTCATGATCACCTCGTCGACCCGAGACGTCCAGGCGGTCGCCGCCGTCGACGACCGTCAGCTGGACGCGCCAGGGCCGGTGACCCGGCGGCTCACCGAGCTGTTCGCCCGGTGCGCCGCGCGGGACCTCGACCCGTAGACCCAGGTGCGTGACGCCCCGGGCCAGATGCGGGGCTAGGACGCCAGCAGCTCGGCGATCGCCGTGTCCACGTCCAGGTGGTCACCCTCGTAGCCGAGCGGCACCGCGTCGTACGTGCGGGCCAGGAAGCACTCGAGGCCCTCGGCGTCGGCCGCGAGCAGCGCGGAGCCGTCAGGCGAGCTCAGCTGGAGCATGACCACCGCGCGGTCATCCTCCACCGTCGGCCAGACCCGGACGTCGCCGTCGCCGCAGGGGGCGTGCAGGCCGTCGCTGAGCAGGTCTCTGCCCAGCACCCAAGAGATCGCCTCCTCGCCGGCACGGAAGGTGGCCTCGACGGCATAGGGGTCGCATGCCTCGAACCGCAAGGTGGCGGTGAGGAGCAGTCCCTCGTCACCGGGGACGACGAGACGCAGGTCGACGTCGTCCACGACTGACACGGGGGGCTGGAGCATGGTGGTCCTCCTGGGGTTGGGCGGGGTGTGCCCTCGTCGTGGCTAATGTGCCCCAACTGGAGGCGGGTCAAACCTGGGTGTCCGATATCCGTCATAAGTCGTCCGCTTTGTCCGATCTGCTTCTCTCGCAAGGTCAAGCGCTGGTCAAGTCCGGTCCAACGTCGGCCAAAACGTGCGATGGAGAGGTTCGGCGCGGCCGAGCGGCGCTCGCCACGTACCCTGTTCTGGTGACGACCACGGGGCCGACGGCGGGGGCCGAGCAGGACGAGCAGGAGCCCGTCGAGCGGGACGACGACTGGGCCTGGCGCGCTCGGATCAGGGCGAACCGCACCAGCTACCGGATCTACCGCGCGGTGGTCGGCGTCGTGGGTCTGGCCATCGTGGTGGCTGGCATCATCGCGATCCCCGCACCCGGCCCGGGCTGGGCCATCGTCTTCGTCGGCCTGGCGATCCTGGCCAGCGAGTTCGAGAAGGCCGACCGGCTGCTGCAGTTCGCCCGGCGGCACGTGCAGCGCTGGACGCAGTGGGTGGGGGACCAGGCGTGGTGGGTCCGAGTGCTGCTCGGTCTGGCGACGCTGGTGCTGGTGCTGGCCCTGTTCTGGACGTACTTCACCCTGGTCGGCGTGCCCACCTGGTTCCCGGACCCGGCCGAGGACGTCCTGCACGACGTGCCCGGCCTGTAGCGACCAGCCGATTTCTGACGGCCGTCGCTGATCGGGTAAGGTGATTCTCCGCGCTGCCGGTGGTGGCGCGGCCGTACGAGTACGGGCGATTGGCTCAGTGGTAGAGCGCCTCGTTCACACCGAGGAGGTCACTGGTTCGAACCCAGTATCGCCCACCAGATCGACCACAGCGCTGCCCTCAGTGCGTCTCGTAGATGCCGAGCTGGATGCCGTTGGTGTAGGTGCGGGTCTCGCGCAGGGTGAGCTTCTGCTTGTCCTCGGCGTCGGTCGGGAAGAGCCGCTTGCCGCTGCCGAGGATGACCGGGAACACCATGAGGTTCCACTGGTCGACCAGGCCCGCGCCGTGCAGGGCTCGAGCGAGCGTCGCGCTGCCGTGCACCGCGATGGGACCTCCGTCGCCCTCCTTGAGGTCGCGGACGGCGGCGAGGTCCCGCACCACGGTCGTGTTGTGCCAGGTGGGGTGGTTCAACGTCGTGGACACGACGACCTTCTCCATCGTGTTGAACTTGTCGGCGAAGTCGCCGTCCCGCTCCGGCCAGGCCGCGGCGAACCCCTCGTACGTCGTCCGGCCGAGCAGCAGGGTCTGCGTGCCGAAGGTCTCCTCGACCTTGAACTCGTAGCGGGCGGGGTCCTCCTCGATGTCGAAGGTCCAGCCGGAGTGCCGGTAGCCCTCCTCGCCGCCGGGCGCCTCCACGACGCCGTCCAGGGAGATGAACTCGGTGACGAACAGGGTGCGCATGGGGTCCTCGTCTCGGGTCGTGGGGTGCTGCTTCCGACCTCACCACGAAAGGGGAGCGGCCGATACGACACCCGGGCCCGGGCCGGAGTCGCAGGCTCGCGGCGCTGGGCGCCTACTTCCGGGCGCCGAGCAGGAGGTCGGCGACGACTCCGCCGAGGCTTGGCTGTCCGCGGCGATCGGGCGGCCCGTGACGCTGCAGCCCACGCACGGGAGACCAGCCTCTGCGGCACTCACGGACTCGTGCCGCCGCGAGAATCGAGGCCCGCCTCCCGGGCGACCACGACAGCCCGCGCGCGGTCGCTCAGCCCAAGCTTGGCGAACACGTGCCGCACGTGGGTCTTGACGGTCGCCATGCTGATGAACAGCTCGCCGGCGATCTCGGCATTGGACCATCCGGCACCGATCAGTGCGAGGATCTCCCGCTCGCGCTCGCTGAGGTCCGCGAACCCCGGTGGCTGCCGGGTCGGCACGGGCGGACGGTTCGAGAAGTGGCTCATCAGCCGAGCCGTGACCGTCGGCGAGAGCACGGGTTCGCCCGCCGCAGCGTGCCGCACCGCGTCGAGCAGTCCCTCGGCCGTGACGTCCTTGAGCAGGAAGCCGACGGCACCGGCGCGCAAGGCGTCCACGACGTGCTGGTCCAGGTCGAACGTGGTCAGCACGATGACTCGGGTGGACGCCGCCGCGGACACGATGCGGCGGGTGGCCTCGACTCCGTCCATGACGGGCATGCGGACGTCCATCAGCACCACATCGGGCCCCAGCAGCGCCACCGCTTCCACCGCGGCGGCGCCGTCCGCCGCCTCGCCGACCACCTCGACGCCACCGAGCTCCAGGATCATCCGCAGGCCGTGCCGGACCAGGTCCTGGTCGTCGACGACGAGCACCGACGTCATGGCGTGGCCCGCGCGATGAGCGGGATGCGGACGCGGACCTCGAAGCGGCCGTTGACGCAGGTCGCGTCGTAGCTGCCGCCGAGCAGCTCCGCGCGATGCCGGATCCCGGTCAGGCCGCGACCGGGTACCGGGGGGACACTGGCAGCGACGTCGTTCGTCGAGCGGACCTCGACCATGTCCGGCGTCCAGTCCACGTTCAGGCAGACAATCGCGCCGAGGGCGTGTCTGCCGGCGTTCGTGAGGCACTCTCGGACGATGCGGTGCACCGCGAGCGCGACGGGGGTCTGCTCGGGCGGGGTATCTCCGGTGACGGCCAACGAGTTCGCGATCCCGACGGATCGGGCCCGAGCCGCCAGCGTGAGGAGATCCTCCTCGCCCGCCCGCTGGGCGTCCTGCTGGGGTGACAGGACATCCAGCACGCCGCGGATCTCGCCGAGCGTCCGATGGGCCGTGCTGCGGATGGCCTCGACCGGCTCCACAGCACGCTCGGGCGTCACCCTCAAGGCAGCGGCCGCAGCCTCGGCCTGGATGGCGATCAGCGTGACCTCGTGGCCGACCACGTCGTGCAGCTCCTGGGCGATGCGCGCTCGTTCGGAGCCCACCGCGGCCTCTTCCGCACGCAGTCGCTCCGCCCGCAGCTGCTCTGCGAGGCTGGCCAGCGCCAGGTTCTGAGCCCGCTGGTGCCTGACCAGGCGACCGGCAAGCACCGGCGCGACCACGACGAGAACAGCACCTACCGATGCCACCGCCTGCTCGGGACCCAGCAGGGTCCCGGCCACCGAGGCGAGCGCGGCCCAGACCGTGACGAGCACGACGGCGAGCCGGGGGGCCCCCAGCGATCCCAGCGAGAAGAACTGCAGCAGGACGACCACGAAACCGAGCACCGGGTACCCGTCGAGGGGGATCAGCCAGAACGCGGACGACGCGAGCGCCGACTCGACGGGATACGTGTGTCGCCAGGCGAGCGGGAGCGTCGACCCGACCACGTAGAGCACGGCCGGTACGGGGCCAGCGATCGGGAAGAACGCCTGCTGGACGATGCCGGCCAGCATGAGGATCCCGGTCAGCAGGACGTCCAGGCGGGTGCTGCGAAGTCGGGCGACGAGGCTCACGGCCGCGAGCGTAGGGGCGCGCCCGGCACTCCCGCATCACCCCAGGGGATGAGCGCAGGCCTGCCAGCGGGCTGACCGGGAGCCCGCCCAGCGATCGATGCGCGGACCAGCGGGCCGGCCCTAGCGTCGTGGCACGGCTCGATCGAGCCGAAATCGTTGCTACGAAAGGAACTCCGATGACCAGCACCAGCGTCGACGTCCCGCTGGAGCGCCGGGGCCGTACCGATCCCGGCCCGGCCGGCGACGCCCTGGCCCGAGTTAGCGCCCGCTTCGGGATCGCGTTCACCGTCTGCCAGCTCGGCGTCATGGTGGCCATGTCGGTCTTCGTGCTACCCAAGGGCGGGCAGCCTGGCGAGCCACCTCTGCTCTGGGGCCAGCACGTCCTTGCCGCAGCTGACCTGTACCGGTGGGGCAACTACGTCTTCATGGTCGCGGGCACGCTCATGCTGGGCTTCCTCGGCGTCGTCCAGCTGCGACTGCGGCGGGTGGATGGCACCGGGGTGCTCGCGACCGTGGCCACCGCGGCCGGCGCCTTGCTCGCGCTGGTCTGGCCGTTCGCCGCCGTGCTGCACGACGTCGCGCTGGAGACCGCCGACGCTGGCACCGACCTGCGCATGCTCGCTGGCTGGGACGCCATCGCGCCGTTCTCGCTGGCGTTCTCGGTGCTGCCCCGACTGTTCTTCATCGGTGCGATTGTGCTCGGCCTGCGGCTTGGCGAAACGGCACCTTGGCTGCAGCGGACCGGCCTGGTCCTGCTGCCGCTGAGCCTGCTGGGCAGCGCGACCCTCCTCGCTGGCTCGATGTTCCCGGCGCTGGCGCTCAGCACCCTCGGTTACGAGCTGTGGGTGGGTGCAGTTGCCTGGCACTGGCTGCGCACGAGCCGGGGTTGACGAGGCATAGGCTCGTGGAGTGAGTGAGAACAGTGCAGTCGGCCGGGTGGTGAGCTTGCACTCCTACCCGGTCAAGTCGATGGGCGCCCCGGACCTCGACCAGGTCCAGGTGCTCGCCACGGGGCTCGAGCACGACCGCGGCTGGGCGGTGGTCGGCGAGGACGGCGCGGTCGTCACCGCCCGCCAGGTCGCGGGCCTGCGCGAGATGCGGGCGAGCGCGCCGTCCGCACCGAGCGGGTCGCCTTCGCTGCTGCTCGCCGGAGCCGGACCGCTGGTCGGCGATGGCGCCGCGGCCGCCCTGTCGGCGGCGATCGGCCAGGCGGTCGAGCTGCGGCCGGCACCGACCGCCGGCCCAGGTTTCAACGAGGTGGCCCCGGTGCACCTGGTCAGCCGTCAGGCCGTCGAGCGCGCGGCGGCCGATGAGGGGACCCACCTCGGCGACCCGGCGTGCAGCGTCGAGCAGCCGCGCGCGAACGTCGTGGTCGAGCTCGACGGCGACGACCTGGAGACTGCGTGGGTCGGGCGTGAGGTCAGCATGGGGGACGTCGTCCTGAGGATCAGCAGGCAGCCCAAGCACTGCCTCGGGGTGTACGCGGACGTCGTCCGGCCAGGCCTGCTGCGGGTCGGGGACGACGTCCGCCTCGGCTGAGCCCGTCCGGCCTGCGAACCCGCCGCGAAACCCGCTCGGCCACGCCGGTGCGACGTCGATACGATCAGGCGGACCGGCTCCAGTCCGGCGTACCACCCACCGAGCAAGCCCAGGAGGCCTCCGTGTCCGCCCAGATCACCGTGTCCGTCGCCGGGAGCGAGCGATCGGTCGCGGCGGGGACGACGGCCGGCGAGCTCTTCGCGGACGACACCCGAGGGCCCCAGGCCGTCGTCGTCGCCCGGGTCGGTGGCGAGCTGCGCGACCTGGACCACGAGCTGGCCGACGGGGACGTCGTCGAGCCGGTCACCGTCGACAGCGAGGACGGCCTGGCCGTGCTGCGGCACTCGACCGCGCACGTGCTCGCCCAGGCGGTCCAGCAGATCAACCCGAAGGCGCGGTTGGGCATCGGACCGCCCGTGCGCGACGGCTTCTATTACGACTTCGACGTCGAGGTCCCGTTCACCCCGGACGACGTCAAGGCCCTCGAGAAGGCCATGCAGCGCATCATCAACGAGGGCCAGACCTTCAGCCGGCGCGCCGTCTCGGACGACGAGGCCCGCGCCGAGCTGGCCGACGAGCCCTACAAGCTCGAGCTGATCGGGCTCAAGGGTGGCGCGGCCGAGGACGCGGCCGAGGGTGCGAGCGCTGAGGTCGGCGGCAGCGAGCTGACCATCTACGACAACCTGCGCAAGGACGGGTCGCTGGCCTGGAAGGATCTGTGCCGCGGCCCCCACCTGCCCTCGACCAAGCTGATCGGCAACTCCTTCAAGCTGATGCGCACCGCTGCGGCGTACTGGCGCGGGAGTGAGAAGAACCCGCAGCTGCAGCGGGTCTACGGCACCGCGTGGCCCAGCAAGGACGACCTGAAGGCGTACCTGGACCGCCTCGCCGAGGCCGAGCGCCGCGACCACCGCAAGCTGGGCAGCGAGCTCGACCTGTTCTCGTTCCCGGACGCGATCGGTTCGGGGCTGGTCGTCTTCCACCCCAAGGGTGGCGTGATCAAGCGCGAGATGGAGGACTACGTCCGCGCCCGGCACATCGAGGAGGGCTTCTCGTACGTCGGCACCCCGCACATCACCAAGCAGGGCCTGTTCGAGACCTCCGGGCACCTGCCGTACTTCGCGGACACCATGTTCCCGCCCATGGAGATGGAGGGGAGCAACTACTACCTCAAGGCCATGAACTGCCCGATGCACAACCTGATCTTCGCCTCGCGCGGCCGGTCCTACCGCGAGCTCCCGTTGCGGTTGTTCGAGTTCGGCTCGGTGTACCGCTTCGAGAAGTCCGGGGTCGTGCACGGCCTGACCCGGGTGCGTGGCCTGACCCAGGACGACTCGCACTCCTACGTCACGGCCGAGCAGGCGCCGGCCGAGGTCAAGCACCTGCTCGACTTCGTCCTGTCGTTGCTGCGGGACTTCGGGCTGGACGACTACTACCTCGAGCTGTCCACCCGGGACGAGAGCAAGGACAAGTTCATCGGCTCGGACGAGCAGTGGGCGGTGGCCACCAAGGTGCTCGAGGACGTCGCGGTCGCGTCGGGCCTCGAGCTGGTGCCCGACCCGGGTGGTGCGGCGTACTACGGGCCGAAGATCTCCGTCCAGGCGCGGGACGCGATCGGCCGCACCTGGCAGATGTCGACCATCCAGTACGACTTCAACCAGCCGGCCCGTTTCGAGCTGGAGTACCAGGCGGCGGATGGCTCGCGTCAGCAGCCGGTGATGATCCACTCGGCGAAGTTCGGATCGATCGAGCGCTTCTTCGGGGTCCTGGTGGAGCACTACGCCGGTGCCTTCCCGGCCTGGCTCGCGCCCGTGCAGGTCGTCGGGATCCCGGTGGCCGAGGTGCACGAGCAGTACCTGCACGACGTCGCGGCCACCCTGCGCGCGCAGGGCGTGCGGGTCGAGGTGGACGTCGCGGACGACCGCTTCCCCAAGAAGATCCGCAACGCGCAGAAGGCCAAGGTGCCGTTCATGCTGATCGCGGGCGACGACGACGTCAGCAAGGGCGCGGTCTCGTTCCGCTACCGCGACGGCAGCCAGAACAACGGCGTCGCGGTGGACGACGCGGTGGCCGAGATCCTGGAGGCGATCCGCACCCGGGCCACCACCCCGTGAGCGAGGACGCCGGCGAGGTTGCTGCGGAGTCGGCGAACGCCTTCGTGGGGGAGCCGGACGGTTTCGAGCGCCTCTGGACGCCGCACCGGATGGTCTACCTCGGGGGCGAGAACAAGCCCACCGACGCCACGCCGGCGCAGTGCCCGTTCTGCCGGGCGCCGACGCTGGACGACGAGGCCGGTCTGGTCGTGCACCGCGGCGAGTCCACGTACGTCGTGCTGAACCTGTACCCGTACAGCCCCGGCCACCTCATGGTGTGCCCGTACCGGCACGTCAGCGACTACATCGAGCTGACCGATGACGAGACGGTCGAGATCGCCGAGCTGACGAAGCAGGCGATCCGCACGCTCGCAACGGTTTCGGGGCCACACGGCTTCAACGTGGGGATGAACCAGGGCGCGGTCGCCGGGGCCGGCATCGCCGCGCACCTGCACCAGCACGTCGTCCCGCGGTGGGGCGGCGACTCGAACTTCCTCCCGATCATCGCCCGCACCAAGGCCCTCCCGGTCCTGCTGGGGGACACGAGGCAGCAGCTCGCCGAGGCGTGGGGCGCCACGGCATAACGATCCCGAATGGCTGGTTGTCCACAGATCCGTTGCGGGACAGGCATTCTGTCGGTGGTCGCGCGTAGGTTCGAGGCATGTCATCCAGCCCGGTCGCACCCGCCAGCGAGGCGTCCGCCGCGCTGGTGCAGGTGCTGGCCGGGCTGGGCCGGCTGGCCGCGGTGGAGTCCTGGCAGGTCTCGGACGACGACCTCGCGGGTGCGGTGGCGGCGCTCGACCGGGTGACCCGCCTGGCCCAGGCCCACGGCACGCGACTGCTGGCCGAGGCCGGCTCACGAGGGCTGCCCGGCCAGGCCGGGCACGCCCGGCTGGAGCACTGGCTGTCGGCGCAGCTGCCGACGACGAACCCGCGAGCCGCAGCCGCTCAGGCGCGGCGGGCCGAGCGGCTGTTCACCTCCGCCGTGGCGGCCGAGCTCGGGCCGACACGCGAGGCCCTCTTGGCCGGGGCGCTCTCGGTGGAGCAGGCGGACGTGGTTGCCGGCACGGTCGAGGCGCTCGTCCCGCCCGCCCTGCCGGCGGGCGTGGTCCCGGACGTCGCGGTCTGCGAGGGCCAGGCGTTCCTCATCGAGCAGGCGGCGCACTTCGACCCGTTGCGGCTCCGCCGGTTGGCCACCTACCTGCGGCACCGCCTCGACCCCGACGCCGACGAGCGGCTAGCCCACGACGAGGACGCCCAGACCAGAGCCCGGGCGCTGACCCTCGCCAGCACCTCGTCGGGGATGGTGCACGTCGAGGGACTGCTCACCCAGGTGTGCGGCGCCGCCCTGCGGACGGCCCTCGACGCGTGGACGGCACCGCAACCCGCCGCCGTCGGCGCCCCTGACCCCAGGTCGGCCGCGCAACGACGGCACGACGGCCTCCAGCACCTTGCCGAGCGGGCCATCGCCGCTCCCGAGCTGCTCCCGACGACGCACGGCAGTCCCTATCGAGTCGTTGTGACGGTCCCGCACGAGACGCTGGCCGCGGCTGTCGTCGGCGCCAAGGTCACGGGCTTGGCGCCCGCGACGATGCCCGACGGCACCGCGCTCAGCTCCACCACCCTGGCCACCCTCACCTGCACCGCCGACCTCCTCCCCGTCGTGATCGACGGCGTGGGCAACCCGCTGGACGTCGGCCGCACGCAGCGCTCGTTCACCGCGAGGCAGCGGCACGCCCTCTCAGTGCGCGACCGCGGCTGCACCTGGCCGGGCTGCGGCGCGCCACCCGAGTGGACAGATGCGCACCACCTGCAGCCCTGGTCGGACGGCGGCTCCACCGACCTCGACAACGCCGCCCTGCTCTGCGGCCACCATCACCGCTACGTGCATCGCACCAGCCAGACCGGTCGCCTCGTCGACGGCGAAGGGCACTGGGACACCGGCCCACCGCGCGACCGCCCGCCGCATCCCACCATCACCCGAGCCACCCGACTTCTCGACGCCCTCGCACGCCGATGGCGCACGCCCTGAGGGCAGAACAGGGACCCCTTGGCGGCGCTGCTGCGCCGCGCCGACGATCGTCGATCGAGGACCCAGCGTGGGCGGCGGAACCCGGCGGGCGGCGTCAAACGAGCTTGCGAGAGCCGCCCAGAGGGTTCCGCCGACCACGCGTCACCGAGCCCACCCAACCCGGCACCAACACGACCTTCTCCAGCGGCAGGAACGCCAACAGGCAGATGACGAGCGGCAGGAAGTGGATCTTCAGCAGCAGGTAGGTCGTGAGGTGGAAGCCACTGAAGATCGCGATCGCCAGGTAGAGCGCCCTGTCGCGCAGGAACAGCAGGATCGGCGAGAGCGTCTCGAGGATGATCAGCGCCCACTGCGAGGCGACGACCGCCCACGGCCAGCGCAGCAGCTGGTCGGCGAGGGAGGTTCCGCGGCGGACGAACGCCCAGGTGAAGATGGCGCTGTTCGGCCAGCCCCACCCGCCGAAGCGAATCTTCGCGACGGCCGAGAGGAAGTACGTCGCCACGACGCCGACCTGGATGCACCGCAACGCCCAGCCGGCGGCCTCGCTGACCCCGGTGTCCCGCCAGCGAGCCCGCCCGACCGTCGGCAGCACCAGCAGCGCGATCATCAGCGCGGTGTGGTCGTGGTCGATCTTCCCGTAGGAGAAGTTGTTGGAGACCCAGTCGAGCATCCCGGCGGCGCACACCCACCCGGCCAGTCTCGGCAGCCGCCCGGCCGCGGCGACCAGCGCGCTCACCACGATCACGAGGGCCAGCACCCGCACGTAGTCGTGGCTGGGCGCGGGCAGGTGGAACAGCGTGCGGATGCCCAGCGGCTTGTACAGCTGCTCGGGCGCGTCGCCGTGCGACCAGGCGCCGTTGGAGATCTTCCACATGTCGAACAGCACGAACAGGTAGATGGCGGTGCGCAGCACGGCCACCCGGGCCAGCGGCACCTCCGGCGCGGCCCAGCGTCGCAGCGCGTTCACGGCGTCCCGGCCAGGGGCTGCGGGTCGAGGGGGTCCACGACAGTCCAGGTCGCCAGCACCTCGTGCGTCGTCCCCGCGACCCGGCCGTCGTGCAGGTGCGTGACGTCGTCCACCAGCCGGACCTCGCGGTACCGCGGCCACTCCGGGTGCCGGCGGGCCGCGGCGACCGCGATGTCCTGCAGTCGTGCCGGGTCCGCCTGGATGAGTTTCGCCTGGTCCTCGATCTCGGCTCTCCGCAGCCCGACGCCGCCGGGGGTGAGCGGAACCCGCACCGTGTCGCCGTCCACCGTGACCGCCTCGACACCGGGGGAGTTGACCTGCCCGTCGTCCGGTACCGAGAACGCGTACTGGCCCATCGACCCGAACGGCCACTCGCGGTCGCTGCCGACTAGCGTGCCCAGCAGCAGGGCGACCGAACCGACGAGCAGCAGGGTGAGCCGCCAGGCGTAGGAGGCCCTGCTCACGGGGCCGGGACGTCGTCCGGGGCCGCCGTCGCGCGTCGCGCACGCCACCAGGCGAACAGCCGGTCGCGATACTCCTCCAGCGGCAGGAAGGCCAGCAGCATCACCAGGTGCGGCCAGAAGGCGATGGTGATGGCGGAGTAGGTGGCCGCGTGGAACAGGTACCAGCCCAGCACCATGAGCCGACGCCAGCGCTCGGGCACGAAGAAGATCGTCCAGGACAGCAGCTCGGCGGCCATGATCAGCCACTGGCTCAGGTGCAGCAGCCACGGCACGTGCAGCAGCTGCTCGCCGAGCGGGGTGCCCCGGCGGACGACGGCGCGCGCCAGCGTCGCCGAGTTCACCCACTCGGGGCCGCCGAACCGCAGCTTGGCCACACCGGACAGGACGTACGTCGCGATGGCCCCGAGCTGGACGGCCCGGATCGCGAAGCCGGCCGCCTCGCTGAGCCGCTTGTCGTGCAGGTGCGCCGTGCCCACGGTCGGCAGCAGCAGCAGGGCGAGGATGAAGTCGCCGCGGTCGTGGTCGACCTTGCCGTAGGCGAACGCGACGTACTGGTACCAGGCCCAGGTCAGGGCCACGAACCACCCGGCCGCCCGCGGGTAGCGCCCGGTCATGGCGACGAGTGCGCCGACGACCGAACCCCACTTGAGCAGCTCGACGAGTAGCACCGTCGCGGCCGGCAGGTGGAAGATCGTCCCGATGTGCAGCGGCTCGTACCAGACCGGGTCGGCGTAGCCGTGGTACCAGCCGGACGTGTGCAGGAACACGACGTCGACGATCACGAACGCGTAGACCGCGAGCCGCAGCAGGGCCACCCGCTCCAGCGGCATGGGGGCGAACAGCCACCCGCGCAGCCGGTTCACGAGCCGGCCTGCCAGACGGCGATCTCGGTCTCGCGGACCTCACCGGTGGGGACGCGGTCCGCCAGCACGGTCTCGCGGCGCAGCAGCCGGACGGCGGACCACGGCTCGTCGTGCGGGCGCAGCCGGGCGTGGCTCGCGGCGAGGGTGCCGAGCATCGCGGGGTGGGCCTCGATCTGCCCGCTGCGACCCTCGACCTCGGCCCGGTTCAGCCCGATGGACGACGGGCTCAGGCCGACGTCGTGCCAGGCCGGGTCGGACTCGGTGCGGACCTGCACGGCGAACGCGATCACGGAGCCGGACGGCGCCGACGACGTCGCGAACATCCGCCAGGGCCCGAACGGCCACCAGTCGTCCTGACCGACCACGGAGCCGGCGAGGAACAGCAGGGAGAGGCCGCCGAGCACGCCGACCCGCCACGCACGACGACCAGGGCTCAGCCGAAGCGTCTCGTCGGCAGCCAGGCGGGTTCGCACCCGCCGATGCTAACCGTGCGCCGGGGTGTGGACCGGCGCATCCGCGCTGTCGGCGAGTATCCGTTCGGCCACGTTCGCGGGCACCGGATCGTGGCGCACGTAACCCCGAGTAAACACGCCGGTACCGTGCGCGACCGACCGCAGCTCGATGGCGTACCGGGCCAGCGACGTCGCCGGGACGTCGGCGCGCACGGTGCTGCGCCCGTTCCCCAGCGGCTCGGTGCCGGTCACCCGCCCCCGCCGCGACGACAGGTCCGTCATCACGGCGCCCACGTACTCGTCGTCCACCGTGATCTCCACCTCGTCCACCGGCTCGAGCAGCCGCAGCCCCGAGGCTGCGGCGTCCTCCAGCGCCAACCCGCCGGCCTGCGCGAACGCCGCGTCGCTGGAGTCGACCGAGTGCGACTTCCCGCCGGTCAGGGTGACGCGGACGTCCGTCAGCGGGTAGCCGGCCATCAGGCCGCGCTCGGCCCGGGCCCGCACACCCTTCTCCACGCTCGAGATGTACTGCCGCGGCACGGATCCGCCGACGACCTTGTCGACGAACTCCAGCCCGCTGCCCGGGGGCAGCGGCTCGACGTCGATCTCGCACACCGCGAACTGCCCGTGCCCGCCGCTCTGCTTGACCAGCCGGCCCCGCCCGGTGCCGGCCGACTGGAACGTCTCGCGCAGCGATACCCGGTGCGCGATGGCCTCGACCTGGACGCCGTAGCGGTCCTTGAGCCGGTCCAGCACGAGCGCGACGTGCGCCTCACCCATCGCCCACAGCACCAGCTGCTGGGTCTTGGGGTCGTGCTCGATCCGGACGGTCGCGTCCTCCACGGTGAGCCGGCCGAGAGACTCCGCCATCTTCTCCTCGTCCGACGGCGAGGCGGCCCGGATCGCCACGGGCAGCAAGGGTTCGGGCAGTACCCACGGCTCGATCAGCAACGGGTTGTCGATGTCGGACAACGTGTCGCTGGTCTCCGCCCGGGTCAGCCGAGCCACCGTGCAGATGTCGCCGGCGATGCAGCGGCCGGTCGGGCGCAGCGTCGCGCCGAGCGGGCTGGTGAGCACGCCCACCTTCTCGTCGACGTCGTGGTCCTCGTGGTTCTCCAGCGTCGCTCCCGCGAACCGTGCGCTGTGACCGGAGACGTGCACCGCGGTGTCCGGGTGCAGGGTGCCGGAGAAGACCCGCACCAGGCTGACCCGCCCGACGTACGCGTCGGTCGTGGTCTTGATGACCTCGGCGACCAGCGGCCCGCCCGGGTCGCAGCTGATCGGGCTACGCGGGTCGCCGTCCGGGCTGGTGACGGCGGGCAGCGGATGCGCCAGCGGTGACGGGAAGCCCTGGGCGAGGATCTCCAGCAGCTCGTGCACGCCCACGCCGTTCAGGCCGACCACCGGCAGCACCGGGAAGAAGGACCCCCGCGACACCGCCCGCTCCAGGTCGGGGACCAGGATCTCCAGCCCCACCTCCTCGCCGCCCAGGTAGCGGTCCATCAGGGCGTCGTCCTCGGACTCCTGGATGATCGCCTCGATGAGGTCCGAGCGCTTGCCCTCGACGAGCTCGCGGTGCTGCGGGTCGGCGTCGCGCACCTCGGGCGCCATCCGGCCGCTGTAGTCGTACAGCTGCAACGAGAGCAGGCCGATCAGCCCGGCCACGGGGTCGCTGTCCGACCCGGCCGCCCCCTCGTCGTGCAACGGCAGGTACAACGGCACCACGCCCTCGCCGAACACCCGCTGACACACCGCGACGGACTCGTCGAAGTCGGCTCGCGGCTGGTCGAGCTTGGTCACCACGACGGCCCGCGGCATGCCGACCGAGGCGCACTCGTCCCACAGCAGGGCGGTGGCGCCGTCCAGGCCGTCCACCGCCGAGATCACGAACAGGGCGGCGTCCGCACCGCGCAGCCCTGCGCGCAGCTCACCGACGTAGTCCGGGTGGCCGGGGGTGTCGATCAGGTTCAGCTTGATGCCGGCGTGCTCGGTGCTGGCGACCGCGACCGACACGGAACGGCGCTGCTTGCGGGCCTGCTCGTCGAAGTCCGTGACCGTCGTGCCGTCCTGCACCGTCCCCGGCCGGGAGACGGCACCGGTCGCGGCGAGCAACGCCTCGACCAGTGTCGTCTTGCCGCTGCCGGCATGACCGACGAGGACGACGTTGCGCACCCGCTCCGGTGCGGTGGCCTCGTGCGCCATGCATCCTCCCAAGCCTGGTCCGGCCGCCGAATGGTCCCGATCACGGCTCGTCCCACCCTGGCCCGAGCGACCCGCGGACACAAGCGCTCGACGCCGGTCGCTCAGGCCTGGATACGATCGGCCGGTGCTGAACCGCTTCGCGCGAGCCCTGTTCACCCGGCTGCTGACCCCCGTGGCCGGGTTCCTGCTGCGCCTGGGCATCAGTCCGGACGTCGTCACGCTGGTCGGCACCCTCGGCGTCAGCGCCGGGGCGCTGGCCCTGTACCCGACCGGTCACCTGCTCGCCGGGACGCTGGTGATCACCGCGTTCGTCTTCAGCGACACCGTGGACGGGATCATGGCGCGCGCCTCGGGACGGTCCAGCTCGTGGGGCGCCTACCTGGACTCCACGCTCGACCGGGTCGGGGACGCCGCCATCTTCGGGGGCCTCGTGCTGTGGTTCACCGGCGACGGCGACGACCGGCTCACCGGGGTGCTCGCGCTGGCCTGCCTGGCCTTGGGCGCGGTCGTGTCGTACTCCAAGGCGCGGGCCGAGGGGCTCGGGATGACCGCCAACGTCGGCATCGCCGAGCGGGCGGACCGGCTGGTCGCCGTTCTGGTCACCACCGGCCTCGTCGGCCTCGGCCTGCCCGTCGTGGTGCTGACCGTCGTGCTGGGCGTGCTCGCCCTGGCCAGCCTGATCACGGTGGTGCAGCGCATGCTCGAGGTCCGCCGGCAGGCGCTGCGGTCCGCTCCGCCGGCCAGCCCGTGACCCCTGCGCCCGGCCCCGTCGGCCCCAGCCGCCTCGAGCGCGCGCGGGAGCGGCTCGGCTACCTGGCGTACTCCGCCGGGTGGCGCATCGTGCGGCTGCTGCCCGAGGCCGTGGCGTACCGGACCTTCGACGGCATCGCCGACCTCGCCTGGCGGCGGCGGGGCAGCGGCGTCCAGCGCCTCGAGGCGAACCTGGCCCGGGCCCGGCCCGACCTGGATGCCGACGACCTGCACGAGCTCGCCCGCAGTGGCCTGCGCTCGTACCTGCGCTACTGGTGCGACAGCTTCCGGCTGCCGGACTGGGACGAGCAGCGCATCGTCTCCACCGTCCGCACCGAGGGCGACGAGCCCGTCCGGGCGGCGCTCGCGTCCGGGCAGGGCGTCGTCATGTTCCTGGGGCACCTGGGCAACTGGGACCACGCCGGCGCCTGGGCGACCCTGCAGCTGCAGCCCGTCACCACGGTTGCCGAGCGGCTCAAGCCCGAGCAGCTGTTCGACCGGTTCGTGACCTTCCGCGAGCGGCTCGGCATGACGATCATCCCGCTGACCGGCGGCTCGGACGTCTTCCGCTCCCTGCTCCGGGTGCTGCGGGGCGGCGGTTTCGTGCCGCTGCTCGCCGACCGCGACCTGACCGACGGCGGGGTCGAGGTGGACTTCCTCGGTGAGCCCGCACGGATGGCGGTCGGGCCAGCCGCACTGGCCCTGGCGACCGGCGCCGCGTTGTTCGCCGTGACGATCCGGTACGAGCCCACGTCCCGGGGCCGGCACGGGATCGTCATCACGTGGCACCCGCAGATCGCCACGGACGACGTCGGTACGGGGCGCGCGGCGGTCACCGCCCTGACCCAGCGCTGCGCGGACCACCTCGCCGCCGCGATCCGGTCCCACCCGCAGGACTGGCACATGCTGCAGCGGGTGTTCACCGCCGACCTCGACCCGGCCCGCGTCACCAGCACGAGGCCGGCATGAGGATCGGCATCGTCTGCCCCTACTCGTTCGACGTCCCCGGCGGGGTGCAGTTCCACGTCCGGGACCTGGCGGAGCACCTGATCGGGCAGGGGCACGTGGTCAGCGTGCTCGCCCCGGCGGACGACGATACCCCGGTCCCGTCGTACGTGAGCCCGTCGGGCCGTGCGGTTCCGGTGCCCTACAACGGATCCGTGGCAAGGGTGAACTTCGGCCCGGTGAGCGCCCGCCGGGTGCGCCGGTGGCTGGAGGCCGGGCAGTTCGACGTCCTGCACATCCACGAGCCGGTGACGCCGAGCCTGTCGCTGCTCGCGCTGTGGGCGTACGACGGCCCGATCGTGGCGACCTTCCACACCTCGAACCTGCGCTCGCGCGCCATGCAGGCGGCCTACCCGCTGATGCGGCCCAGCCTGGAGAAGATCAGCGCCCGCATCGCGGTCAGCGAGGACGCCCGGCACACCGTCACCACCCACATCGGGGGCGACGCGGTGGTCATCCCGAACGGCGTGTTCGTCGACCGGTTCGCGGATGCCCCGGTGCGGCCGGAGTGGCAGGGCACGGCGGACGCCCCGACCGTCGCCTTCGTCGGCCGGCTCGACGAACCGCGCAAGGGACTGCCGGTGCTGTTCGAGGCTATGCCGAGCGTGCTCGCCGACCGGCCCGGCCTGCGCCTGCTGGTCGCCGGCCGCGGCGACGCCGAGGAGGCCGCGGAGCTGCTCGCGCCGAACCTGCGCCCCGCGGTCGAGTTCCTGGGCATGGTCGACGACCAGGCCAAGGCGTCCCTGCTGCGCTCGGTCGACCTCTACGTCGCGCCGCACACCGGCGGTGAGAGCTTCGGCATCGTGCTGGTCGAGGCGATGAGCGCCGGAGCGCCGGTGCTGGCCAGCGAGCTGGACGCCTTCCGTCGGGTGCTGGACGACGGCGCCCTCGGCGCGCTCTTCGGCACCGGTGACCCGGTCGACCTCGCCTCGTCCCTGAGTGCCCTGCTGGCCGACGAGCCGCGGCGTGCCCAGCTGAGCGCGGCAGCGTCCGTCGCCGTCCGGCGCTACGACTGGTCCGTCGTCGCGCGCGACGTCCTGGCCGTGTACGAGACGGTCCTCGGCGGCGGCCACGTCGAGGCCGACCTGCTCGGAGGGACCCCATGAACCTGCCCACGGTGCTCGCCATCCTGCTGGTGCTGGCGCTGCTGGCCTGGTACCTGTCCTTCCAGGCCAGCCGGCTCGACCGCCTGCACCACCGGGTCGAGGGGGCGAAGAACGCCCTGGACGCGCAGCTGGTCCGGCGGGCCGAGGCCGCGATCGAGCTGGCCACCTCGGGCGCGCTGGACCCGGCGTCCGGGCTGCTGGTCACCGATGCGGCGTCCCGGGCGCTCGAGGCCGGTGAGCTGGACGCCCTCGTGCACCACGACAAGGACGCCGGACCGGTCCTGCTCGTGCTCGGTGAGCGGGAGTCGGCGGAGTCCGACCTGTCCCGGGCGCTGCGCGCCACCCTGCCGGGCACGCTGCCGGCCACGCTCAGCGCCGACCCGAGGGTGGGGCCGCTGGTCGACCGGCTCGGCGCCGCGTGCCACCGGGTCCGGCTCGCCCGCCGGTTCCTGAACGGCGCCGTCACCGACGCCACCCGGGTGCGCGGCAAGTGGGTCGTGCGCTGGGCCCGGCTCGCCGGACGGGCCGACCTGCCCGGAACCTTCGAGATGGACGACGACCCGCCCGAGGCGCTCGCCCACTGAACGTCGCCCACTGAGCGTCGCCCACTGAGCGTCGTCCACTGAGCTGCTGACGAGGTGGCAGGGCCCGCGCGTCTCGGGCTACAGGATGGGTACGGACGGCGGCGCGCTGGCCCGTACGATGGGGGGACCTGAGTCCTTTCGAGCTTGTGAGGTCAACACCGTGTCCAGCGAGACCACTGCGCCCGTCACCGGCACCGCCCGCGTCAAGCGCGGCATGGCCGAGATGCTCAAGGGCGGCGTCATCATGGACGTCGTCAACGCCGAGCAGGCGAAGATCGCCGAGGACGCCGGCGCGGTCGCCGTCATGGCGCTCGAGCGCGTCCCGGCCGACATCCGCGCCCAGGGCGGCGTGTCCCGGATGAGCGACCCGGACATGATCGACGGCATCATCGAGGCCGTCTCGATCCCGGTCATGGCCAAGGCCCGGATCGGCCACTTCGTCGAGGCCCAGGTGCTGCAGTCGCTGGGCGTCGACTACGTGGACGAGTCCGAGGTGCTCACCCCCGCCGACTACGCCAACCACATCGACAAGTGGCAGTTCACCGTGCCGTTCGTGTGCGGTGCCACCAACCTGGGCGAGGCGCTGCGCCGGATCACCGAGGGCGCGGCGATGATCCGGTCCAAGGGCGAGGCCGGCACGGGTGACGTGTCCAACGCGACCACGCACATGCGCAAGATCGGCGGCGAGATCCGTCGGCTGAGCACGCTGGCCGAGGACGAGCTGTACGTCGCCGCCAAGGAGCTCCAGGCGCCGCTCGAGCTGGTCCGCGAGGTCGCCGAGAAGGGCAAGCTGCCCGTCGTGCTGTTCACCGCCGGCGGCATCGCCACCCCGGCCGACGCGGCCATGATGATGCAGCTCGGCGCCGAGGGCGTGTTCGTCGGCTCCGGCATCTTCAAGTCCGGCAACCCCGCCCAGCGCGCCGAGGCGATCGTGAAGGCCACCACCTTCTTCGACGACCCCGACGTGCTCGCGAAGGTCTCCCGCGGCCTCGGCGAGGCGATGGTGGGTATCAACGTCGACGAGATCCCCGAGCCGCACCGGCTCGCCGAGCGCGGCTGGTAGTAGGGGTCCGCGCACCCGACGAAGCCCCGGCCGCCGACTCTCGCAAGCTCGTTTGACGTCGGCGGCCGGGGCTTCGTCGTGTGCGCTCGGTTCTCAGGCGGGCCGGGTGGGGCGGGTGGTCAGGTGACCGTGGAGCGGGTGGTGAAGCGCGCCTCGAGGTGCTCGTCGTTGGCCAGGACCTCGGCGAGGTGCTGCGCCGCCGCCAGCGCGTCCGCGTGCGAGAGGTACAGCGGCGCGAAGCCGAGCCGGATGATGTCGGGCTCGCGGAAGTCGCCGATCACTCCGCGGGCGATCAGGGCCTGCACCACGGCGTACGCCTGGGGGTGCCGCAGCGCGACCTGCGAGCCGCGTCGGACGTCGTCCAGCGGGGTCGCGAGCACCGCGTCCGGCACGAGGTCGCGCAGGCACTCGACGAAGAACCCGGTGAGCGACAACGACTTCGCGCGCACCTGGGTCATGTCCAGCCCGTCGTAGGCGCGCAGCGCCTCCTCCAGCGCCAGCATCGACAGCAGCGGGGGAGTGCCGACCCGCGCGCGGGCGATCCCCTCCGCCGGCGCGAAGCTCCCTTCCATCGCGAACGGCCGCGCGTGCCCGTGCCACCCCGTCAGCGGCTGGTCGAAGTCGCCCTGGTGCCGGGTGGCGACGTACACGAAGGCGGGTGCACCCGGTCCACCGTTGAGGTACTTGTAGCCGCAGCCGACGGCGAGGTCGACGCTGTGCTCGTCCAGGCCCACCGGCACGACACCGGCCGAGTGGCACAGGTCCCACAGGGAGAGCGCTCCGGCGGCCTGGGTGGCGGCGGTGATGCCCGGCAGGTCCCACAGCTCGCCGGTGCGGTAGTCGACGTGCGACAGCGAGACCAGCGCGACCTCGTCGCCGCGCTCGCGCAGGACGTCGGGCACGCCGTCCGGGCGCGAGTGCACGATCTCCAGCCCGGCCAGCGCCGCCGCTCCCTCCAGCACGTACTGGTCGGTGGGGAACACGCCCGGGTCGCTCACCACCACGCGCCGACCCGGGCGCATCCGGGACGCCGCCACGTAGCACTTGAAGAGGTTCACCGACGTCGTGTCGCCCACGCTGATCTGGCCGGCGGCGGACCCGACCAGGGCGCCGACGGCGTCCCCGATGCGAGTGGGGGCGCCCCACCAGTCGTGGGTGTTCCAGGACGCGATCAGGTCGGTGCCCCACTGCTGCCGGACGACGTCCGCGACCGCGGCCGGGACGCTGGCCGGCAGGGCGCCGAGGGAGTTCCCGTCGAGGTAGATGACGCCCTCGGGCAGCGCGAACCGCTCTCGGGCGTGGGCGACCGGGTCGGCCGCGTCGAGGGCGGTGGCACGAGCGGTCAGCCCGGCGAGGTCGGCAGCGGCGTCGGTGCTCATGGACGAACGGTAGCGGCCGGGCTCAGCGGGCCTGCCGTCGCCAGGTCCCGGCGTCGATGGCGTAGAGGACGTGCCGCTGGCCCTCCCAGCCCGGCGTCCGCGGGTGGTCGAAGTCGCGCTCCGGGCGATGCGTGAGGCCGAGCTTGGTCATCACCCGGCGGGAGCTCGCGTTGCGGGTCGTGGTGAACGAGACCACCTCGTCCAGGCCCAGCCCGTCGAACGCGACCTCCAGCGCGGCGCGGGCCGCCTCGGGCGCGAAACCCTGACCCCAGTGCGGGTGGGCGAGCCGCCAGCCGACCTCGACGCACGGCGACGGCAGCAGGTCGGGCGTCGGGTTGAGCCCGGTGAACCCGATGAAGTCGCCGGTGTCCAGCCGCTCCACCGCCCACAGTCCCCAGCCGTGCGCGACCAGCTGCGCCTCGAGCCGGTCCAGCATGGCGTCGCTCGCCGCCAGGTCCAACGCGTTCGGGAAGTGGCGCATGACCTCGGGGTCGGCGTTGAGCGCGGCGTACGGCTCGCGGTCGGCGTCCCTCCAGTGCCGCAGGAGCAGCCGGTCCGTGCGGATCTCGTCGAATCGCGGGCCCATGCAGGCACCGTACGGCGGCGCCCCTAGGCTTGACGACCGTGAGCAGCGACCCCGTCATCGGCGTCCTCGCCCTGCAGGGCGACGTGCGCGAGCACCTGTCCGTCCTCGCGGCGACCGGTGCGCTGGCCCGACCGGTACGCCGGCCCGCCGAGCTGGAGGGCCTGCAGGGCATCGTGCTGCCCGGCGGGGAGTCGACCACCATCGACAAGCTGTCCCGGATCTTCGAGCTGCGCGACCCGCTGGTGGCAGCCCTGCGGGCCGGGCTGCCGGCCTACGGCTCGTGCGCGGGCATGATCATGCTGGCCGACCGCATCCTGGACGGCCGGTCCGACCAGCAGACGTTCGGTGGCCTGGACATCACGGTCCGGCGCAACGCCTTCGGCCGGCAGGTGGCCTCGTTCGAGGAGGACCTGCACCTGGAGGGGGTGCCCGGCGGCCCGGTCCGTGCCGTGTTCATCCGCGCGCCGTGGGTGGAGGAGGCGGGCGAGTCCGTCGAGGTCATCGGGCGCGTCGAGGACGGTCCGGCCGAAGGTAGGATCGTCGCCGTCCGCCAGGGCGGGCTGCTGGCGACGTCGTTCCACCCCGAGGTGACGGGCGACGCCCGCGTGCACGAGCTGTTCGTCGAGATGGTGAGGGAGCGTTCATGAGCGGCCACTCCAAGTGGGCGACCACCAAGCACCAGAAGGCGGCCAAGGACGCCAAGCGCAGCAAGGTGTTCGCGAAGCTGATCAAGAACATCGAGGTCGCGGCGCGCACCGGTGGCGGCGACCCGGCGGGCAACCCCACCCTGTACGACGCCATCCAGAAGGCGAAGAAGACCTCGGTCCCGAACGAGAACATCGACCGCGCGGTCAAGCGCGGCTCCGGGGCCGAGGCGGGCGGCTCCGACTGGCAGACGATCATGTACGAGGGCTACGGCCCCGGCGGGGTGGCGTTCCTGGTCGAGTGCCTCACCGACAACAAGAACCGTGCCGCGATGGAGGTCCGCACCGCGCTGACCCGCAGCGGCGGCAGCCTGGCCGACCCCGGCAGCGTGGCGTACCTGTTCTCCCGCAAGGGCGTCGTCCTGCTCGACAAGACCCAGGACGGTCGCGCGCTCAGCGAGGACGCCATCCTGGACGCGGTGCTGGACGCCGGCGCCGAGGAGGTCAACGACAACGGCGAGACCTGGGAGGTCGTGAGCGAGCCGACCGACCTGGTCGCCGTCCGCACCGCCTTGCAGGACGCCGGGATCGACTACGAGTCGGCCGAGGCGCAGTTCGTGCCGAGCACCCAGATCGAGCTCGACGTCGACGGCGCCAAGAAGGTCTTCAAGCTGATCGACGCGCTGGAGGACAGCGACGACGTGCAGAACGTCTACGCCAACTTCGACGTCAGCGACGAAACGATGGAGCTGGTCGACGCCTGAGCCGGCAGCGCCGGTGCTGGTCGCGCCGGGGCCGTTCGCGGACGGACCAGATCAGCTGCCCAGCCCGTACATGACCTCGGGCGGCAGGTAGGGCGGCGGCGGGTCCTCGTGCGGCGCACTCGCGGGCACGGACGTCGTCCACGTCGAGGGCGCCGGCGCGGCGGGCAGTCGGGAGTAGTCCCGGACCAGCTCCTGCGCCTGCGAAATCGGGGCCATGAGCGTCAGTGTGCGGGCCGTCGGCCAATCTGTCGAGACCCTGCGCGTGCTCCGGCGCGCCGACCCGCCCGCGGGCCCGCGCGTGTGTAGCGTTGGCGCCCGAACAGGTGTTCGGACGACTGGAGGACTGCGTGCGCGTGCTGGGCGTCGACCCCGGGCTGACCCGCTGTGGTGTGGGCGTGGTCTCCGGAGCGCCGGGCCGGCCACTGGACCTGGTGGCCGTCGGGGTCGTCCGCACCCCCGCAGACCTACCGGTGGCGCTGCGGCTGGTCCAGCTCGAGCGGGCGCTCGAGGAGTGGCTGGACGCGACGGACCCCGACGCGGTAGCCGTCGAGCGCGTCTTCAGCCAGCACAACGTCCGCACGGTGATGGGCACGGCGCAGGCCTCCGCGGTCGCGATGGTGGTCGCGGCCCGTCGTGGTCTGCCGGTCGCGCTGCACACCCCCAGCGAGGTGAAGGCCGCAGTGAGTGGCAACGGCCGCGCGGACAAGGCCCAGGTGGCCGCGATGGTGACCCGGCTGCTGCGGCTCGACGCCGCCCCCAAGCCGGCCGATGCCAGCGATGCGCTGGCCCTCGCGATCTGTCACGTGTGGCGCGGGGGCGCGAGCGCGCGGATCGAGGCCGCCCTGGCCAAGGCGCACGGCGGTGCCCGGTGATCGCCTCGGTCAGCGGCGTCGTCCAGCAGGTCAGCCTGGACGCTGCGGTGGTCTCCGTCGGCGGCGTCGGCCTGCTGGTGCAGGCCAGCCCGCGCACCCTGGCCGGCCTGCGCGAGGGCCAGCCGACGCTGCTGGCCACGTCGCTGGTGGTCCGCGAGGACTCGCTGACCCTCTTCGGCTTCGCGGACGACGACGAGCGGGCCACGTTCGAGGCGCTGCAGTCGGTGACCGGCATCGGCCCGCGCCTGGCGCTGTCCCTGCTCGCGGTGCACGACCCCGAGGCGCTGCGGCGGGCGGTGGCCACTGACGACCTGGCGGCGCTGCGCAAGGTCCCTGGGGTGGGCCTGAAGAGCGCCCAGCGGATGGTGCTCGAGCTCAAGGGCAAGCTCGGCCTGCCCGGCGGCCCCGGAGCCGCACCGCTGAATGAGCCCGAGCCGGACGACGAGGCCTGGCGTGGTCAGGTCCGCGACGCGCTCGTCGGGCTGGGCTGGGCGGCCAAGGCCGCCGACGACGCCATCGCGAAGGTGGCGCCGGCAGCCGGTGAGCCCGTCGACGTCCCGGCGGTGCTGCGGGCCGCCCTGCAGCGGCTGGGCCGCGCATGAGCCCGGCGCGCGACGTCCCCGACGACTTCGACCTGCCGCCCCGCGTCGTGACGCAGGACGCGGACGCCGAGGAGCGGGCGGCCGAGTCCGCGCTGCGCCCGACGAGCCTGGCCGAGCTGGTCGGCCAGACGCGGGTGCGCGACCAGCTCGACCTGGTGCTGCAGGCTGCCCGCCGGCGCGGGACCGCGCCGGACCACGTGCTGCTGTCCGGGCCGCCCGGGCTCGGCAAGACGACGCTCGCGCTGATCATCGGCGCCGAGATGTCGGCGCCTGTCCGGGTGACCAGCGGTCCGGCGATCCAGCACGCGGGGGACCTGGCCGCGATCCTGTCGTCGCTGGCCGAGGGCGAGGTGCTCTTCCTGGACGAGATCCACCGGATGTCGCGCCCCGCGGAGGAGATGCTCTACCTCGCCATGGAGGACTTCCGGGTCGACGTGGTGGTCGGCAAGGGGCCGGGGGCGACCGCGATCCCGCTGGAGCTGCCGCGCTTCACCCTGGTGGGCGCCACCACGCGCTCCGGCCTGCTGCCGGCGCCGCTGCGTGACCGGTTCGGCTTCACGGCCCACCTCGACTTCTACAGCCCGGTCGAGCTGGACGAGCTGCTGCACCGGTCCGCCCGACTGCTCGGCATCGAGCTGGACCAGGACGCCTCGACCGAGATCGCCGGGCGCTCGCGCGGCACGCCGCGCATCGCGAACCGGCTGCTGCGCCGGGTGCGGGACTGGGCCCAGGTGCATGGCGGTGGCCGCATCGACCTGGCCGCGGCCCGCGCCGCGCTGGAGCTCTACGACGTCGACGAGGCCGGGCTGGACCGCCTCGACCGCGCGGTCCTGCAGGCGCTGTGCACCCGGTTCGGCGGGGGACCGGTCGGCCTCGCGACCCTGGCCGTGTCGGTCGGCGAGGAGACCGAGACGGTCGAGACCGTGGTCGAGCCGTTCCTGGTCCGTGAGGGTCTGCTGCTGCGCACGCCGCGCGGGCGGGCCGCCACCCCCCAGGCCTGGGCGCACCTCGGCCTGACGCCGCCGAGGCCCACGCCGGGCGCGGCCGCGCAGCTCAACCTGCTCGAGGACGCACCCGATGGAACCTTCGGCACCGACGCCGACGTTGGTCCCTCAGGCGGCGAGCGCTTCCGCTGACCCAGCCGGCGGACCAGGACCATCGTTGCGATTCCGTGTCCGCGTTGGTTTGGTCGCCCGGCGACGCTCACATAGACTCGCCTGTTGGCCCAGCCGTCCACACGGGACGAACTGGACGTACCCGACATTGACCGACGCAGAGCGTCGCGGAAGGACCATGGGCGCGTGAAAGCTTCGGACCTGCTGATCTTCGCCTTGCCGGTGATCCTGCTGCTGTTCCTGTTCCAGTCCCAGCGCCGTCGGCAGCGGACGTTCACGTCGCTGCAGGACCAGCTCGCGGCCGGCCAGGAGGTCGTCACGACGTCCGGGCTGTACGGCCGCATCGTCAGCCTCGACGAGCGCGTCGTCGTGCTCGAGACCGGTCCGGGCCAGACCGTGCGGTGGGACCGCCGCGCGATCGCCAGCGTCGTTCCCGAAGACAGCGTGGTGCCGGGCGACGCGCCCACCCCCCCCGCAGACCCGGCGCCCGACGCCCAGAACGACGAGAAGTGAGCGCCTGACGTGGCTGGACCCAACAAGCGGCACGGTCGACCGAGCCGTCCCCTCCTCGCCCTCCTCGGGCTCATCCTGGTCCTGGGCGGCGTCATCGCCGCGCAGGTGAAGTGGGCCGACGGCCAGTGGACCCCGCAGCTCGGCCTCGACCTCGAGGGCGGCACCCAGATCGTGCTGCAGCCGGTCATCAAGGGCGGCGGCAAGGTGGACGACGCGACGCTGCGGCAGTCGGTGGACATCATCCGGGCCCGCATCGACGGCTCGGGTGTCGGCGAGGCCGAGATCACCACCGAGGGCGGCCGCAACATCGTGGTCGCGGTGCCCGGCAAGGTGACCGACGCCCAGCGCCGCCTGATCACCCAGTCCTCGCAGCTGCAGTTCCGGCCGGTGCTCGCCGAGGCGGCCGCGCAGCCCACGCCGACCGCCACGTCCACCGCGACGTCCACCCCGAGTGGCACCGCGACGGGTACGGCGACGCCCAAGGCGACCGCGACGGCCACGGCCAGCCCCACCACGAGCAGCGAGAAGGCGGCACTGCCGCAGTCCCTGCTGAAGAGCGGGACGACCGCGACCCCGTCCGCGACGCCCACGGCATCCGCGTCGCCGACCGCCTCCGGTGCAGTCACCCCGGCGCCGAAGCCGACCAGCCCGAGCGACCTGAACCAGATCACTCCGCAGATCCAGGCCCAGTTCGAGGCCGAGACGTGCTCGGACGCGACGAAGCTGCCGGACAGCCAAGCCGATCCGAACGCACCGCTGGTGACCTGCTCCGCGGATCTGTCGACCAAGTACATCCTCGGCCCCGTCGAGGTGGACGGCAGCGACATCAAGAGTGCGACTGCGGGTCTGCAGCAGCTGCAGAACGGTGGCACCTCCACCACCTGGGAGATCCAGCTCGCCTTCAACGGCGAGGGCACGGACAAGTTCTCCGAGACGACGACGCGGCTCTACACCCTGACGCCGCCGCAGAACCAGTTCGCCATCGTGCTCGACGGGCGAGTCATCTCGGCTCCGCAGACCAACGAGCCGATCACCGGTGGCACCGCCTCGATCACGGGCAACTTCACCCAGAAGAGCTCGCTGGAGCTGGCGAACCAGCTGAAGTACGGCGCTCTCCCGCTCTCGTTCACCAAGCAGACGGAAGAGGAGATCAGCCCGCTGCTCGGCAAGGAGCAGCTCCAGCGCGGTCTGATCGCCGGTCTGATCGGCCTGCTGCTCGTGGTGCTCTACTCGCTGCTGCAGTACCGCGCCCTCGGCTTCGTGACGGTGGCGTCGCTGCTGGTCGCGGGGGTGATCACCTACGAGGTCGTCGTCGTGCTCGGCAACTCGTCGGGCCTGCGGCTGACCCTGGCCGGGATCACCGGTCTGATCGTGTCGATCGGTGTCACCGCCGACTCGTTCATCGTCTACTTCGAACGGGTCCGGGACGAGGTGCGTGACGGACGTAGCCTGCGCTCGGCCGTGGACACCGGGTGGAAGCGGGCCCGACGCACGATCCTGGCGGCGGACTCGATCAACTTCCTCGCTGCGGTCGTGCTGTACATCCTGGCCGCCGGTGGCGTGCGCGGGTTCGCGTACACGCTCGGCCTGGCCACGATCATCGACGTCGTCGTCGTCGTGCTCTTCACCCACCCGCTGCTGACCATCCTGGCCCGGACGAAGTTCTTCGGTCAGGGTCATCGCTGGTCCGGTCTCGACCCCGAGCGCCTCGGTGCCGGGACGGCGATCGGTGTGAAGGCCAACCTCGGCACCATCGCCTCGCGTCGCGCCGCCGCCGCCACGACCCCCCAGGACGCCTGATGTTCAGCTTCGCCGCATTCGGCAACCAGCTCTACACGGGCGAGCGCTCGATCGAGGTCGTGCGCCGCCAGAAGATCTGGTACGCGATCTCGGCCGTGATCCTGCTGCTGTCCCTGGTCGCGCTGCTGACCCGCGGTCTCGTTCTGGGGCTGGAGTTCACCGGCGGCACGGAGTTCCGCGTCGTGTCGGTGCAGACGACGAACACCATCCCCGGTGCGGACGCCGTCACCGAGGGAGCCCCGGGCGCCGAGGCCAACGTGACCACCGTCGGCAGCTCCTCGATCCGCGTGCAGACCGACGAGCTCACCGACGCCCAGATCGACAAGGTCACCGCCGCGCTCGCCAAGGCGTACGGCGTGCCGGAGGACAACGTCACGGTCTCCACCGTGGGTCCGTCGTGGGGTCAGACCGTGTCCAAGAAGGCGATCCAGGGTCTGGTCGTCTTCCTGATCCTGGTGGCGCTGTTCATCTCGGTCTACTTCCGCACCTGGAAGATGGCGCTGTCCGCGATCATCGCTCTCGTGCACGACCTGTTCATCACGGTCGGCATCTACGCCTTGGTCGGGTTCGAGGTGACCCCTGCGTCCGTCATCGGGTTCCTGACGATCCTCGGGTACTCCCTGTACGACACCGTCGTGGTGTTCGACAAGGTGCGCGAGAACACCGACCACATCACGACGCAGACGAAGCGCACCTACTCCGAGGCCGCGAACCTCGCCGTCAACCAGACGCTGGTGCGGTCCATCAACACCTCCGTGGTGGCGCTGCTGCCGGTCGGGTCGATCCTGTTCATCGGGGCCTTCTGGCTCGGTGCGGGCACGCTGAAGGACCTGTCGCTGGCGCTGTTCGTCGGTATCGCCACCGGTACGTACTCGTCCATCTTCATCGCGACCCCGTTGCTCGCGGACCTGCGTGAGCGCGAGCCCGAGATGAAGGCGCTGAAGAAGCGCGTGCTGTCCCGGCGCACCGGTGCCGTGGCCCCGACGGCCGGCGGCCGCGCCAGCCGCGCCGCCGCAGCGGGCACCGCCACCGCGGTGCTCGAGCGCGACGTGCAGGACGAGGCGGACTCGGACGACGCGGCACCGCCGGCGCCGCAGGACGGGCCCGGGTCCCGGCCGCGTCAGACGGGTCCGCGCAACCAGCCCAAGCGCAAGCCCCGCCGCAAGTGAGCCCTGCCTCCGACGCCGCGCCCACAGCGGCTGACCTGCTCGCCCGCTTCGTCCGGGACGTCCCGGACTTCCCGTCGGCCGGGGTGATGTTCAAGGACATCGCCCCGCTCCTGGCCGACGGGCCGGCCTTCGGTGCGGTCGTGGGCGATCTGGCCGACCGCTACCGCGGCACGGTCGACGCCGTCGTCGGGATCGAGGCCCGCGGGTTCATGCTGGCCGCGCCGGTCGCCGTGACGCTCGGAGTCGGCTTCGTGCCGGTCCGCAAGGCCGGGAAGCTGCCTGGCCCCGTGTGGGCCGCCGAGTACGCGCTCGAGTACGGCACGGCGGAGATCGAGGTCCAGCAGGACGCCTTCGGGGCGGGACGCCGGGTGCTGGTGCTGGACGACGTCCTGGCTACCGGGGGAACGGCCGAGGCCACCTGCGAGCTGGTCGAGCGAGCCGGCGCCGAGGTGGTCGAGCTCGCCGTCCTGCTCGAGCTGGCCTTCCTGAGCGGCCGCGACAAGCTGCCCGGTCGGCCGGTGCACGCCCTGCTGACCGTCTGACCCGTTCGCGCGGGAATCGCCCGCACACGTTGGGCCGTTTGCCTGGTTGTCCACAGGGCTGGGACGGTCTCGTGGGCTGATGCCCCCGGGTCCGTAGACTGGTTCGACGGTGGTAGGACGGCGGACGGAGCACACGTGTCAGATCCCACGCGCACGGCCACGAGCGCAGGCAGCGGCGAGGACGACGTCCCCGCCGCGGTGCCTGACGTCGTCGAGGCCGGCGCCGGGTCTGACCAGTCCGCGGACGACGCGTCGGTGCACACGGGTTCGATCCCGACGTCCAGCCGGGTGCGGGCCCGCCTGCACCGGCTGGGCGGGCAGCGCTCGGCCAGCAGCCCGGTGCTGGAGCCGCTCCTGCGCGCCGTGCGGGCCACCCACCCGAAGGCCGACGTCAGCGTCATCGAGCGCGCGTACGAGGTGGCCGAGCTGGCCCACCGCGGCCAGCAGCGCAACAGCGGCGACCCGTACATCACCCACCCGCTGGCGGTCGCCACGATCCTCGCCGAGCTGGGCATGACCGAGGCCACCCTCGCGGCGGCGCTGCTGCACGACACGGTGGAGGACACCGACTACACCCTGGACACGCTGCGCAAGGACTTCGGCGACGAGGTCGCGATGCTGGTCGACGGGGTGACCAAGCTCGACAAGGTCACCTACGGCGAGGCCGCGCAGGCCGAGACCGTCCGCAAGATGGTCGTGGCGATGGCCCGGGACATCCGGGTGCTGGTGATCAAGCTGGCGGACCGGCTGCACAACGCCCGGACGTGGCGCTACGTGTCGGTGGAGTCCGCCCAGCGCAAGGCGCGCGAGACCCTCGAGATCTACGCGCCACTGGCCCACCGGCTCGGCATGAACACCATCAAGTGGGAGCTCGAGGACCTCTCGTTCGCGACGCTCTACCCCAAGGTCTACGACGAGATCGTGCGGCTGGTCAGCGAGCGAGCACCGGCCCGCGAGGAGTACCTGGCGAAGGTCCGCGAGCAGGTCACGGCAGACCTGCGGGGCGCCAAGCTGAAGGCCACGGTGACGGGTCGGCCGAAGCACTACTACTCGATCTACCAGAAGATGATCGTCCGCGGCCGCGACTTCGAGGACATCTACGACCTGGTCGGCGTGCGGGTGCTGGTGGAGTCCGTGCGCGACTGCTACGCGGCGCTGGGTGCGCTGCACGCGCGGTGGAACCCGGTGCCAGGGCGGTTCAAGGACTACATCGCCATGCCCAAGTTCAACATGTACCAGTCGTTGCACACGACGGTCATCGGGCCGAGCGGCAAGCCGGTCGAGATCCAGATCCGCACCTTCACCATGCACCGCCGGGCCGAGTTCGGCGTTGCCGCGCACTGGAAGTACAAGGAGCAGCCGTCGGCGAGCGCACCGGCCGAGGTGGAGGCGGGCGCGACGGACATGGCCTGGCTGCGCCAGCTGCTCGACTGGCAGCGGGAGACCTCCGACCCCGGCGAGTTCCTCGACTCGCTGCGGTTCGAGATCAACGCCCGCGAGGTCTACGTGTTCACGCCCAAGGGTGACGTGGTGGCGCTGCCGGCCGGCGCGACGCCGGTGGACTTCGCGTACGCGGTGCACACCGAGGTCGGGCACCGCACCATCGGTGGTCGGGTGAACGGTCGCCTGGTGCCGTTGGAGTCGACGCTGGAGAACGGCGACGTCGTCGAGGTGCTGACGTCCAAGGCCGCCACCGCTGGCCCCAGCCGGGACTGGCTGGCCTTCGTGAAGAGTCCGCGGGCGCGCAACAAGATCCGCCAGTGGTTCAGCAAGGAGCGCCGCGAGGAGGCCATCGACCGCGGGAAGGACGAGATCGCCAAGGTGATGCGCAAGCAGCACCTGCCCCTGCAGCGGCTGATGTCGCACGAGTCCCTGCTGGCGATCGCGACCGAGCTCCGGTACGCCGACATCGACGCCCTGTACGCGGCGATCGGCGAGAGCCACGTGTCTGCGCAGAGCGTGGTGGCCAAGCTCGTCCAGTCCCTCGGCGGCGAGGAGGGGGCGAGCGAGGACCTGGCGGAGGCCACGCTGCCGAGCCGGGTCTCGCGCCGTCCTCGCACGGGCGACCCGGGCGTGGTGGTCAAGGGCGTGGACGACCTGTGGGTCAAGCTGGCTCGATGCTGTACGCCGGTGCCGGGCGACCCGATCATGGGCTTCGTCACCCGGGGCAGCGGGGTGTCCGTCCACCGCGATGACTGCACGAACGTCGCGGGGTTGCTCGCCGAGCCGGACCGCATCGTCGAGGTGGAGTGGGCGCCGTCGTCCGCGACCGTGTTCCTCGTCCAGATCCAGGTCGAGGCGCTGGACCGGTCCCGGCTGCTGTCGGACGTCACGCGGGTGCTGTCGGACGCGCACGTGAACATCCTGTCCGCCACCGTTCAGACGTCCCGGGACCGGGTCGCCGTCTCACGGTTCTCGTTCGAGATGGGCGACCCCGGTCACCTGGGGCACGTGCTCAACGCGGTCCGTCGCGTCGATGGCGTCTTCGACGCCTACCGGCTCACCGGAGGACGTCCCACGCCTACACAAAGTGACGCCTAATTACCCTGTGTGCAGCAAGCGCTACCGGAAAACGTCAAGTAGGCACGGCACCTGCCGACTCTGCAGAGTGAGGAACGTCCTCGACGAACAGGGAGCAGCGCGTGCCACGGTCGGACGAGCCTGCGTGGATCCGCGAGCTGGAGACACGCCTCGGCAAGGCGGAAGCGCCGGCTGCCGTCGACGCGGCTGCCTGGCTCGCCCAGGCCGGGCCCGACGCCGACCCGGTGCTGGTCCGCCGGATGCGCCTGATCACTGCGCTGGCCGACAGCCGGACGGGTCGGGTGGGCGATGGCGCCGCTGCCATCCGCGACATCCGCGAGTGGGCGGTCGAGCACCGGGAGCCCTACCTGCAGGCTCGGACCGAGCGCATCCTCGGGACGCTGCTGCGGGTCGCGGGGGAGACCTCCGTCAGCCTGGAGCACGCCGTGGCCTCGGTCGAGCTGCTCAGCGACGACGTCTGGCCGGAGATCCGGGCCGACCACCTGGTCGGCCTCGCCGACGCGCTGTCGGTGAACGGGTCCGTGGACGGCGCGGTGCAGCGCTACCAGGAGGCACTGGTGCTGCTGCAGGGCGGCACCACCCTGGGTCAGCGGCTCATGGCGCTCAACAACCTCGCGTACACGCTGTACGAGGCAGGCCGGTTCGACGAGGCGGCCGCCATCGCCCAGGAGATCCGCGACGTCAACGCCGCCAACGGGCTCGAGCTCACCCTGCACGCGGTCGACAGCATCGCCAGCATCTACCTCGCGCTCGGCCGAGACGCTGACGCCGCCGTGCTCTTCGAGAGCGTGGACCTCACGGCGTCGGCACCCCCCGAGGACATCGCGACCGTCCAGCTCACCCGGTCCATCGTGCTGCGCAAGCGCGGCGACCTGGACGGCGCCCGCGCCGACCTGGACGCCTGCCGGCAGTACTGCCTCGACCACGGCGTCGGCTCGGTACACGTGCAGGCGTTGCGCGAGCGCGCCGAGCTGTCCGCTGCGATGGGCCAGTTCGAGGCCGCCTTCACGCAGTACAAGGACTTCCACGAGCAGTCGCTGACCCAGCAGCAGGTCGAGCGCGAGGCCCGCGCCCGGATGATGCAGGCGATCTTCGAGACCGAGGAGGCCCGGCGCGAGAGCGCTCGCTTCCGCGAGATGTCCTACCGGGACGCGCTCACCCAGCTCTACAACCGCCGCTACGTGGACGAGCACCTCACGCCGCTGCTGGACCTCGGCGTGGTGTCCGACCAGCCCGTCGCGGTGGCCTTCGTCGACCTGGACCACTTCAAGTCCGTCAACGACACGTACTCGCACGAGGTCGGCGACGAGGTCCTGCGCCGCCTGGCCGGCATCCTGGAGCGGGGCGTCTACGGCGTGCACGACGGGTTCGCCGCCCGGATGGGTGGCGAGGAGTTCCTGCTCGTCCTGCCCGGCCAGGCCGCCGACGTCGCGGCGACCGTCCTGGAGCGCGCCCGGCTGAGCGTCGAGCAGGCCGACTGGGCGGCGGTCGCGCCCGGCCTGCACGTGACGGTCAGCATCGGGTGCGCCACGACCGTGGACGACGCGCACGACCGGCTCACCCTGCTGGCCCGCGCGGACGAGCGGCTCTACGAGGCCAAGCGATCCGGGCGCAACCGGGTCGTCGGCGTCCCGGCCACCGCGAAATCAGGCGCCGAAGTCGGCTAGCGCACCGCGCGCCTGCTCGAGCCACTGCTCACGGGCCTCCAGCGAGGCCTGCAGCTCGGCCACCTTGGCCGCCTTGCCCGCCGTCTGCGCCTTGGCGATCTGCTCGTGCAGGTCGCTGATCACGACCTCGAGCTGGTCGACGGCGCTCTGCGCGCGGGCCCGGGCCTCGGGGTTGGTGTTCTTCCACCGGTCGTCCTCGGCCGAGCGCACGGCCTGCTCGACCGCGCGCATCCGCCGCTCGATGCGGTCCATGTCGCCCCGCGGCACGTGACCCGCTGCCTCCCACCGGTCCTGGATGTCCCGCAGCCGCGAGCGCGCCTCGGTGAGGTTGCTGACCGGTACCAGCTTCTCGGCCTCGTCCAGCAGGGACTCCTTGGTCGCCAGGTTCGCGCCGAACTCCGCGTCCTGCTCGGCCTGCACCGCGTGCCGCGCCGCGAAGAACGCGTCCTGCGCGGCGCTGAACCGGGTCCACAGCTCGTCGTCGTCCTTGCGGGCCGCGCGACCCGCCGCCCGCCAGCGGTCCATCAACCGCTTGAACGCGGCGGCGGAGGGACCCCAGTCCGTCGAGGTCTGCAGCGCCTCGGCCTCCTTGACCAGTCGCTCCTTGGCCTCGCGTGCCTCCTCGTGCTGCTCGTCGAGGTGGGCGAAGTGCTGGCGACGCTTGCGGTCGAAGGCCGTGCGGGCGTGGCTGAACCGCTTCCACAGCTCGTCCTCGGAACGGCGGTCCAGTCGAGCGGGGGGAGGCTCGCCGCCCCCCTGACCCGCGCCCTGACCCGTGCTGTGGCCACCCCCGCGCCCGGCCGCCTTCTGCTCGGTGCGCCACTGCTCGAACAGCTGCTTCATCCGCAGGCCGTCCGCACGCCACTGGGTCCGCTCGGCGGGGACCGCGGCGATGGCCTCGGCCTCCTCGACCAGCGCGGTCCGCCGGGCCTTCGCCTCCTCGCGGGCGGCGCTGCGGGCGTGCTCGTCGTGCTCGCGGCGGGCCGCCAGCGCAGGGGCGAGGGCCTCGATCCGCGCGTGCAGGGCCGCCAGGTCGCCGACGGCGTGCGCGTCCGCCGCCGCCGCGCGTAGCTTGGCCACGCCCGACTCGATCTCGGACGCCGGCACGTCCGCCGTGCCGAGGCGCTGCTCGAACAGGTCGACCTGGGCCACGATCTCGTCGTACTTGCGGCCGAAGTACGCGAGCGCCTCGTCCGGGCTGGCGCCGGGGTACGACCCGACCTCCCGCTCGCCGTCCGAGGTCGTCACGAAGACCGTGCCGTCGTCCGCGACGCGGCCGAACTTCGACGGGTCGCTGGTCGGTGCGGCCGGTGTCGGTGCCGTGGGGCGCGGTGCGTGCGGGCGCGGTGCCTGCGGCCTCGGTGCGCTCGGCCGCGGCGGTGCTGCCTGCTCGGGGGTGGCCTGCTCGGGGGCGGCCTGCTCGGGCTCGGGCTGGGGTGCCGGCGCGGGCGCCGGTGTCTGGTCGTCGGTCACTTCTTCTCCACCGTGATGCTCTCGATGGTCACGGGCGTCTTCGGGGCGCCGTCCGCGCTGCCGTCGGCCGTGCCGGCCGCCGCGACGGTCTGCAGCACGTCCAGGCCGTTGGTCACCTTGCCGAAGATGCTGTAGCCGCCCGTCGTCGTGGGCAGGTCCGTGTCCTTGTAGACCATGAAGAACTGGCTGCCGTTGGTGTTGGGGTCGTCACCGCGGGCCATGGCCAGCGTCCCGGCCGGGTACTTGCCGTCCTTCGGTGCGTTCTCGATCCCGTACTGGTAGCCGGGACCGCCGCTGCCCGTGCCGGTGGGGTCGCCACACTGCAGCACGTAGATGCCGGACGTCGTGAGCCGGTGACAGCTCGTGTCGTCGTAGAAGCCGTCCTTGCTCAGGAAGATGAACGAGGCGACCGTCTGGGGGGCCTTGTCGCCGTACAGCTCCATGGTGATGTCACCGGCGCTGGTCTTGACGGTCGCGTTCCAGGTCGCGTTCTCGGCCAGCGACTTGGCCGGCGCGCTGGGGTACGACTTCGGCGTCTTGGTCGGTGCGGTCGAGCCGCTGGCGTTCGCGGTCGGCGAGGACGTCGCCCCCGCAGCCGAGCTGGAGCTGTCGTCGGGCAGCAGCTGGGTGAGTAGGACGACGCCGCCGGCGACCAGCACCACCGCGAGCACGGCTCCGATGACCTGCTGGTTGCGCCGCTTGCGGGCTGCGCGCTCGGCCAGGTTCTTCTGGCGCTTGGCGTAGCGTCGCTTGGCTCGTTCGCGGTCGCGCTCGATCGGCACGCCGGCCCTCCTGCTCTGTCCGTGCGGGGTCGTCCCCAGGCTCCCTGAGGCGGTCAGTCTAGGGATGCCGCGGGATGGACGGACTGGGTGGCGGTCACGAACCGGTCACGAGCAGTGCCCGGACCGCTCGGTTAGGCTCTGGGCGTGCTGCTCACCGGGTTCCCCAGTGCCGTGTTCGGCACCAACTGCTACGTCGTGGCCCCGGCGGCCGGCGAGGAGTGCCTGGTGGTCGACCCGGGCATCGAGGTGCTGGGCCAGCTGGGCGACGTGCTGCGCGAGCACCGGCTGCGGCCGGCGGCCGTCCTGCTCACCCACGGGCACGTCGACCACACGTACTCGGTCACCCCGGTCTGCGGCTCGAACAGCGTCGCCGCCTACATCCACACCGATGACCGCGACCGCCTCGTGGACCCGCTGACGGAGTTCGCCTCGTCCGGTCTGCTGGCGATGCTGGAGCAGCAGTTCGGGCGGGCCGCGACCTGGGCGCAGCCGCAGGACGTCGTCGAGATCGCCGACGAGACGGTGCTCGAGCTCGCGGGGCTGCGGGTGCGGGTCGTGCACGCGCCCGGGCACACCGAGGGTTCGGTGATGTTCGCCCTGGACGACGTCCCCGAGGGCGCGCCGGCCGACGTGAGCGCGTCACTGCTGACGGGCGACGTCCTGTTCGCCGGCAGCATCGGTCGCACCGACCTGCCGGGCGGCGACCACGCTGCGATGCTGGCGTCGCTGCGACATCGGGTCCTGCCGCAGCCGGACGACACGCTCGTCCTGCCTGGCCACGGACCTGTCACGACCATCGGCCGCGAGCGCGCCACGAACCCGTTCCTGCGCGAGCTGCTGGCGTCCTGAGCGGCCCGGTCCCACCGACCGACCACGACCGAGAAGGAACCGCATGTCCCGTCCCACCCCGCTGTCCGGGTACCCCGAGTGGCTGCCGGCCCAGCGCGCCGTCGAGCAGCAGGTCGTCGACGAGCTGCGCCGCACGTTCGAGCTGCACGGTTTCGCCGGCATCGAGACCCGCGCGGTCGAGCCGATGGCGCAGCTGCTGCGCAAGGGCGAGATCGACAAGGAGGTGTACGTCGTCTCCCGGCTGCACGCCGACGCCGACGCCCAGCCGGAGTCCGACGACCGCCGGCTCGGCCTGCACTTCGACCTCACCGTGCCGTTCGCCCGGTACGTGCTGGAGAACTCCGGCAAGCTGCAGTTCCCGTTCCGCCGCTACCAGATCCAGAAGGTGTGGCGGGGTGAGCGCCCGCAGGAGGGTCGGTACCGCGAGTTCTGCCAGGCCGACATCGACGTGGTCGGGGACGGCGTGCTGCCCTTCCACCACGACATCGAGGTCGTGGAGGTGATGGCCGAGGCGATGTCCCGGCTACCGCTGCCGCCGCTGCGGATGCAGGTCAACAACCGCAAGCTCGTGCAGGGCTTCTACCGCGGCCTGGGCGTCGAGGACGTCGCCGCCGTGCTGCGCGCCGTCGACAAGCTCGACAAGGTCGGCCCGGACGCCGTCCGCGCCGCCCTGGTCGCCGAGGGGCACTCGGACGCCGTCGCGGACGCCTGCCTGCGGCTGGCGGCCATCAGCGGCACGGACGCCGCCGTCGTCGAGGAGGTCCGGGCGCTCGGCGTGCACTCCGACGAGCTGGACGAGGGCCTGCACGAGCTCGCCACCCTGCTGGACGCCACCGGCGGACGTCGCGGCACCGTCCAGGTCGTCGCGGCGCTGAAGATCGCCCGCGGCCTCGACTACTACACCGGAACCGTCATGGAGACGGTCATGGAGGGCTACGAGCAGCTGGGCTCGATCAGCGCGGGCGGCCGCTACGACGCCCTGGCCAGCGACGGCAGCACCACCTACCCAGGTGTCGGCATCTCCTTCGGCGTGAGCCGCACGCTGGGGCCGCTGCTGGCCCGCGGGGTGCTGACCGGGTCGCGGTCGACCCCGAGCGCGGTCCTGGTGGCGCTCGCGTCCGAGGAGGCCCGCCCGCAGGCCCGGGCGGTGGCCGCCGCACTGCGCGCGCGGGGCATCGCCTGCGAGCTGGCGCCGGCCGCGCAGAAGTACGGCAAGCAGATCCGGCAGGCCGAACGACGCGGCATCCCGTACGTCTGGTTCCCGGCCGAGGCGACCGCGGACGGCGCGCCGGCGGTGCGCGACATCCGCACCGGCGAGCAGACCGGCGCGGACGACGCGAGCTGGCTGCCGCCGGACGCCGACCTGCGCCCGTCCGTGATCCAGCCCGACGACGAGCAGGGAGAGTGAGCGAGATGGAGCACCGCAGGCTCGGCAGGACCGGCCGCGACGTGTCGGTGGTGGGGCTGGGCTGCTGGCAGCTCGGCGCTGACTGGGGCGAGGTCAGCGAGCAGGACGCGCTCGCCACGCTGCACGCGGCGGCCGACGCCGGTGTCACGTTCTTCGACACCGCGGACGTCTACGGCGACGGACGCAGCGAGCGGCTGGTGGGCCAGCTCCTGCGCGCGCGGCCGGACGACGGCTTGTTCGCCGCGACCAAGATGGGTCGGCGCGCTGACCCGCACGTGGCGGCCGCGTTCACCGGCGAGAACCTGCGCGCCTGGAACGACCGCAGCCGGCGCAACCTCGGGGTCGACGTCCTGGACCTCGTGCAGCTGCACTGCCCGCCGACGTCCGTGCTGTCCGACGACAGGGTGTACGACGAGCTGGACGCGATGGTCGACGAGGGGCGCCTGCGCGCCTACGGGGTGTCCGTCGAGACCGTGGACGAGGCGCTGACCGCGATCGCCCGCCCGCACGTCGCGAGCATCCAGATCATCCTGAACGTGTTCCGGCGCAAGCCCCTGGAGCGGGTGCTGCCGGCTGCGGTGGAGGCTGGGGTCGGCATCGTCGTCCGGGTGCCGCTGGCCAGCGGGCTGCTCAGCGGGAAGTACGACGAGACCACGACGTTCGCCGCGGACGACCACCGCACCTACAACCGGTCGGGTGAGGCGTTCGACGTGGGCGAGACGTTCGCGGGCGTGCCCTTCGAGGTCGGCGTCGAGGCCGCCCGCGAGGTGGCCGCGCTCACGCCGTCGGGTGCGACGACCGCCCAGCTGGCGCTGCGCTGGGTGCTCGACCGCCCCGGCGTGAGCGTCGTCATCCCGGGGGCGCGGACCGCCGACCAGGCGCGGGCGAACGCCGCCTCGGCCGAGCTGGCCCCGCTGGACACGACCACCGACGAGCGGCTCGAGGAGATCTACGACCGCCTCGTCCGGGCCCACGTGCACGACCGCTGGTAGCGGGGCAGGGGCACCAGCCGCGGGTCACCAGCCGCGGGTGCGGCCCGGCGTCCGCGCACCCGAGGTCTTCACCTCGGCGCGCCGGCTGCGCATGGCCAGCTGGGCTCGCTCCTGCGCGAACACGAGCTTCGCGAACCGCTCGGCGTGCTGGTGCGGCAGGTCCACGAACGACCCGCGCAGCCCGAAGTTGCCGACCGCGATGACGGTGAGCCGGACCGGGACCCGACCGGCTCCCTCGGGCAGCTCGACGTCGATGCTGAGCACCGTGCCGGGCGTCACGGTCCCCGCGGTGCCGACGTCGAGGGTGGCCAGCATGCCGCCGGCGGAGATGTTGCGGGTCCGGCCGCGGACGACCACGGAGGCCAGGTCGGGGTTCTCGGGTGGGGCCGGCAGGGTCACGTGGATCGTCAGCTCGAGCTCGCCGCGCACCTCGTTGCGGCGCTGGGTCGGCGCGGCCGGGGGAGCGCCCAGGGCCAGCACCATGCCGCTCCCGTCGTCGACTACCCGGGCCGGCAGCGACAGCAGCCCCGTCGGGGTGGACAGCTGGGCCTCACCCGGCCCCAGGCCGAGCGCGTCGCTGGGCCCGATGACGGCGACCCGTGCGCCCGCGCCGGCTCCTCCGTCGGAGTCCAGGTGGGCCTCGGCGAGGGTCTTGAGGGTCATCCGCTGACCGCCGGCCCGCAGCGTGAGGGTCGAGCCAGCCGCGATGGTGACGTCCATTCCCGCTGAGCCCTCCTCAGTGCTCGTCCGAGAAAGCGCGCACAGTGCTGCTTCTCGACCTGCCTATCGGCCGCCGACGACCATAAAGGAGACAATGAGTCACGCGAAATCCGATGCGGGACGACACACCCGGGCACCGTAGGATTCACCCCGAAAGCCGAATCCGACCACCCCGAGGGGGTACCCCCGTGTTGCGCACGCACGAGGTGGGCACGCTGCGTGCCGACCACGCCGGACAGACCGTCACGCTCACCGGATGGGTCGGCGGTCGCCGCGATCACGGTGGGGTGGCCTTCCTGGACCTGCGCGACGCGAGCGGCATCGCCCAGGTCGTCGTCCGCGACGAGGTGCTCGAGTCGTCCGGTGCCCACGGGCTGCGCAACGAGTACTGCGTGCAGATCACCGGCACGGTCGGGCTGCGCCCGGCGGGGAACCAGAACCCCAACCTGCCCACGGGCGAGATCGAGGTCACCGCCGCCGAGCTCGAGGTGCTCAGCGAGTCCGCGCCGCTGCCCTTCCAGATCGACGAGCGCGTCGAGGTCGGCGAGGAGGCCCGCCTCAAGCACCGCTACCTGGACCTGCGCCGGCCCGGCCCGGCCGCTGCGATCCGGCTGCGCAGCGAGGTCAACAAGGCCGCCCGCGCCGTCCTGGACGCCCGCGACTTCGTCGAGATCGAGACCCCGACCCTCACCCGGTCCACCCCCGAGGGGGCCCGCGACTTCCTGGTCCCGGCCCGCCTGCAGCCCGGCAGCTGGTACGCCCTGCCGCAGAGCCCGCAGCTGTTCAAGCAGCTGCTCATGGTGGCCGGCATGGAGCGGTACTACCAGATCGCCCGCTGCTACCGGGACGAGGACTTTCGCGCCGACCGCCAGCCCGAGTTCACCCAGCTCGACATCGAGATGAGCTTCGTCGAGCAGGACGACGTCCTCGAGCTCGGCGAGGCCGTCGCCACGTCGCTGTGGTCCCTGATCGGCTACGACCTGCCCACCCCGCTGCCGCGGCTCACCTACGCGGACTCCATGCGCCGCTACGGCACCGACAAGCCCGACCTGCGGTTCGCCAACGAGCTCGTCGAGTGCACCGAGTACTTCGCCAGCACCCCGTTCCGGGTGTTCCAGGCTGAGTACGTCGGCGCCGTCGTGATGCCCGGCGGTGCCAGCCAGCCGCGCAAGCAGCTCGACGCCTGGCAGGACTGGGCCAAGCAGCGCGGCGCCCGCGGCCTCGCGTACGTGCTCGTCGGCGAGGACGGCGAGCTCGGCGGTCCGGTCGCCAAGAACCTCTCGGACGACGAGCGCGCCGGCCTGGCCGCGCACGTCGGCGCCCAGCCGGGGGACTGCGTGTTCTTCGCCGCCGGTGCCACCAAGTCCTCCCGGGCTCTGCTGGGCGCAGCCCGGCTCGAGATCGGCAAGCGCTGCGAGCTGATCGACGAGTCCGCCTGGGCGTTCGCCTGGGTGCTCGACGCCCCGCTCTTCGAGCCGGCCTCCGACGCCGTCGCCAGCGGTGACGTCGCGGTCGGCTCCGGCGCCTGGACAGCCGTGCACCACGCCTTCACCTCGCCGAAGGCGGAGTTCGCCGACACCTTCGACACCGACCCCGGCCCGGCGCTCGCCTACGCCTACGACATGGTCTGCAACGGCAACGAGATCGGCGGCGGGTCGATCCGTATCCACCGCCGCGACGTGCAGGAGCGGGTCTTCAAGGTCATGGGCCTGACGGAGGAGGAGGCGCAGGAGAAGTTCGGCTTCCTGCTGGACGCCTTCGCGTTCGGCGCGCCCCCGCACGGCGGCATCGCGTTCGGCTGGGACCGCATCTGCGCCCTGCTGTCCCGCACGGACTCCATCCGCGACGTGATCGCGTTCCCCAAGTCCGGCGCCGGCTTCGACCCGCTGACCAGCGCCCCCGCGCCGATCACCGCGCAGCAGCGCAAGGAGGCCGGAGTGGACGCCAAGCCCAAGGCGCCGGCGGTCGACAACGCGGACCTCGCGGAGGTCCCCACCGCGCACTGACGCCATCCCCTCCGTGATCATGCACGTTCGCCCAGCCTGCGGGGGCGAACGTGCATGATCACGAGGGGGGCGGGGGTGGGGCGGCGAGCCCCCGGCTGGACCAGCGGTGGTCCCCACCGAAACCCAGCCGGCGGTACAGGCGCCGCGCCACGGTGTTGTCCGAGTACATGCCCAGGGTGACCACCTCGTGGCCGCGCTCGAACGCCCAGCGGGTGGCCGCCGCCGTCACGGCCGCCCCGAGCCCGCGACCCCGGTACGCCGGGTCCGTCGCGATGGACGCCAGCCCGGGCACGCCGGGCGGGTCCTCCTCGACGGCCGCGCACGCGACCAGGCGCGCGCCGTCCCGCACGCCCAACCAGGCGACCACACCGGGGTCCGCCACCGTCGCGCTGTGCCGCGGGCTGGACCGGGCGAGCAGGTCCGTCACGTCGGGCAACCGCCCGGCGCCCACCGGCTCCACCAGGACGTCGGGCGCCGGCGGCGCGGTCGCCGTCAGCATCCACTCCCAGTCGTCCCCGATGCCCGGCACGATGCGGGCCGCGAGCGCGTCGTCCAGCCGGGGGAGCGTGCCGAACGGCACCGTGATGCGGCGGACGTCCCCGGCCAGCGCGAGCAGCTCGGGCAGCCGGGCGGCCGCCACGTCAGGCGTGGCGACCACGGTGAGGTTGTCCCGCCAGTGCGGGGTGCGCCGGACCCAGGCCACCCCGGGCCCGAGACCCCACGCGCGCACCGGACGTCGGCGGTCCACCATCCAGCGGACGAACGGGTCGCCGGCGCTCGCGGCCACCAGCTCGTCGTAGGACGTGAGCGCCTCGAGCGTCATCAGTGCGTACCGATCCCGATCCGGTCGTGCAGCCGGCGCAACGGGCCGGGTGCCCACCAGTTCCACTCGCCGAGCAGCGTCATGGTGGCGGGCACCAGCAGCATCCGGACCAGCGTGGCGTCGATCGCCACCGCGACCATCAGCGCCACCCCGGTCTGCTTCACCACGAGCACCTGGGCGGCCAGCAGGCCGGCGAACACGATGATGACGAGCAGCGCCGCCGACGTGATGATCCGCCCCGAGCGCTGCAGCCCGATCGCCACGGACTCGTCGTTGGACAGGCCCAGGTCGTGCTGCTCCTTGATCCGGGAGAGCAGGAACACCTCGTAGTCCATGGCGAGCCCGAAGCCGAACGCCAGCACCAGCGGCGGGATCGTCGTCTCGATCCCGCCGGTGGACGTGAACGAGAGCAGCCCCTCCAGGTGCCCGCGCTCGAACACCCAGGTCACCACGCCGAGCGAGGCGCCGAGCGAGATCACGTTCATCACCAGCGCCTTGACCGGCACCAGCACGGATCCGGTCATCAGGAAGAGCAGCACGAACGTCGCCAGCACCACCAGCGCGATCGACCACGGGGCGGTGCGCAGGATCGAGGCGCTGAAGTCGACCTGACCGGCGGCCTGGCCCGTCACCCAGATCGGGAAGTCCGGCCGGTCCGCGCGCAGCCGCTGCACCACGTCGCCGGCGGTCTGGCCGCCGGGGTCGTGCCCGTCCACCCGCACCCCCAGGGTGACGACGGCACCCTCCTGCTGCGGCGGGTCGACGGCCTGCACCCCGTCCACCGTGGCGACGTCCGTCGCCCAGGCCCGGACGTCGGCGATCGGCGCCCGCGCGACGACGGTGAGGTCGGGCCCGGCCAGGGCCGGGTAGCGCTCGGCGATCCGGTCGAACCCGTCGCGCTGGGACGAGCCGACGGGCATCAGCTCGGTGCCGGACGAGCGCAGGTGCAGCCCGAAGGCCGGGACGGCGAGCAGCACGAGCAGGGCGGTCACCCCGAGCGCGATGGGCCAGGGGTGCCGCTGCACCCGGCGGGCCAGCCGGGAGAACACGCCCTCGGCGGGGGCGACGTCCCCGAACCGTGCCAGCAGGCCGCGCAGCAACGGCACGCGGCTGAGCAGTCCGGGGCGCACCAGCCGCGGCCCGGCCAGCGACAGCAGGGCGGGCACGAAGGTCAGCGCCACCAGCAGCGCCACCACCACGACACTGACCCCGGCCGCGCCGAGCGCTCGCAGGATCTGCGCCTGGAAGAGCATCAGGCCGGACAGGCTGATGGCCACGATGAGCCCGGAGAACAGCACCGTGCGACCGGCGACGGCCACGGTGCGCCCGACGGCGGCTATGACCTGCTCGCGGTCCGGTTCGCCGTGCGGCCAGGGCACGGCGCGCAGCTCCTCGCGGAACCGGCTGACGACGAGCAACCCGTAGTCGATGCACAGGCCCAGGCCGAGGATCGTCACGACGTTGACGACGGTGGCGTCCAGGTCGATCACGCCGGAGAACACCCACAGCGAGGCCAGTCCACCCGCGATCGAGGCGATCGCCCCGGCCAGCGGGATCCCGGCGGCCAGGAAGCCGCCGAAGACCAGCACCATGACCAGCAGGCTCACGGGCAGCGCGATCCCCTCACCTCGGCGCAGGTCCAGCTCGACCTGGTGGGTGATCTCGTCGACCAGCTGGGGCAGGCTCGTCGTGCGCGCCTGGACGCCGGGCAGCTGACCGGCCGCCTCGTCGACCGCAGCCTCGATGGCGTCCGTGTGCTCGGTGGACACGTCCCGGGGCAGGTCGGCCGCCAGCCGCGCGGTGACCGCGATCCCCTGCCCGTCCGCGGCGAGCAGGGTCCGGCCGGCGGCACCGCTCAGCCCGCCCGGCACGTCGTACGGCGAGGTGACCTTCGAGACGTCGGGGATCTCGCCGAGGGTCCGGGTGAGGTCCTGGACCGTGCTGCGCGCCTGCGCGGACGACGGGTCGACGCCGTCCAGCGTGATGACCACGGCCGGGCCGTCGGCGTGCTGGTCGGCGAGCAGGTCGCGGCCGACCCGGGACTCGCCGGGCACCACGGGCTCGCCGCTGGTCAGCCGGTTGAACAGCGACGCGCTGCCGAAGACACCGAGCGCCAGGCCGAAGGCGACGACCACGGCCGCCAGCCAGCCCAGCGCCACCAGCCTCGCGTGACGGGCCTCGAAGCGGCCGAGTCGTTCGAGGAAGGTCACGCGGCCCAGGATCCCAGGCCATCCGCGGCGTCCCGACGTCAGGTCTGGTCGGCCTGCAGAACGTCCGTCAGGGTGGGCTCGACGAGCGGCAGCCGGACCTCGAACCGGGTGTCGCCCGGCTTCGAGACGACCTGGATGTCGCCGCCGTGCTTGCCGGTGACGACCCGGTAGGAGATGTCCAGGCCGAGGCCCGTGCCGGCGCCGACCGGCTTGGTGGTGAAGAACGGCTCGAAGATGCGGCTGCGCAGCTCCGGCGGCACCCCCGGACCGTCGTCCCCGACGCTCACCAGCACGTGGTCGTCCTGGACCTCGGTGTGCAGCCGGATCGTGCCGCCCGGCCCGGTGGCCTGGGCTGCGTTGTCGATGAGGTTGGTCCAGACCTGGTTGAGCTCGGCTGGGTATCCCGGCACCAGCGGCAGGTCGTCGCAGTAGTCCTTCACCACGGTGACCCCCTTCAGCTTGGCGCTCAGCATCACCAGGGTCGAGTCCAGCCCCTCGTGCAGGTCGGTCTGCTGGAACGGCGCCCGGTCGAGCTGGGAGTAGTTCTTGGCCGCCCCGACGAGCTGGCTGATCCGGTTCACCGAGTCGGTGATCTCGCGCATCAGGGAGTCGGTCTCCAGCGAGTAGGCCACCCACGCGAAGCCCGTCTGCCGGTCGTCCGCGTGCAACGTCCGGTAGACCTTCTCGGCCCAGGACACGTCGAGCCCGGCCGTGACGTAGATCCCGGCCAGGTCGAAGCCTCGCTGGATCTCGTGCTCCTCGAGCCAGTCGCCCAGCTCGTCCTCGGCGTCGCTGCGCTCCATGGCACTGCGCCGGGGTGCCGTCTCGGACAGGGCCAGCGCCTCGTTCTGCAGGTTCACCAGCTCGTGCAGGACGTCGGCCGGGATGTGCCCGTCGGCCAGGTAGTCCAGCTTGCTGCGCATGTGCTCGACTCGCGTGCGGAGCTGGTCGACCGCGCGCTCGGCCGCGGACGCCGGGTTGTTCAGCTCGTGGGTCAGGCCGGCCGACAGCGCACCGAGCGCCTGCAGCCGCTGCTGGTCGCCGACCCGCTCCTGGGTGCGGCGCATGCCGGCCGCGATGCCGTCCAGCAGGTGCACGGCGATCGGGAAGTGCTCGTGCATGAACGCGGCGAACTCCTCGGCCGGCACCGCCAGGAACGTGGCGTCGGTGCCGGCGCGCACGCTGGCGACGTACGTCGAGGGCCGGTCGGCCTGCTTGATCCACGAGGCGGTCGCACCGCCGTAGGCGCCGCGGAAGTCGGTGCGGGTGACCTCGACCTCGACCGCGCCGACCTGCCGGGTCATCACCATCGTGCCGGTCAACAGCTGGTAGAAGCACTCGGCCGGCTCACCTTCGTGGGTCAGGTACTCGCCGGCCCGGATGCTGGTGCGCCGTCCGTTCTCCACGAACCACGCGAGCTGCTCGTCCGTCAGGCTCTCCAGCAGGAAGAGCGTGCGCAGCTCCTCGGCGGAGACCCGGTCGTCGGGGGTGGTGGCGCTGGTGGCGTCGGTGGTGGTCATCTCACAACCTCTCCAGGTACTGGTGCACGAGCGTCACGGCGAGTGCACCCTCGCCCACGGCCGAGGCGACCCGCTTGACCGAGGTCGAGCGGACGTCGCCGGCCGCGAAGATCCCCGGGACCGACGTCTCCAGCGGCCAGGGGTCGCGCTTGGGCTCCCAGCCGTCCGGCCGTCGGCCCTCGTGCATCAGGTCGGCACCGGCCAGCACGAAGCCGCGCTCGTCCCGGCTCAGCACGCCGTCCATCCACTCGGTCAGCGGCTGCGCTCCGATGAACACGAACAGGTGCGAGGCCGGGGACTCGGTCAGCTCGCCCGAGTCCAGGTTGCGCAAGGTCACCCGCTCCAGGTGGCCGTCGCCGCCCGCGCCGCTGACCGCCGTCCGGGTGCGCACCTCGATGGTGTCGATCCCGGCGATCTGCTCGATCAGGTAGTGCGACATCGACGAGACCAGGGACTCGGCGCGCACGACCAGCACGACGCGGGCCGCGAAGCGCGAAAGGTAGACGGCGGCCTGGCCGGCGGAGTTGGCGCCGCCGACGACGTAGACGACCTCGCCGCTGCAGTCCGCGGCCTCGGTGAGCGCCGCGCCGTAGTACACGCCGTTGCCGACGAACTGCTCGACGCCGTCCGCGCCCAGCAGCCGGTACTGCACGCCGGTGGCCAGCACCAGGCAGTGCGCCTGCAGGCACGACCCGTCGGCGAACCGCACGCCGCGCCGGGCGCCCACCACCTCGAGGCCGACGACCTCGCGGGTCGTCACGATTTCGGCGCCGAACCGCACGGCCTGACGTCGGGCCCGGTCGGTGAGCGCGGCCCCGGACACGCCGTCCGGGAAGCCCAGGTAGTTCTCGATCCGCGAGCTCTGGCCGGCCTGACCGCCGGTGGCCTGCCGCTCGACGATGACCGTGCGCAGCCCCTCGGAGGCGGCGTAGACCGCCGCGCCCAGACCGGCGGGCCCACCGCCGACGATGACCACGTCGTAGAAGTCGGTCGCCGGGTTCGTCGGCAGGCCGACCCGGTCGGCCAGCTCGGTGACGGACGGCGAGACCATCGGCTCCCCACCCGGCGTCAGGACCACCGGGACGTCGGTCGCCGCCGCGCCGCAGGCCTCGAGCAGCCGCGCACCATCCGGGTCGTCCGCGCCGATCCACTGGTACGGCACGCCGTTGCGGGCCAGGAACTCGCGCACCTCGTGCGAGCGGGCGGACCACCGGTGCCCGATGACCCGGATGATGTCCACCGGTGCGTCACCGGAGGCGCGCCAGGTGGCGAGCAGCTCCTCCACCACCGGGTAGAGCAGCTCCTCGGGCGGGCTCCACGGCTTGAGCAGGTAGTGGTCGAGATCGACCGTGTTGATCGCGGTGATGGCGGCGTCGGTGTCCGCGTACGCGGTGAGCAGGACGCGGCGGGCGCGCGGGAACAGGTCCATGGCCTGCTCGAGGAACTCCACGCCGCTCATCCCCGGCATCCGCTGGTCCGCGAGCAGGACGGCCACGCTCTCGCCGCGGGAGGCCAGCTCCCGCAACGCCTCCAGCGCCTCCGACCCGGACTCGGCGCGCACCACCCGGTAGTCCTCGCCGTACTGCCGGCGCAGGTCGCGGGCGATCGCCCGGGAGACCCCGGGGTCGTCGTCCACGGTGAGGAGGACGGGTCGGCGGGGTGCGTCGGACGGCGCGCTCGTCATGTGCGTACTCAACCACCCGGGACCGTCGATCCATACCCCGTTCCCCCGCGCACCCCCGCCCGACCCCGCGGTGATCATGCACGTTCACCCCGGCGTCCCGAGGGTGAACGTGCATGATCACCGCGGGGTGGGGGGAGTGGGCGGGAGTCGAGGTCGGCGCTCGCGGGTAGGTTCGGCGGCGTGGACGACCTGTTCAGCGTGGACGACGCTCCCGACCGCCCGTCGGCTCCGCTGGCGGTGCGGATGCGGCCACGCACCCTGGACGACGTCGTCGGGCAGGGGCACCTGCTCGAGCCGGGCTCCCCGCTGCGCCGGCTGGTGGACCCGACGGCGGGGCCGGCGGGTCCGGCGTCCGTGGTTCTGTGGGGTCCACCGGGCACCGGCAAGACGACGCTGGCGCACGTGGTCGCGGGTGGCACGGGCGGGGCGTTCGTCGAGCTCTCGGCCATCACCGCCGGGGTCAAGGACGTGCGGGCGGTGATGGACCGGGCCCGTGACGAGCTCGCGCTGCACCGGCGCGGCACGGTCCTGTTCCTGGACGAGATCCACCGCTTCACGAAGGCCCAGCAGGACGCCCTGCTGCCCGGTGTCGAGAACCGCTGGGTGGTGCTGGTCGCGGCGACCACCGAGAACCCGTCCTTCTCGGTGGTCGCGCCGCTGCTGTCCCGATCGCTGGTGCTGACGCTGCGGCCGCTGGACGACGAGGCGGTGCGGGTGCTCATCGAGCGGGCCGTGCTGGAGCCCCGCGGCCTGGCCGGGCAGGTCGAGCTGCAGCCGGACGCCCTGGAGCACCTGGTGCGGCTCGCCTCCGGCGACGCCCGCCGGGCGCTCACCGCACTGGAGGCGGCGGCCGGCGCCACGCTGTCCGCGGGGGAGCGCGAGGTCACCACCGAGCACGCCGAGCGCGCCATCGACGCGGCCGTGCTGCGCTACGACCGCGAGGGCGACCAGCACTACGACGTGGCCAGCGCCTTCATCAAGTCGATGCGCGGCTCGGACGTCGACGCGTCGCTGCACTACCTGGCCAGGATGCTGGAGGCGGGGGAGGACGCCCGGTTCATCGCCCGGCGGATCGTCATCGCGGCGTCCGAGGACGTCGGGATGGCCGATCCCACGGCGCTGCAGACCGCGGTCGCCGCAGCCCAGGCCGTCCAGCTGATCGGCATGCCCGAGGCGCGGATCGTGCTGGCCCAGGCGGTCGTGCACCTGGCGACGGCACCCAAGTCCAACGCGTCCTACCTCGGCATCGACGCCGCGATCGCCGACGTCCGGGCGGGCCGGGCCGGCACCGTGCCGGCGCACCTGCGCGACGCGCACTACCCCGGCGCCGCCAAGCTGGGCCACGGCCAGGGGTACCGGTACGCGCACGACGAGCCGCACGGGGTGGCCGAGCAGCAGTACCTGCCGGACTCGCTGGTCGGCCGGGAGTACTACACCCCGACCGACCGCGGGGCCGAGCGCGAGATCACCTCACGGCTCAATCGGCTGCGGCGCATCCTGCGCGGTCGCTGAGCCACGGCACGACGTGCGGCAGCCGGCCTGCGAGACGATCTCGGTGCTGATGGCCGCCCAGGCGTCCTCGTCGGCGTCGATCGGCCGGCCGAACGGCAGCCGCAGCAGGTGCCGGCGCTCCTGGTTGTCCCGGCACTGCACGGTGAGGCCGTACCGGTCGACGCCGACCGGCCGAGCCTCCACGGTCCGCTCGAGCGGCACCCCGCGGCCGTCCGGCAGCGGCAGCCGACCCAGCCCGTGCACCAGCTCGAGCAGCCGGGGCGAGAGCAGCGCACGGACCCGGTCGAGCAGATCGGCCTCGTCCAGCCAGAGCGGGTCGGGCTCCGCCGCCCGGACGTCGTCGCCTTCGATCGTCACGCACCCACCGACCCAGTGCAGCTCGCCCTCGGCGACCTCGACCAGCAGCAGGTCGTAACCGTCCACCCCGTCCAACGGCCAGGCCCGGCGCAGCGCCTCGAGCGCCCCGGCCCCGTCCGCGGGACCCGCCAGCCGGGCCCAGCCGAGCAGCTCGAGGTGGGCGCGCGGGACCGTCAGGTCAGCCAGCGCGGCCTCGGCCCGGATGCACACCGAGATCGCCCAGTCGTCGCCGGCGGACGGCGCGCCGGGCACGGGGGTGGACAGAGCCGACCGCGAGCGCGGGTCGTGCGGCACGGCCAGTACCAGCTCGCCGCCGGGAAGCGCGGCGTGCAGCGCGGGCACGGCGTTGGCGTCGCCGAGCGGACCCGACACGGTCGCCGCGCCGATGCCCTCCAGCAGGGTGCGGGCGACCTCGGCGGAGGAGGGGAGCTGTCGCGGGTGGACCATCGTCACGGGTTCCTCCGGGGGGCGGCTGGGTGCTGCGGCGTGGTGCCGCGGGGGTGTTCGGTGAGATAAGGTTAGCCTTACCTTACATCGATCACCACCGAAGGAGCACGATGGTTGCCCACGCCTCGCGACGCGTCGTCCGGCGCTCGCGCGCCCTCGGCCTCGCGCTGACCCCGAAGGCCGTGAAGTACTTCGAGAAGCGGCCGTACCCGCCGGGCGAGCACGGGCGGGCCCGCCGTCCCAACAAGAGCGACTACTCGTCCCAGCTGCTCGAGAAGCAGCGGCTGCGGGCGCAGTACGGGATCCGTGAGGCGCAGCTGCGTCGGGCGTTCGAGGAGGCGCACCGCCGGTCCGGACGGACGGGCGAGGTGCTGGTCGAGCTGCTCGAGACGCGGCTGGACGCCGTGGTGCTGCGAGCCGGGATCGCGCGCACTATCGCGCAGGCCCGCCAGTCGGTCGTGCACCGGCACATCGAGGTCGACGGCCGGCTGGTCGACAAGCCGTCGTACCGGGTGCGCCCGGGCCAGGTCGTCGCGGTACGTGAGCGCAGCCGGCCCATGACGCCCTTCGTGGTGGCCGCCGCGAACGGTCACCGCGACGTCCTGCCCACCGTGCCCGGCTACCTGGCGCTCGGCTCGGACGGCCTGTCCGTCCGGTTGGAGCGCGAGCCCCGCCGGGCTGAGGTCCCGGTGACCTGCGACGTCGCCCTGGTCGTGGAGTTCTACGCGCGCTGACCTCCAGCCGGATTCGGCTGGGACGGGCCGGACCGGCTCGGGTAGGGTCGGTGCGCTGCCGTCGCCCCGGTCAGCGCCCGGCGCCGCCGGGTGGTCACGGGGCCCGGGGAGGGATGCGTCGGATGTCGGCTGGAGACATCGCGGGACTCATCGCCGCCGTCGCCTTCGTGGCGCTGGTGGCGTTCTTGGCCGTGCCGATCCTGAAGCTCGGCAAGCTGATCGATGACACCCGCGGCACCGTGCAGGGCGTCACGCAGGAGACGATCCCGCTGCTGCACGAGGTCACCACGACGGTGACCACCACCAACGGCGAGCTCGAGCGCGTCTCGGCCATCACCACCAACGTCCAGCAGGTGACGACGAACGTGTCGGCGCTGACCGCGCTCTTCGCGGCCACCCTGGGCTCGCCGGTGATCAAGGTCGCCGCGTTCACCTACGGCGTGCGGCAGGCACTGAGTGGTCGGGAGCCGTCGTCCGGTGGGCGCCGGCGTCGGCGGAAGGGCTGATCGGCGTGCGACGGATCTTCTGGGCGGTGCTCGGCGCCGTCGTCGGTGTGCTCGTCGTCCGCAAGGTGACGAAGACAGCGCAGGCGTACACCCCCGAGGGGGTGGCCCGTGGCCTGTCCGGGGTAGGCGAGGGGCTCCGCGAGATGGCCCAGGTCGTCCGCGAGTCCATGGCGGAGCGGGACGCGGAGCTGCGGCTCGCGCTGGGCGTGGACGAGGGGGTCATCGACCCGCGCCAGGCCTCCGCGCTGATCGAGCGACCCATGGCCGACCACTCCGCCGACCGGGCGGCTGAGGCCGACTTCGACCGCCCGACGAACCCGGCACACCGGCGCACGCGAGCTTCCTAGGGGCCCTGTGCCCCCGCTCCGCGCCCCGTACCTTCTTCCTAGCCCCACGACAGGATGATCCCCATGGAGACGGCCGAGATCCGGCGTCGGTGGTTGACGTACTTCGGGGACAACGGTCACACCGTCGTCCCGAGCAGCCCGCTTCCCTTCGAGGACCCGAACCTGCTGTTCGTGGCCGCGGGCATGGTGCCGTTCGTGAAGTACTTCGTCGGCCAGGAGTCGGCGCCCTACCAGCGGGCGACGAGCGTGCAGAAGTGCGTGCGCACCCTCGACATCGAGGAGGTGGGGCGCACCACCCGGCACGGCACGTTCTTCCAGATGAACGGCAACTTCAGCTTCGGCGACTACTTCAAGGAAGGCGCGATCCAGCTCGCGTGGGAGCTCGTCACGCGTCCGCAGTCCGATGGCGGCTTCGGCCTTCCTGAGAAGGACCTGCTCGTCACGATCTACCAGGACGACGACGAGAGCTACCGGCTCTGGCAGCGGATCGCCGGCCTGCCCGACGAGAAGATCGTCCGGCTCGGCAAGAAGGACAACTACTGGCACATGGGAATCCCCGGCCCGGCCGGCCCGTGCTCGGAGATCCTGATCGACCGTGGCCCCGAGTTCGGCCCCGAGGGCGACGTCGAGAAGGCCGGCGATCGCTACCTGGAGTTCTGGAACCTGGTCTTCATGCAGGAGGAGCTCAGCGCGGTCCGCAGCAAGGCGGACTTCGACATCCGCGGCCCGCTGCCGAAGAAGAACATCGACACCGGCATGGGCCTGGAGCGGATGGCGTTCCTGCTGCAGGGGGTCGACAACATCTACGAGATCGACGAGGTCTACCCGGTCATCGAGGTGGCCGCCGACCTGGCCGGCAAGCGGTACGGCGCGAACCACGAGGACGACGTGCGGCTCCGGGTGGTCGCCGACCACGTGCGCAGCGCGCTGATGATCATCTCGGACGGCGTGCTGCCCGGTAACGAGGGACGCGGCTACGTCCTGCGCCGGCTCATCCGGCGCGCGGTGCGCTCGATGCGGCTGCTCGGCGTCGACGCGCCCACGATGCCCGAGCTGCTGCCAGCCAGCCGGGACCGGATGAAGACCAGCTACCCCGAGGTCGAGCGCGACTTCGGCCGGATCAGCTCCGCCGCGTACGGCGAGGAGGAGGCGTTCCGCCGCACCCTGGCCGCCGGCACCACGATCCTGGACACCGCCGTGCGGGACGTGAAGTCCAGCGGCCGCACCACCCTCGGCGGCGACAAGGCCTTCCAGCTGCACGACACCTTCGGCTTCCCGATCGACCTGACGCTGGAGATGGCGGCCGAGCAGGGCGTGGACGTCGACGAGGTCGGCTTCCGCCAGCTGATGACGGCGCAGCGCGACCGCGCCAAGGCCGACGCCCGGGCGAAGAAGACCGGTCTCGTGGACACCTCCGCGTACCGCTCCCTGGCCGACGGACTGGGCCGCGACGTCGAGTTCACCGGCTACGACGAGGTCACCAGCGAGGCGCGGGTCAGCGGCCTGCTGGTCGACGGCCACCCGGCGAGCTCGGCGCGCGAGGGCGACGAGATCGAGCTGGTGCTGGACCGCACCCCGTTCTACGCCGAGGGCGGTGGGCAGCTGGCCGACGCCGGCCGGATCGAGCTGGACGGCGCGGTCATCGAGGTCTCCGACGTGCAGAAGCCACTCGGCTCGCTCATCGTGCACCGCGCGAAGGTGCTCAGCGGCGAGGTCGAGGTCGGCGCGTCCGGTCAGGCGCTGGTGGACGTGCAGCGCCGCCGCGCCATCAGCCGCGCGCACACGGCGACGCACATGGTGCACAAGGCGATCCGCGAGGCGCTCGGTGAGACCGCCACCCAGGCGGGCTCGGAGAACGCGCCGGGCCGGTTCCGGTTCGACTTCAGTGCCAACGCCGCGCTCCCGCCATCCGTGCTGCACGACGTCGAGGCGCGGGTGAACTCGCTGCTCGCCGAGGACCTCGAGGTGCACGCCGAGGTGATGACCCAGGCGCAGGCCGTCGAGGTCGGCGCCATGGCGCTGTTCGGTGAGAAGTACGGCGACGAGGTACGCGTCGTCTCGGTCGGGGAGTGGGCCCGCGAGCTGTGCGGCGGCACCCACGCGCAGCGCTCCGGCCAGCTCGGCCTGGTGTCCCTGCTCGGCGAGGCGTCGATCGGCTCCGGGGTCCGGCGGGTCGAGGCCCTGGTCGGCACCGACGCCTACGAGTACCTGGCCCGCGAGCACGCGCTGGTCGGCCAGCTGACCGAGGCACTCAAGGTGCGACCGGAGGAGCTGCCCGACCGGGTCGGGTCGATCCTGACCCGGCTGCGCGAGGCCGAGAAGCAGATCGCCGCGATGCGCCAGCAGCAGGTGCTGGCCGCGGCGGCGGGCCTCGCCTCGTCTGCCCGGGACGTCTACGGGGTGTCCTTCGTCGGGCACGACGCGGGGGAGGACGTCGACGCCGACGGCCTGCGCACGCTGCTGCTCGACGTGCGCGGCCGGATCACCGGCCGGCCCGTCGTGGTCGCCGGCACCGCCGTGGCCAAGGGTCGTCCGGTCGTCGTCGTGGCGACCAACGACGAGGCGCGCCGGTGGGGCGTCAAGGCCGGCGAGCTCGTCCGCGAGGCCGCCAAGATCCTCGGGGGCGGTGGCGGCGGCAAGGACGACGTCGCGCAGGGCGGCGGTACCGACGCCGCTCGCACCGGCGAGGCGCTCGCCCGGATCGAGCACGTCGTCGGCGAGCGGGTGACCGCCCGCTGATGGACGGGCTGCCGATGACGGTGCTGCGATGGCCGGCCTGACCCGGCGCGGGGTGCGGCTCGGTGTCGACGTCGGCGCCGTGCGGGTCGGCCTGGCGGTCAGCGACCTGCACGGGATGCTGGCGACGCCGGTCGAGACCCTGCGGCGGGACCAGGGAGCGGGCTCGGACCTGCAGCGGATCGTGGCCGAGGTCGTGGAGCGCGAGGCGATCGAGGTGGTCGTCGGGCTGCCCCGGTCGCTGTCCGGCCGCGAGGGACCGGCCGCGGCCGCCGCGCGGGCCTACGCGGTCGACCTGGCGGGGCGGCTGGGCGCCGCCGCACTGCCCGTCGGCGTGCGGCTGATCGACGAGCGCCTGTCCACGGTGGCGGCGCACCGCTCGCTGCGCGAGTCGGGGGTCGCCGGGCGCAAGCAGCGGGCCGTGGTCGACCAGGTGGCCGCCGTCGTGCTCCTGCAGCAGGCGCTGGACGGTGAACGCGCCAGCGGCGTTGCCCCGGGGGAGCTGCTGGAACCTGTATCCTTGTCTGCTGGCGGGGGCACGACGGCCGACCCGGCCGCCGAAGACGACCCGAAGGCTGTCCCACCTGATGAGCGAGCCGAACGAGCCTGATGCCTGACCGCCACGAGGACCACCCCCTGGGTGCCGTGATCGCCGACGCGCACGAGCACCCGGCCGACGACGCCTACGCCAGCCGCTCCGCGCGGCGGCAGGCGCACGCCCACCACGCCCGCCGACGCCGCCGCAAGGGCCGCCGCAGCGTGGTCATCCTGGTGGCGTTGCTGGTGGTCGCCCTCGGTGGGTACGGCGCGTTCGCCGCGCTGAAGCCGCTGGTCACCCAGTTCACGGCGAGCGACGACTACGCGGGGCAGGGCAGCGGCGAGGTCACCATCACCGTCCCCGAGGGAGCCAGCGGCCGGGCCATCGGACGGGTGCTGCAGGAGGCCGGTGTCGTCAAGACGTCGAAGGCCTTCGTCGAAGCCGCCCAGGACAACGAGAAGTCCGGGTCGATCCAGCCGGGCCAGTACACGCTGCACCGGCAGATGTCGGGGGCGAGTGCCGTCACCATGCTGCTCGACCCGTCGGCCCGCAGCGCCGACAAGGTGACCGTCCGCGAGGGGCTGCGGGTCAACGAGATCCTGCCGCTGCTCGCCAAGGCCACCGGCCAGCCGCTCGCCGACTACAAGGCCGCGCTGAAGGACCCCGAGTCCCTCGGCATCCCGGCCTCCGCGAAGGGCAAGGCGGAGGGCTGGCTGTTCCCGGACACGTACGAGTTCGGCAGCGAGCTGACCGCCGAGCAGCAACTGTCCACGATGGTCGCCCGCACCCACGAGGTGCTCGACGGGCTGGGCGTCAGTGACCAGGAGGCGCAGCGCCTCCTGACGGTGGCCAGCATCGCCGAGGTCGAGGCCGGGTCGAAGACCGACTACGCCAAGGTCGCCCAGGTCATCGACAACCGGCTCGCGAACAAGCTCGGCAACGGCGGCAAGCTGCAGCTCGACTCCACGGTCAGCTACGCGGTGGGCAAGCGGACCCTGACCACCACTGCGGCCGAGCGCGCCGTCGACTCGCCCTACAACACCTACCGGTACCCCGGGCTGCCGGCCGGTCCGATCTCGAACCCCGGCAAGGCCTCGATCCAGGGTGCGCTCAAACCGACCCCGGGCCCGTGGCTGTACTGGACGACGGTCAACCCCTCGACGGGTGAGACCCGGTTCGCGGTGACCTGGGCCGAGCACCAGCAGAACGTGAAGCTGTTCCAGGCCTGGTGCCAAGCACATCCGGGCAAGTGCTGACCGTGCGGTCATGAGCGGCGCGCACCGGGCGGCCGTGCTCGGCTCACCGGTCGCGCACTCGCTGTCCCCGGTGCTGCACCGCGCCGCCTACCTCAGCCTCGGCCTGCCGGACTGGCAGTACGACGCCATCGAGATCGACGCGCCCGACGACCTGCGCCGCTTCGTGACGACCCGGGACGTCTCCTGGGCCGGGCTGTCGCTGACCATGCCGCTGAAGCGCTGGGTGCAGCCGGTGCTGGGCCAGGTGTCCGAGCTGGCTGCGGCGACCGGCTCGGTGAACACGGTCCTGTTCCACGCCGGACGGGCCCCCAGCGGCCACAACACGGACGTCCACGGGGTCCGGGCCGCGCTGCTGGAGGGCGGCCTGACCTCGTGCGCGCGCGGCGTCGTGCTCGGCGGCGGTGCCACCGCCGCCTCGGCCGTGGCCGCGCTGGGCCGGCTGGGCTGCGCCCGCCCGCAGGTCGTCGTCCGGTCGCCGGAACGGGCCGTGGACGTCGTCGCCGCGGGTCGGGCGCTCGGTGTGGGCGTCGACCTGGTGGCCTGGTCGCACGCGCCGGCGCTGCTCGAGCGGGCCGACGTGGTGGTCAGCTCGGTGCCGTCGGACGCCCACGAGGAGGTCCGGGCGGTCCTGCCGGCCGCCGTGCACGGACTGCTGCTCGACGTCAGCTACCACCCGTGGCCGAGCGAGGTCGCGACGGCCTGGCGGGAGCGGGGCGGTCAGGCGGTCAGCGGCTTCGCCATGCTGCTGCACCAGGCGGTCGCTCAGGTCGCCCTGATGACGGGCAGCGACCCCGACGTCGCCGCGATGCGCGCCGCGGGGGAGGCGGCGCTGCGTTCGGTCACCGAGCGCGACGCAAACGACCCCAACCGGGGCTGAACGGGTTCCTTCCCCTCAACCGGGCGGCGTCGTCGCTCAAGGTGACCACCGTCACGGTCGATGTCACGTCTTGTCACCGGACCACGGCCACAGGGGAGCGTGCTCGACTCATGCAGCTTGCCGAGATCCTGCTCGCGGACGGGCTCGTCAGCGAGGGGCAGCTCTCTGCTGCCTTCGAGGAGCACCAGCGGGCCGGTCGCAGCCTCGGCCGCGTGCTGGTCGAGCAGGGCGTGCTGTCCGAGACGCAGCTGGTCAGCGCGCTCGCGCAGCAGATCGGCCTGCCCTTCGTCGACCTGACCGAGTACCCCGTGGACGCCGCCGCCACCGCGCGCATCTCCGGTGCCGTCGTCCGCCGGCACAACGCGCTGCCCATCGGCTACACCGACGACGGCAAGCTGCTGGTCGCGATGGCCGACCCCGGCAACGTCTTCGCGCTCGACGACATCCGTTCGATGACCGGGCTGGACGTGCGTCCCGCGGTCGCGACCCGGGCGGACGTCCTCGGGGCGATCGATCGCTACTACCGCGCGGACGCCGACCTCGACGACATCACCAACGCCCTGGACCTCGTCGAGGACGACGAGGACCTGTCCAAGGTGAAGGAGATCACCGAGGACGCGCCGATCGTCAAGTACGTCAACCTGTTGATCACCCAGGCGATCCAGGACCGGGCCTCCGACATCCACCTCGAGCCGGGGGAGCACGACCTGCGGGTGCGGTACCGCATCGACGGCGTGCTGCACGAGATCATGCGTTCGCCCAAGGCGATCCAGAGCGGCGTCATCTCGCGGCTGAAGATCATGGCGGACATCAACATCGCCGAGCGCCGCATCCCGCAGGACGGTCGCCTCTCCGTCACCACCAACGGCAAGAAGATCGACCTCCGCGTCGCCACCCTGCCGACGGTGTGGGGCGAGAAGGTCGTCATGCGCATCCTGGACAACTCCACCGCGCGGCTGACCCTGAACGACCTCGGCTTCTCCTCGGGCAACTACGAGCGGTACAGCGAGAGCTTCGTCAAGCCGTACGGCATGATCCTGGTGACCGGCCCGACGGGTTCGGGCAAGTCGACCACCCTGTACGCGACGTTGAACATCGTGAGCAAGCCCGAGGTCAACGTGATCACCGTCGAGGACCCGGTCGAGTACCGGCTCCCCGGGATCAACCAGGTGCAGGTCAACGCCAAGGCCGGCCTGACCTTCGCCGCGGCGCTCCGCTCCATCCTGCGCTCGGACCCTGACGTCGTCCTGATCGGTGAGGTCCGCGACCACGAGACGGCGCAGATCGCCGTCGAGGCCGCCCTCACCGGCCACCTCGTGCTGACCACGCTGCACACCAACGACGCGCCGTCCGCCATCACCCGCTTGACCGAGATGGGCATCGAGCCGTTCCTGGTCGGTTCGGCATTGGACTGCGTGCTGGCCCAACGTCTGACCCGCCGGCTGTGCAGCAAGTGCAAGGAGCCGTTCCAGCCGGAGCCGGCCGACCTCGAGCGGGTGGGCTTCCCGTGGACGCCGGGGGAGGAGCTGCCGGTGCTCTACCGTCCGGTGGGCTGCTCGACCTGCGCGAAGACCGGCTACAAGGGCCGGGTCGCGCTGCACGAGGTCATGAAGGTGTCCGAGACCATCGAGCGGCACACCGTCGAGCGGGTCTCGGCCGCGGTGATCGGGGAGACCGCGCGGGCCGAGGGCATGACCACGCTCCGCATGGACGGCTGGCTGAAGGTGCTGGACGGCGTCACGTCCATCGAAGAGGTCCTGCGCGTCGTCGTGTGACCGGTGTCGCCCTCACGGCTCAAGACCGTGCCGGGGTGTGCCGATAGCGGCTGTGAAGCATCCAGCTCGACCGCCATGCAGGCGACGAGCCTGCCATGAGGGGAGTGCCGTGAGCACTGTCGGAGAGCCGTACGTGCCGGAGTTCGCTCCAGCTGGGACGCCGGCCGGTTACGCGCCTGTGACGGCGTCTGTTCCTGCCCAGCAGGCACCCGTCGCCGCGGCGCCCGTGCCGGTGGCCGCGCCCGCGCACGCTGCCCCGCCCGCGCACGCTGCGGCCCCGGCGGTGGCACCCACCCAGGCGGCCCCGCAGGCCTACGCGCGCACCAGCACCGAGCAGGTGTTCGAGCACGACCTGGCCATCAACGACCTGCTCATCGAGATGATCGAGACGGGCGCCAGCGACCTGCACATCACCTCGGGTGCGGCGCCGATGATCCGGCTGCGCGGCGAGCTGCGCACGATGGGCGAGCACGCCGTGCTGACCCCGCCGGTGCTGCAGCGCGCGATCTACGCGATGCTCTCGCAGCGTCAGCGCGAGCGCTTCGAGACCGACCTCGAGCTGGACTTCGCCTACTCCGTCCCGGGCCGGGCCCGGTTCCGCGTCAACGTCTACCGGCAGCGCGAGGCGCTGGGTGCGGCCTTCCGCCTGATCCCCTACGAGATCAAGCCGCTCGAGGCCCTCGGTATCCCGCCGGCCGTGAACAACTTTGCCGGCCTGCCGCGTGGCCTCGTGCTGGTCACCGGGCCGACCGGTTCGGGCAAGTCGACCACCCTCGCGGGTGTCGTCGACCTGGCCAACCGCACCCGGCACGAGCACATCATGACGGTCGAGGACCCGATCGAGTTCCTGCACCGCCACAAGGGCTGCATCGTCAACCAGCGTGAGGTCGGCGAGGACACCAAGTCCTTCGGCAACGCGCTGAAGCACGCGCTGCGACAGGACCCCGACATCATCCTGGTCGGTGAGATGCGTGACCTCGAGACGATCTCGGTGGCGCTGACCGCCGCCGAGACCGGTCACCTGGTCTTCGCCACGCTGCACACCCAGGACGCCGCGCAGACGATGGACCGCGTCATCGACGTGTTCCCGTCCGAGCAGCAGCAGCAGGTCCGGGTGCAGCTCGCCGGCGCCATCCAGGGCGTCGTCTGCCAGACCCTCTGCAAGACCCGGGACGCCAAGGGCCGCGTCGTGGCCACCGAGGTCATGGTCGCCACCCCCGCGATCCGCAACCTGATCCGCGAGGGCAAGACCCACCAGATCTACTCGGCCATGCAGGCCGGGGCGAAGCACGGAATGCACACGATGGACCAGCACCTCGCAGAGCTGGTGCGCACCAACCAGATCACGTACGAACACGGTCTGGAGAAGTGCCACCACGTCGAGGACTTCAACCGCCTGCTCGGCCGGATCTGAGGACAACACACATGGCGACACTGACGTTCGAGTACGCCGTCCGCGACCGCGACGGCAAGCTGGTCAAGGGCACCCTGGACGCTGAGAACCAGGGCCAGGTGGTGCAGAAGCTCAAGACCCTCGGGTACGCGCCGGTCAGCATCACGCAGGCCAACGCGGGGATGAACAAAGAGCTGAAGATCCCCGGCCTCGGCGGCAAGGTCAAGACCAAGGACCTTGCGATCATGGCGCGCCAGTTCGCGACCATGATCAACTCGGGGCTCTCGCTGCTCCGCGCCCTGACGATCCTGGCCGAGCAGACCGAGAACAAGACCCTGGCGAGCGTGCTGGGCGAGGTTCGCGGCGAGGTCGAGACCGGGCAGTCGCTGTCGTCCGCGCTGGCCAAGCACCCCCGGATCTTCCCGCCCATCATGATCAACATGACCCGGGCCGGCGAGGTCGGTGGCTTCCTGGACGCGGTGCTCATCCAGGTCGCGGAGAACTTCGAGGCCGAGGTCAAGCTGCGCGGCAAGATCAAGTCCGCCATGACCTACCCGGTCGTCGTGTTCGTGATGGCGATCCTCGCGGTCATCGGCATGCTGCTGTTCATCGTCCCGATCTTCGCGAAGATGTTCTCGGACATGGGCGCCCAGCTGCCGGCCCCGACCCGGGCCCTGGTGTTCCTGTCGTCGGTGCTCAAGGTCGGCGGCATCCCGATCCTGATCAGCCTGATCGCGCTCAGCGTCGGCTGGGGGCGCATCAAGCACCAGCAGCGGGTCCGCGAGATCGTCGACCCGATGATGCTGAAGATGCCGGTGTTCGGCTCGCTGGTGCAGCGCATCGCGCTGTCCCGCTTCACCCGCAACCTGGGCACCATGCTCAAGTCCGGTGTACCGATCCTGCAGGCGCTCGACATCGTGGCCGACACCAGCGGCAACGAGGTCGTCGCGAAGGCCGTGCGCGCCGTCCAGCAGTCCGTGCGTCAGGGTGACTCGCTCGCCCGGCCGCTGACCGAGCACGCGGTCTTCCCGCCCATGGTCGTGCAGATGATGGCCGTCGGTGAGGACACCGGTGCGCTGGACGACATGCTGGTGAAGATCAGCGACTTCTACGACCAGGAGGTCGAGGCCACCACGGAGGCCCTCACCTCGCTCATCGAGCCGCTGATGATCGCGTTCCTCGGTGCCGTCGTCGGCTCCATGATCGTCGCGCTCTACATGCCGATCTTCGGGGTCTTCAACCTGATCAGCTGATCCGGACCAACCGCACTGCAGGGCCCCGGCGAGTTGCCGGGGCCCTGCCGCGTTCAGCCAGATGGGTGCTCAAGTGGATCTTGGAGTTGTCGACACATTGCTTGTCAATGCGTGGTGGACCCGCTCGACCCTCCCGTCAACATCGTCAAGAAGAGGCGACACATGCTCACACGAATTCGCAAGGCGGCGGAGGAGAAGGACAGCGGCTTCACGCTGATCGAGCTCCTGGTCGTCATGATCATCATCGGCATCCTCGCCGCCATCGCCATCCCGGTGTTCCTGAACCAGCGCAAGAAGGCCGTCGACACCTCGATGAAGTCGGACCTGCGCACGGTCGCCAACGAGATGGAGACCTACTACACCGACAACCAGAACTACCCGGCGGCCAACGCCTCGGGCACCGACACGGTCAACGTGGGCACCACTGCCGTCAAGCTGACCAAGGGCAACACCGTGGACATCACGGTCGTCGTCGGCGCCGGCGTGGTCGACGGCAGCTACTGCCTGAAGGCGTCCAACGCCAAGGGCACGAGCGACTGGTACTACGACAGCGACCAGGGCGGCCTCCAGGCCAAGGGCACCGCCTGCAGCTGACGGACGAGCACACACCCGCGTGGGGGTCCCGGAGGAACCGGGGCCCCCACTGCCGTCGGCGGGTGTCAGCCATTCGGCCGCTCAAGTCCTGGCCATGGCCGTCGATGCTTCTCTCGTCATCGGAGGTGGCCTACGGGCTCGTCCCTCCACACCTATCGTCTCGAAGGGACGAATCAGATGCTCGCTCGCATTCGCAAGGCGGCGGAGGAGAAGGACAGCGGCTTCACGCTGATCGAGCTCCTGGTCGTCATGATCATCATCGGCATCCTCGCGGCCATCGCCATCCCGGTGTTCCTGAACCAGCGCAAGAAGGCCGTCGACACCTCGATGAAGTCGGACCTGCGCACGGTCGCCAACGAGATGGAGACCTACTACACCGACAACCAGAACTACCCGGCGGACGCCTCTGGCACCGACGCGGTCCTGGTCGGCACGGGCAACTCCATCAAGCTGACCAAGGGCAACAAGATCACCGTCACGACGACCGTCGGCACGGGCATCCTCGCCGGCACCTTCTGCCTGAAGGCGGAGAACGCCAAGGGCACCGGCGACTGGTACTACGACAGCGACCAGGGCGGCCTGCAGCCCAAGGGCACCGCTGCCTGCAGCTGATCACTCGCTCTGCTGAAGCGGGGCTCCCGGACACGTCCGGGGGCCCCGCTTTCGTCGTCCCGCAGATTCCTCCATTTGGATGCTCAAGTCGTTGTGCCCGTGGCCGATGCATCAATTGTCATCGGAGGTGGCCCGCCCGGGTTCGTCCCTCCACATCGATCGTCTCGAAGGGACGAATCACATGCTCGCTCGCATTCGCAAGGCGGCGGAGGACAAGGACAGCGGCTTCACGCTGATCGAGCTCCTGGTCGTCATGATCATCATCGGCATCCTCGCGGCCATCGCCATCCCGGTGTTCCTGAACCAGCGCAAGAAGGCCGTCGACACCTCGATCAAGTCCGACCTGCGCACGGTCGCCAACGAGCTCGAGACCTACTACACCGACAACCAGGCCTACGTCGCTGTCGCCACCAACACGGCCGGCACCAACAAGGTCACCGTTGGTTCCACCGACGTCAAGCTGAGCTCCAACAACGTCGTGGCCCTCAAGCTCGTCAAGCAGGGCACCGGCGGCGCGGTCGTCGCGGCGACCGACGCCACCGACGCGCAGGGCTTCTGCCTGACCGGCACGAACGCCAAGTCCTCGGGCAACGTCATCACGTACAACAGCCTCGCGGGCGGCCTCGGCAACACCGCTTGCTGATCTGACGCTTCATCGGCGGGGTCGGCCCTTCGGGGCCGGCCCCGCTTCGCATGTCCCGAGAAAGCACCCGTTCGGTCGTCTCAAGGTCCTCCAGCAGAGCGCCGACAGTGTCAACAGCGACCGGTGGCGACCCGCCCCGGCTGGGTGAGTGGGTGGTGGGCATGGACCTGCGTCGACGGTGGCGCCTGGTGCGGACTGGTTCCGACACCGGCTTCGGCCTGGTCGAGCTGTTGTTCGCGATGGTGATCTTCACGATCATCGCGACGGCGGTCGCCTACGGCCTGCAGAGCGCGTTGAACACCACCGGCCAGAACCGGATGCGCGTGCAGGGGGCGAACCTCGCGTCACGCGAGATGGAGATCGTGCGCCACGAGTTCAGCTCCTCGCCCACCGGGCCGCAGGACCTGTCGGCCACCGCCACCGCAGTCAACCCGCACCCGCTCAGCGGCGCCTCGGCTCCGATGAAGATCGACGGCGTCCCCTTCACGGTCACCCGCACGGTGGAGTGGCTGCCGGCCGGTCCCGGCTCCAGCCCCTGCGACGGTGGCTCCGCGGTGACCTACCCCGTCCTGGCGGTGAACGTGAAGGTCACCTGGGACCGCATGGGCTCGACCCAGCCGGTCGAGTCGAACACCATCCTGACGCCGCCCAAGGGCAACGTGTCGGGGACCATCTCGTTCGTCGCCGTCAAGGTGATCGACGCTGGCGGCATCGGTGAGGGCAACATGCCCGTCACGCTGGCCGGCGGGTCCTTCACGGCTACCCGCCCGACGGCGGACGACGGCTGCGCCGTTTTCCCGGTCTCCCCGGCCAGCTACCCGTTCAGCTACACCGCGACGGTGACCAAGTCCGGGTACAGCGACCCGAACGGCAACGCCTCGGCGACCCGCTCGGTCGCGGTGGCTTCAGGTGGCAGCTTCGTCATCCCGGCCCCGATCTCCTACGACCTCGCCGGTTCCCTGTCCCTGACCATGGCGCTCAACGCGTCCGACGTGACCGCGGGGTACAAGCCGCCGACCACGCTGCCGCCGCTGACGATCTACAACCCGGGGATCACCGGGAGCGCGCAGACCCGGACCATCGCGTCCACGGGCGCGACGACCACCATCCCCGGCCTGTGGCCGTACAGCAGCGGCTACGAGTCCTGGCCGGGGACGTGCAACACCGCCTCGACCAGCCACCCGGCCGGCGTGGTGGTGCCGCCCGGCGGTTCGGCCTCCGCGACCCACCGGCTCGTGCCGGTCACCGTCCGGGTGACGCTCCTGGGCGTCAACCAGGTCAACGCCTCCGTCGTCGCCTACCCGCTCACGGCGACGGGGTGCTCCGCCGCGGAGAACCCGCTGGTGCTGGGAGTGACCAACACCTCGGGCCAGCTCAAGACGTCGGTGCTCACCGGCTCCTGGCGCTTCCAGGTCGTCGGCGGCACGGCACCGTCCGCCGGCTGGCCCGTGCTTACCGGCGTGACCCGCACCACGACCGCGCAGACCGTCAACGTGCAGATGGGGACCTGACATGACCGTGCTCCGCTTGCGGCTGCCGCGTCGGCGGCTCGACGAGGGCTTCACGCTGGTCGAGATGCTGACCACGATGCTCCTGCTCTCGGTCATCTCGGCGCTGGCCTTCGGCGCGCTGATCGGGACGCAGAAGACCGTCCGCGGCAACATCGGCCGCCTGGACCAGACGCAGCAGGCCAAGGTCGCTGGCGACACGATCACCAAGAACCTGCGCACCGCGGTGCTTCCGTCGCAGATCCTCGGCACCTGCACCGACTGCCAGGACGCCGCGTTCCTCAGCGGTGACTGGAACAAGGTGTCGTTCTTCGCCAACATCAACAACCCGGCCAACACGGTGGGCCCGAGCAAGGTCACGTACGCCCTCGCGGCCAACGGTTCGCTGACCGAGACCGTGCAGCCGCCGAACGCGCACGCCGCGGACGACTACAACTACACCTACTGCGCACCGATCTCGGCGACCTGCAAGGCGTACTCGCGAACCGTCGCGCGCAACGTCGTCGCCTCCGCGACCGCCCCGATCTTCACCTACTACGACTACTCGGGCGGGCAGCTGAGCGTGCCCATCACCGGCACCACCCTGGCCGACGTCAACAGCATCAACATCGTGCTGACGATCAAGTCCAGCAAGGAAGTCAAGGGCGGCACCATCGTCACCCACGTGACGATGCCGAACGCGGACTCCCTCGAACAGTCCACCGCAACCGCCACGGCAACGCCATGACCGAAGGACCCGAGATGCTCTCTCAGCTGCGCTTCCGCCTGGGCACCCCAGCCCGGGGCTCCGGTGACGACTCCGGCTTCGCGATGGTCACCGTCCTCGCCATCGGGTTCGTCATGAGCACCCTGATGCTGGCGACGCTCGCCTACGCGGCCCAGGTCGCCCCCCAGGCGAGGCACTCGCAGGACTGGAACGCCGCCCTGGCGGCCGCCCAGGCCGGCGTGGACGACTACGTGTCGCGGCTGAACAAGGCGGACAGCTACGCACTCTCCGTGGACTGCACCAACATCGCCATGCAGGGCCCGGACGCCCCGACCAACTCCTGTCCCTGGAACACCGGGAGCACGACGGTCGTCGGGTGGCAGAACGTCAAGCCCGGCGACGCCGCCGCGGGCCAGTTCCACTACACGCCCTCCTACGAGGCCGGTAGCGTCCGGCTGACCGCGACGGGGAAGGTGCGCAGCGAGTACCGGACCCTGGACGTGCGCGTCGCGCGCGGTGGGTCCACCGACTTCCTGTACTACACCGACTTCGAGGACGCGGACCCCGCGAACCAGGTCTCCTACACCAGCACGCCCACCACCGCCTGCGGCAAGGACGGCAGCGACACCGCGCTGTACTGGTACGAGAAGACCAAGAACCCCAGCACGCTGGTCACCGACCCGACCACCACGAGCGGGCGTCGAGGCTGCTCGGAGATCCAGTTCGCCCCTGGTGACGTCCTGAACGGCCGGGTGCACTTCAACGACACGCCGCTGATCGGGTCGGGCAGTCCCGCTCCGCAGTTCCTGCAGGGCTACGAGACCAGCGACCCGAACTGCGTGCCGGCCAAGGCCACGACCAAGGGCTACTGCTACCGCAGCAGCAGCGGAGGAGCGCCCAACGTGGGCAGCAAGGGCTCCGTGTTCGCCCCGATCAAGCAGCTGCCGGACAACAGCGACCAGTTCGCCAGCTACCCCGGCTGCGTCTACTACGGCGACACCCGGATCCGGTTCAAGAGCGACGGCACGATGGACATCTGGAACACCTCGAGCTCGGGCAAGACGCTCACCGGGCCGAACACGCCGGCGGGGACGAACTGCGGCGACGCCACGAAGATGGTGCCGACCAACGGCAGCGACCCCCGACCGTCCACGGCCAACAAGCAGAACGTGCCCATCCCGACGGACAAGGTGATCTACGTCCGCAACACCGGGGCGAGCAACACCTGCGCCGCCGGTGAGGTCGTGAACGGCACGTCGTCGGGCAGCACCAGCAACGACGTCATCCCGCAGGGCACCGGCACCACCGAGCAGGGCGTCACCGACGTCAACTACTGGTGGCCGGGCAAGCAGGCGACGAAGTCGGTGGAGCAGTTCACCGTCAAGTCGACGACGAGCGGCGGCAAGACGACGTACTCCTGGAACCAGGGCACCCAGGCGGACACGGTGTCGACGTCCGACTCCTCGCACTACGTGACCTTCAACTGCGGACAGGGCAACGTCTACGTCGAGGGCACCGTCAAGGGCCGGGTGACCATCGCCGCGGAGAACAACATCGTCGTCACCGGCGACCTGCTGGTGGACGGGACGACGGCTCCGGCCGACCCGACCGGCACCAACATCGTCGGCCTGGTCGCCGCCAACTCGGTGGTCGTCTACCACCCGGTCGTGCGTACCGGTACCACGCTGAGCACCGGCACCACCGCGGTGAACAGCAACCGGAGCGGCATCACCTGCAGCGGCACGGTGGGCAGCACGCCGTCCACCACGCCCACCTCTGCCGCACAGACCACGACGTGCACCTGGACCAAGGACCAGGACATCAGTGGCGGCAGCCTCGATGACCTCGCCTACCCGAACCAGACCAGCTCCACCGGCAACCGGTTCGTGTACGCGTCCATCCAGACCCTGCAGCACAGCTTCTGGGTGCAGACGTACAACCAGGGCGACAAGCTGGGCAAGCTCTCCGTCCGCGGCTCGATCGCCCAGCGGTGGCGCGGTGCGGTCGGTACCTCCGGCAACACCGGCTACACCAAGGACTACAAGTACGACCCGCGGCTGAAGTTCTCGTCACCGCCGTACTTCCCGCAGTGGACGAACGCCACGTGGTCCGCGGCGACCACCGGCGAGCTGAAGCCCAAGTACGTCGGCCAGTGACGTGAAACGGTGGCCCCGGCGACTCGCCGGGGCCACCGTCGTCCCATCGATAGGGTTTTGTCCGTGACCGCATTCGTCGTGATCGTGTCAGCCGCCTTCGGCCTGGCGATCGGCTCCTTCCTCAACGTCGTGATCTGGCGCGTGCCGCGGGGCGAGTCGGTGGTCAGCCCGCCGAGCCACTGCCCGCGATGCGACCACCCGATCCGGCAGCGGGACAACATCCCGGTGCTCTCGTGGCTGCTGCTGCGCGGCCGCTGCCGCGACTGCAGCAACCCGATCAGCCCGCGCTACCCGCTGGTGGAGCTGGCGACCGCGGTCCTGTTCGCGGTGGTGGCGCTGAGGTTCGGCGCGGACTGGCAGCTGCCGGCCTACCTCTACCTGGCCGCGATCACGGTGGCGCTCACGATGATCGACATCGACGTTCGCCGGCTGCCGGATGCCATCGTGCTGCCGTCGTACGCGGTGGCCCTGGTGCTGCTGCTCCTGCCGGCTGTCCTCGACAACCGTTGGGACGACCTGCTTCGCGCCGTCCTCGGGGGCGCGGCCCTGTTCGCCGGATACTTCCTGCTGATCTTCATCAAGCCCGGTGCCATGGGTTTCGGGGACGTCAAGCTGGCGGGTGTCCTCGGCATCTACCTGGGCTGGCTGAGCTGGGGCGTGCTCCTGCTCGGTGCCTTCGCCGGCTTCCTGCTGGGCGGCGTGTACGGCATCGTCCTCATGCTCGCCGGCCGAGCCGGGCGCAAGAGCAAGATCCCCTATGGACCCTTCATGCTGGCCGGTGCGATGGTCGCCGTCCTCGTGGGGGAGCGCCTCGTTGAGGCCTATCGAGGAATGATCGGAATCTAGGCTCAAGTTCCGCCCACCCCAGCCCGATTCTCCCTTTGACACGGCCCCACGTAGAGGGCCGCCAGGCGGCTGTGCCGCATGGAAGGGGTATCGAGGTGGCTGGACGGTCCGCGATCGGTCTCGACATCGGGACGTCGGGCGTGCGCGCAGCTGAGCTCTCGTTCGGCAAGCATGGCGTGACGCTCGAGAAGTTCGGGCAGGTCGCCCTGCCCGAGGGCGCTGTGCGCGACGGCGAGGTGGTCGACGCCAACGCGGTCGCCCACGCGCTCAAGCAGCTCTGGGCCCACACGGGCTTCTCGCACAAGGAAGTTGTGCTGGGGGTGGCCAACCAGCGCGTCATCGTGCGTCAGGTCGACCTGCCGGCCCTTCCTGAGAAGGAGCTCAAGGCGTCCCTCGCCTTCCAGGTGCAGGACTTCCTGCCCATGCCCGTCGAGCAGGCCGTGCTCGACTTCCACCCCGTCGAGGAGTACGGCGAGCCGGGTCAGCAGCGCATGCTGCGCGGACTCCTGGTCGCCGCCGTCCGCGACATGGTGCTGGCCAACGTGCAGGCGGTCCAGCGGGCCGGGCTGCGGGTGGCCTCGGTCGACCTCACGCCGTTCGCGGTGCTGCGTTCGCTCAGCAACAACGGTGCGGCCGAGGCCGACACCGTGGCGCTGGTCGACATCGGCTCGCGGGTCACCAACATCGTCGTCCACCAGGCCGGTGCGCCGCTGTTCGTGCGCATCCTGCTCATGGGTGGCCAGGACGTGACGGACGCCGTGTCCGACACCCTGGGCATGACCCGCAGCCAGGCCGAGGCGCTCAAGCAGTCGCCGGGTCTGAGCGGCATCGACCACGAGCAGCAGCTCGAGGCCGGCCGCGCACTCGAGAGCACTGCCGCGTCCTTCGTGGACGAGGTGCGCAGCTCGCTGGACTACTTCGCGTCGTCCGCCCCGGTCGGCACGCGGCTGCAGCGGCTCGTGCTGAGTGGCGGCGGCTCGCGGCTCAACGGCCTGGCCGAGCGGCTCGAGGCCGCCACGCGCCTGCCCGTCACTGTGGGCAACCCGCTGAGCAACCTGCAGATCGGCCGCACCGGCCTTTCCGACGACCAGATCGACTTCGTCCAGCCCCTGGTCGCCGTACCAGTGGGCCTCGCGTTGGGAGCTGACCGATGAGCCTGCTCGACCAGACCCAGACCCAGGGTCTCGGCACCACCAGCACGGCCGGGCTGCGCCTGGCCCGGGTGAACCTGCTGCCGCCGGAGATCGAGGAGGCGCGCACGCTGCGTCGCGTGCAGGCCGGCCTCGGAGCCGGGCTGGCCGTCGTGGCCGTCGTGGCTGCGGGGGCGTACTTCGTGCAGGTGCAGGACAAGCACCACGCCGCGGACGAGCTTGCCGTGACCAAGGCCGAGACCGTTCGGCTGCAGGCGGAGCAGGCGAAGTACCAGGACGTCCCGCGCACCATCGCGGCGATCGACGCCGCGGCGACCGCGAGGTCCACGGCGATGGCCAACGACGTGCTCTGGTACCGCACCATGAACAACTTCGCGGTCACCATCCCCAGCAACACCTGGATGACCAGCCTCACCCTCGCTCTCGGGAACTCGGCACCGACTCCCGCTGCCACTGCAGCAACTGGTGCTGGGACTGCCGCGGCCGGCGCCACGCCGGCCACGGTGCTGGGCACGGTGTCGGTCAACGGCACCGCACTGGACCACCCCAACGTCGCGACGTGGCTGGACTCGCTGGGCCGTCAGCCGGGTCTGAGCGACGCGTACTTCACGAGCTCGACGCGGGCCAAGATCGGCACCACGCCGGTCGTCAACTTCGTGTCGACGGCCTCGATCACCGACGCGGCGCTCTCGCACCGCTACGACCGGAACGGTGAATGACATGACGAAGACCCGCGCGTGGAGTGCAGGAGCTGCGGTGGTGGGCGTGCTGCTCATCGTTGCCGCCTGGTTCTTGCTCATCTCCCCTCAGCGCTCGGAGGCCGCCTCGCTGCGTGACGAGGCGACACAGCAGTCCGCTGCGAACGCCCAGATCAAGCTGAAGACGCAGCAGCTCAAGGCGCAGTTCGCCTCGCTGCCGGCGCGTCAGGCCCAGCTGGCCGAGATCAAGCAGCAGATGCCGGAGAACCCGGCGCTGCCGTCGCTGGTCCGCGACCTGTCGAAGTACGCCGACCAGGCGGAGGTGGTGCTGCAGAGCGTGGCGCCGTCCACGCCAGCGCCGTTGACCGCTGCGGCCAACACGACCACGGCCGGGGCGACGTCGACGACCGGCATCGAGCAGATCCAGACCACGGTCGTGGCGACCGGCTCGTACGCGGAGCTGACGCTCTACCTGCAGAAGCTGCAGTCCAAGATGCGTCGGGCGGTGCTGGTCGACAACGTCGCGCTGGTGCCGGCCACGAGCGACGGTGCTGCCAAGAGTGACCTGCAGATGACGCTGCTGACCCACGTCTTCGTGCTCGACTCGTCGAAGATCGCCGCGTCCGTGGGCGCCGTCGGCACCACCACCCCGTCGACCTCCAACGCGAGCTGAGCGAGGACATCATGAACCTGCGAAAGAAGAGCCCCGCCGACGGCGTGGTCGACGAGTCCGCGCCGGGCGGCCGCAAGGGCCTGGTCGTCGCGGCGGGCGTGGCCGCTGGGCTGGCCGTCGTCGTCGGCATGGGCTACGTGCTCGTGTCCGGCGGGGACGACGCACCGGAGTCGGGTGTGGTCGCCTCGGCGAACCACACGCCGGCAGCCAAGGCGACTGCCGCCCCGACCAAGGCCGCCAAGGCCAAGGCGGCCCCGGCGATCAAGAAGTACACGAGCAAGACCGCGCGTGACCCGTTCAAGGCGCTGGTCGTGGAGCCGGTGGCATCCACTGGTGGAGCGGCTGGGACGTCCGCGACCGGTGGCGCCACCGCTCCGGCGACGCAGCCGACCGCGGCGCCGTCCGGTGCCACCACGATCACGCTGGTCTCGGTGACCTCCACCAACTCCAGCGCGAACTTCAAGGTGAACTCGGCGGCCGCGAACGGCATCAAGAAGGGCCAGACGTTCGGCGAGCACTTCAAGCTGATCGACATGTCCGGCGGCAAGTGCGCCACCGTCCAGTTCGGCGACATCTCGGTGAACATGTGCGAGGGCAAGTCGCTGTCCGTCAGCTGACCCTGCACGTCCGCGAAGGCCCGCACCGTCTCACGGTGCGGGCCTTCGTCGTGCCTGTGGCCGGGCCGGGCACGGCACCTGACAGACTGCCTGCATGCTGCGTTGGTTGACGGCCGGGGAGTCGCACGGCCCGGCGCTGGTCGCCGTGATGGAGGGACTGCCGGCCGGTGTGCAGGTGAGCACGGCGGACGTCGCGGCGGCCCTGGCCCGGCGCCGGCTGGGGTTCGGTCGCGGGGCCCGGATGAAGTTCGAGCAGGACGAGGTCGAGCTGCTGGGCGGGGTCCGGCACGGGCTGACGCTCGGCTCCCCGCTGGCCATCCGGATCGGCAACTCGGAGTGGCCCAAGTGGCGGACCGTGATGAGCCCGGACCCGGTGGCGGCGTCCGACCTCGCCGCCGCGGACGACGTCGGCTCCCCGCAGGAGCTCGCGCGCAACCGACCCCTGACCCGGCCGCGACCCGGCCACGCCGACCTGGTCGGCATGCAGAAGTACGGGTTCGACGAGGCTCGGCCGGTGCTGGAGCGCGCCAGCGCGCGCGAGACCGCCGCGCGGGTGGCCCTGGGGGCGGTGGCGGCGGCGCTGCTCGAGCAGGCCTACGGCGTCCGGCTCGTCTCGCACACCGTGTCGATCGGTTCCGCCGAGGTCGGCGACGACGCACCGCTGCCGCACCCGGACGACGTCGCGCGGCTCGACGACGACCCGGTGCGCACGTTGGACGCTCCCGGGTCGGCCGCGATGGTCGCCGAGGTGGACGCTGCCCGCAAGGACGGCGACACGCTCGGTGGCGTGGTCGAGGTGCTGGCCTACGGTCTGCCGCCCGGCCTCGGCTCGCACGTGCACTGGGACCGCCGGCTGGACTCCCGGCTGGCCGGTGCGCTGATGGGGATCCAAGCCATCAAGGGCGTCGAGGTCGGTGACGGGTTCCGTACCGCCGCCCGCCGCGGGTCGGCGGCCCACGACGAGATGGAGCTGGACGGCGAGGGCATCGTGCGGCGGCGCACGGGGCGGGCCGGCGGCACCGAGGGCGGCATGTCCACCGGGGACGTGTTGCGCGTCCGGGCCGCGATGAAGCCCATCTCGACCGTGCCCCGCTCGCTGGACACCGTGGACGTGGCGACCGGCGAGGCGGCCAAGGCGGTGCACCAGCGCTCCGACGTGTGCGCCGTCCCGGCGGCGGGTGTCGTTGCGGAGGCGATGGTGGCGCTGGTGCTGGCCGAGGCGTGCCTGGAGAAGTTCGGCGGTGACTCCCTGACGGAGACCGCGCGCAACCACCGGGGCTACCTGGACGCCGTCCCGCCGGGCCTGCGGACGTGGTGAGCGCGTCGCGTCCCCGGCTCGTCCTGGTCGGCCCGCCAGGCTCGGGCAAGACGACCGTGGGACTGCTGGTGGCCCAGCGCCTGGAGGAGCCGTTCGCGGACGTCGACGACGTCGTCGAGCAGCGGGCCGGCAAGTCGATCTACGACCTGTTCATCGATGACGGCGAGGCGGCCTTCCGCGAGCTCGAGCGTGAGGTGTGCGCGCTGATGCTCGCCGAGGAGCCCGGCGTGGTCTCGCTCGGTGGCGGGTCGGTGCTGGACCCGCGCACCGAGGCGGACCTGGCCGGCCTCACGGTGGTGTTCCTGGACGTGGCGATCTCGGACGCGGCCAAGCGGATCGGCTTCGCGCAGAGCCGTCCGCTGCTCGCCGTGAACCCGCGGGCGCAGTGGACGCAGCTGATGAACCAGCGCCGTCCGGTGTACGAGCGCGTCGCGACGTTCACGGTGGACACCGCGGGTCGGGACAGCGTCGACGTCGCGGACGACGTGGTGGCCGGCCTGCGCTCGGCGGAGTCGGCATGAGCGCGGCGACCCGGATCACGGTGTCGGGGGAGCAGCCCTACGACGTCGTCGTGGGCGAGGGGCTGCTCGGTGAGCTGCCCGCGCTGGTCGGCGACGGCGTCCAGCGCGTCCTGGTCGTCCACCCGAAGGCGTTGCGCGCCACCGGCGAGGCCGTCCGGGACGACCTGGCGGGGCAGGGGTTCGAGGCCTACGTCGCGGAGGTCCCGGACGCCGAGGAGGCGAAGACCGCACAGGTGGCGGCGTTCCTGTGGGGCGTGCTCGGGCAGGCTGGGTTCACTCGCAGCGACGCGCTGGTCGGCGTCGGCGGGGGAGCGGTCACCGACCTCACCGGGTTCGTCGCGGCGACGTGGCTGCGTGGCGTGCGGGTCGTGCACGTGCCCACCACCTTGGCCGCGATGGTGGACGCGGCGGTCGGCGGCAAGACCGGCATCAACACCAGCGACGGGAAGAACCTGGTCGGGTCGTTCCACCCGCCGGCCGGGGTGCTGTGCGACCTGACGACCTTGGAGACGTTGCCACGCAACGACTTCGTGGCCGGTCTGGCCGAGGTCGTCAAGTGCGGCTTCATCGCCGACCCGGTGATCCTGGACGTCGTCGAGGCGGACCCCGCCCGCGCGACGGACTGGCGATCGGCGTCGACCCGCGACCTGGTGGAGCGCAGCGTGCGGGTCAAGGCGGACGTCGTCGGGCAGGACCTGCGCGAAGCGGGTCTGCGCGAGGTGCTGAACTACGGGCACACTTTCGGGCACGCGGTCGAGCACGTCGAGCGGTTCGGCTGGCGGCACGGCGCCGCGGTCAGCGTGGGACTGGTCTATGCCGCGGAGCTGGCCCGGCTGGCCGGCCGCCTGGACGACGCCACCACGCAGCGGCACGTCGACGTGCTCCGCTCGCTGGGACTGCCCACGACGTACCGGCAGGACCGCTGGGAGCAGCTGCTGAGCGCGATGAGACGCGACAAGAAGGCCCGCGGCGACCTGCTGCGGTTCGTCGTCCTGGAGGGCGTGGGGCGTCCGGTGCGACTCGAGGGTCCCGACCCGTCGCTGCTGCACGCGGCGTACGCGGAGCTCGGCGCGGAGGAGGACCGGTAGGATGGTCGGCGGCCCGCGAGGGCCGGACCTCGCCTGGCTCGCCCAGGCCACCGGGTACCCCATCGATAGAGAGCGGCTGCAGTGGCATCGACGAACGACCTCAAGAACGGCATGGTGCTCAACCTGGAGGGCCAGCTCTGGTCCGTGGTGGAGTTCCAGCACGTCAAGCCCGGCAAGGGCCCGGCGTTCGTCCGCACCAAGCTGAAGGCCGTGCTCTCCGGCAAGGTGGTCGACAAGACCTTCAACGCCGGCACGAAGGTCGAGACGGCCAACGTCGACAAGCGGGACATGCAGTACCTGTACAAGGACGGCGACGACTTCGTCTTCATGGACGGCGACACCTATGACCAGATCCACATCAGCGCCGCCACCGTGGGCTCCGCCGCCGACTTCATGCTCGAGAACCAGTCGGCCGTGGTGGCCCTGCACGACGGCACCCCGCTGTACGTCGAGCTGCCGACGTCCGTCGTCCTGGTGATCACCTACACCGAGCCGGGCCTGCAGGGCGACCGCTCGACCGGAGGCACCAAGCCGGCCACCCTCGAGACCGGCGCGCAGATCGCCGTCCCGCTGTTCCTCGAGACCGGCACCAGGGTCAAGGTCGACACCCGCTCGGGTGACTACCTCGGCCGGGTGAACTGAGCCCAGGTGGCAGCGCGCACGAAGGCACGCAAGCGCGCGGTCGACGTCCTGTTCGAGGCCGACCAGCGGCGTCGCGACGCGGTGTCCCTGCTGGCGGACCGCATCGCGCAGGCTGACCCGCCGGTGCACGAGTACACGGTCACCCTCGTCGAGGGCGTCGTCGCCCAGCGCGAGCGGCTGGACGAGCTGATCTCGACGTACTCGCAGGGCTGGACGATCGACCGCATGCCGGCGGTCGACCGGGCCCTGCTGCGGTTGGGGATCTGGGAGATCCTGTTCAACGACGACGTCCCGGACGCGGTGGCCGTCTCCGAGGCGGTCAACCTCGCCACGTCGCTGTCGACCGACGACTCACCCTCGTTCGTCAACGGACTGCTGAGCCGGGTGCTCGAGCTCAAGCCGACCATCGCCCTCTGAGGGGCCGCAGCCAGGGAGTCACCGTGCCGCAACCGCACGTCCGGTTCGAGCGGGACCCCGCCGACGTGCTGCGGCAGCTGCACGAGCTGCGCGCGCAGGACGTGCCGACCCACGGCGGTCGGGTGCTGGCGTACGTCTACGACCCCGGGGTGCCGGCCGTCGACGAGCTGGCGGCCGAGGCGAGCCGGATCGCCTTGCACGTCAACGGTCTGGACCCGACGGCCTTCCCGTCCGTCGCGCGGATGGAGGCGGACCTGGTGCGCCGGGCGCGCGACCTGCTCGGCGGGGACGACGAGGTCGTCGGCAGCGTCACCAGCGGGGGCACCGAGAGCTGCCTGCTCGCGGTCAAGACGGCCCGCGACGCCTGGCGGGCCGCCGGTGGTGAGGGCCGGGCGCAGCTGGTGCTGCCGGTCACGGCGCACCCGGCCTTCCACAAGGCGGCGCACTACCTGGACCTCGAGGTGGTGCGGGTGCCGGTCGACGGGCCCACCGGCGCCGTGACCGCGGCGGCCGTCGACTCGGTGCTGGGACCCCGGGTCGCCCTGGTCGTGGTGTCGGCACCGTCCTACCCCTACGGCGTGCTGGATCCGGTCGCGGAGGTCGCCGGACTCGCTGCGGCGCAGGGGATCGCCTGCCACGTCGACGCCTGCATCGGCGGCTGGGTGCTGCCGTACACCGACGTCGAGCAGCCGTGGGACCTGTCCCTGCCCGGCGTGACCAGCCTGTCCGTGGACCTGCACAAGTATGGCTACGTGCCGAAAGGCGCCTCGCTGCTGCTGCACCGCGGGCGCGACCGGGCGCGGTTGCAGTCGTTCGCGCTGGCCTCCTGGCCGGGGTACGCCGTGGTGAACCCGTCGATGCTCGGCTCGAAGCCTGCCGCCCCGCTGGCGGCGGCATGGGCCGTCGCAGAGGCGTTGGGGGACAGCGGTTACCGGGCTCTGGCCGGGCGGGCGCTGGCCGCGACGGCGCGGCTGGTGGAGGTCGCCCGGTCGATCCCGGGACTGCGGGTCGTCGGGGAACCGGCGGCCACCCTGTTCGCCGTCACCGCGGACCAGACGGTGCCCGTGGCTGAACGAGTCGACCCGCACCACCTGGCCGACGCGGCTCGGGCGCGGGGTTGGGTCATCCAGCCGCAGCCCGCCCTGCAGACGTCCGAGGGTTTGCTGCCGCGCACCGCCCACCTGACCGTCACCGCCGTGACGCTCGACGTGGTCGACGAGCTGGCCGGCGCCCTCGTCGCCGCCGCGGACGACGTCCGAGGTCGCGTTCCGGCGTCCGCAGATCCCGGTCTGATGGCCGCCGCGGCCCAGCTCGACCCGGCGACCCTGGACGCCGCGACCGCGCAGGCGCTGCTGGGGGTGGCGGGACTCGAGTCCGGCGGCGCGCTACCGGCTGAGCTGGCTCCGCTGATGGCCCTGATCGAGCAGCTGCCGCCCGGCGTGACGGAGCGCCTGCTCACGGAGTACCTCGCCCGGCTCATCGAACCCTGAGCCCACCCCGGTTGGTGTCGCGGCGCAACGCCACTACGCAAGGAATGGAGTAACGGCACGCAGTCCCAGGTAGGCGTACTTGGGACTGCGTGCCAACGGGCGCGGCGGTTCGGCGGTCAGAGGCGGTCGGTGCCACCCTCGACGGCACGACGAGCATCGGGGTCGAGCACGCCCCAGGAGATGAGCTCCTCGGCGAGCATGGCCGGCGGCATGTCGTAGATGACGGCCAGCGTGCGCAGGTCGTCCTGTCGGATCGACAGCACCTTGCCGTTGTAGTCGCCGCGCTGGGACTGGATCGTCGAGGCGTACCGGGCCAGCGGTCCGGCGCGCTCGGCGGGCACGTTGCTCAGCCGCTCGAGGTCGATGACCAGCCGCGGCGGGGCCTCGACGACGGACGAGCTGCCGGCGTCCGGCAGCAGCGCGGAGACGGGTACCCCGTAGAAGTCGGCGAGCTCAGCCAGGCGCTGGACGGTTACGGCGCGGTCCCCGCGCTCGTAGGACCCGACGACGACGGCCTTCCACTTGCCCTCGGACCGCTCCTCCACCCCGTGCAGGGACAGGCCCTGCTGGGTGCGGATCGCCCGCAGACGCGACCCGAGAGATCGGGCGTAGTCCGTCGACATCGGTACTCCTCGCTCTGACCCGGCCGGTCCACGGGCCGCTGACGCCGGGTCGTCAGCTGCCTCCATATGGTCACGGAGCGTAACGGATCGCGTCAAGTCTGAACACGCGAACCGACCCGATTAGGCCCCGAATGGGTGCTAGGGGCGCCCGGTCAGCCGCGAACGGGGTGCGATACGGTGGCCCGAGCCATCCTTTAACGACCCGTCCTGTGAGGCGGGGAAGGAGACCGCGATGACCCATGCCGAGGAATCGGCCACGACGCTGGAAGCCACCGTGCTCGAGGCGCCGGAGATCCGCAGGGTGCTGACCCGGATCGCCCACGAGGTGCTCGAGCAGAACAAGGGCGCCGACGGCCTGGTGCTGCTGGGCATCCCCACCCGTGGTGTCGCCCTGGCCCACCGGCTGGCGGAGCGCATCGCCGAGGTCGAGGGCAGCGACGTGCCGGTCGGCGCTCTCGACGTGACGATGTACCGCGACGACCTGCGCCACCACCCGGTCCGCAGCCTCGAGCGCACGGACCTGCCGCCGGACGGCATCGACGGTCGCACCGTGGTGCTGGTGGACGACGTGCTCTACTCCGGCCGCACCGTCCGCGCCGCGCTGGACGCGCTGGCCAACCTGGGCCGCCCCAAGGCCGTGCGCCTGGCCGTCCTGGTGGACCGCGGCCACCGCGAGCTGCCGATCCGTGCCGACCACGTCGGCAAGAACCTGCCCACCTCGCTCGCCGAGCGCGTCAGCGTCCGGCTCGTCGAGCACGACGGTCACGACGAGGTGCGGATCAGCCGCCCGGTCGGAGGAGCCCGATGATGCGCCACCTGCTGTCCGCCGCCGACCTCGACCGCGACGAGGCCGTCCTGGTGCTCGACACGGCCGAGCAGATGGCCCAGACCCAGCACCGCGAGATCAAGAAGCTGCCCACCCTGCGCGGGCGCACGGTCATCAACCTGTTCTTCGAGGACTCCACCCGCACCCGGGTCTCGTTCGAGGCCGCCGCCAAGCGGCTCTCCGCGGACGTCATCAACTTCTCCGCCAAGGGTTCCAGCGTCTCCAAGGGCGAGAGCCTGAAGGACACCGCGCTCACCCTGCAGGCGATGGGCGCGGACGCGGTGGTGATCAGGCACGGCGCCAGCGGTGCCCCGCACCGGCTGGCGACGTCCGGCTGGATCGACTCCAGCGTCGTGAACGCCGGCGACGGCACCCACGAGCACCCCACCCAGGCCCTGCTGGACGCCTTCACGATGCGGCACCACCTGGTCGGCAACCGCGAGCACGGCGCCGCGGCGGGCCAGGACCTCAAGGGCAAGCGCGTCACCATCGTCGGCGACGTGCTGCACAGCCGGGTGGCGCGCAGCAACGTCCTGCTGCTGCACTCGCTCGGCGCCGAGGTCACCCTCGTCGCGCCGCCGACCCTGCTGCCGCAGCGGGTCGACGCGTGGCCGTGCGCGACGTCGTACGACCTGGACGCGTCCCTGCCCGAGGCCGACGCCGTGATGATGCTGCGCGTGCAGCGCGAGCGGATGAACGCCGCGTACTTCCCCAGCGCCCGCGAGTACTCGCGCCGCTACGGCCTGGACGCCCGACGCCTGCGACTGCTGCAGGACCACACCATCGTCATGCACCCCGGTCCGATGAACCGCGGGCTGGAGATCTCGGCGGACGCCGCCGACTGCGAGCGCTCGACCATCGTCGAGCAGGTCGGCAACGGGGTCTCGGTCCGGATGGCGGTGCTCTACCTGTTGCTCGCCGGTGGCGAGCGCGAGGAGGTCTCCCGATGAGCTCGTACCTGCTGCGCGGCGTCCGGCCGCTCGGTGGTGACCCGACCGACCTGCTGCTGCGGGACGGCGTGATCGCGGCCATCGGCCCGGACCTCGGCTCCGACGCGGACGACGAGACCACGGTCGTGGACGGCGCCGGCCTGGTCGTGCTGCCCGGCCTGGTCGACCTGCACACCCACCTCCGCGAACCGGGACGCGAGGACGCGGAGACCGTCGAGTCCGGCACCCGGGCCGCGGCCGCTGGCGGCTTCACCGCCGTGCACGCCATGGCCAACACGGACCCGGTGGCCGACACCGCCGGGGTCGTGGAGCAGGTGTGGCGGCTCGGCCGCGAGGCCGGCTGGGTCGACGTGCGGCCCGTCGGTGCGGTCACGGTCGGGCTGGCCGGCGAGCGGCTGGCCGAGCTCGGTGCGATGGCGGACTCGGCCGCCCAGGTCCGGGTGTTCAGCGACGACGGGCACTGCGTGGACGACGCGGTCCTCATGCGCCGCGCCCTGGAGTACGTCAAGGCGTTCGACGGCGTCGTGGCCCAGCACGCCCAGGAGCCCCGGCTCACCGTGGGCGCGCAGATGCACGAGGGCGACGTGTCCGGGGTCCTCGGCCTGACCGGCTGGCCGGCGGTCGCGGAGGAGGCGATCATCGCCCGGGACGTGCTGCTGGCCGAGCACGTCGGCTCCCGGCTGCACGTCTGCCACGTGTCCACCGCGGGCTCGGTCGAGATCGTCCGGTGGGCGAAGTCGCGCGGGGTCGACGTCACGGCTGAGGTCACCCCGCACCACCTGGTGCTCACCGACGAGCTGGTCCGCACCTACGACCCCCGCTTCAAGGTCAACCCGCCGCTGCGGTCGTCGTCCGACGTCGAGGCGCTGCGCGCGGCGCTGGCCGACGGCACCATCGACGCCGTCGCCACCGACCACGCCCCGCACCCCAGCGAGGACAAGGACTGCGAGTGGCTCGCCGCGGCCATGGGGATGACCGGGCTCGAGACGGCGCTCTCCGTGGTCATCGAGACCATGGTCGAGACCGGCCTGCTGGACTGGGCCGGGGTCGCGGACCGCATGTCCGTCCGTCCCTCCGCGATCGGCCGGGTCAGCGGCCACGGCCGCGCGATCGAGGTCGGCGAGCCGGCGAACCTGACGCTGGTGGACCCGCAGGCCCGCTGGACGGTCGACCCCGCGCGGCAGCAGACGGCCAGCCGCAACACCCCGTTCGCCGGGCGCGAGATGCACGGCCGGGTGGTCGCGACCTTCCTGCGTGGTCGCGCCACCGTGCTGGAAGGCCAGCCGATCGAGCACCGGGAGCTCGTGTGAGCCGGGGGCCGGCGGTCGCCATCGTCGCCGTCCTGGTGCTGCTCGCCTGGGCCGGGATGTGGTGGGGCTGGCGTTCCCGTACCCGCCGCCAGCGCGACGTCCCCGCGCCGCCGGCGCCGTCGCAGGCGCTGGCCGACCGCACGGCGAACGAGGGCGTCGAGGCGACCTACGTGTCGACGACGGCGGCGAACGACTGGCTCGACCGGATCGCCGTGCACGGGCTCGGCGTCCGCAGCGACGCGCGGGTGCTGGCCACGGACGACGGCATCGCGGTCGTCCGCGAGGGCGCACCGGACCTGCTCGTCCCCGCCGTCGACCTGCGAGAGGTCCGGCGCGAGAGCGTGCGGGCCGGCAAGGCCGTGACCGGGCAGGGACTCCTGGTCTGGGACTGGGACCTGGGCGGCGCCACGGTGAGCACGGCGGTGGCGGCGCGGCACGACGGCGACCGGGACGCGCTCGAGCAGCAGATCAAGGCCCTCATCGACCAGCACCACCAGCAGGAGGCGAAGTGACGCAGGCGCTGCTCGTCCTGGAGGACGGCCGCACGTTCCGCGGCGAACCGTTCGGGGCCACCGGCCGGTGCGTCGGTGAGGCGGTGTTCTCCACCGGGATGACCGGCTACCAGGAGACGCTGACCGACCCGAGCTACCACCGCCAGGTCGTCGTGCAGACCGCGCCGCACATCGGCAACACCGGCGTGAACGACGAGGACGGCGAGTCGTCGCGCATCTGGGTGTCCGGCTACGTCGTCCGCGACCCCTCCCCGCGCCCGTCCAGCTGGCGCTCTCGCCGCTCGCTCGGCGACGAGCTGGCCGCGCAGGGCGTCGTCGGCATCGCCGGCGTCGACACCCGGGCGCTGACCCGGCACCTGCGCGAGCGCGGGGCGATGCGCGCCGGGGTGTTCTCCGGCCCGGACGCCGAGCTGGCTGTCGCGGACCTGCTGGACGTCGTCCGGTCGGCTCCGCAGATGGCCGGGGCGGCGCTCGCCCAGGAGGTCTCCACCGACCAGCCCTACGTGGTGGAGCCGGTGGGGGACAAGCGGTTCACGGTGGTCGCGCTGGACCTCGGCATCAAGTCGATGACCCCGCAGCGGATGGCCGAGCACGGGATGCGCGTGCACGTGCTGCCGGCCGATGCCGGCATCGACGACGTGATCGCGCTCGAGCCGGACGGCGTGTTCTTCAGCAACGGCCCGGGGGACCCGGCCACCGCCGACCCGCAGGTGACGCTGCTGCGGGACGTGCTCGAACGGCGGATCCCGTTCTTCGGGATCTGCTTCGGCAACCAGCTGCTGGGTCGGGCCCTCGGGTTCGGCACCTACAAGCTGGGCTACGGCCACCGCGGCATCAACCAGCCGGTGATGGACCGCACGACGGGCAAGGTCGAGGTCACCGCGCACAACCACGGGTTCGCCGTGGACGCCCCCCGGGACGGCGAGTCGCAGACCCCGTTCGGCCGGGCCCGGGTGAGCCACGTGTGCCTGAACGACGACGTCGTCGAGGGCCTCGAGTGCCTGGACGTGCCGGCCTTCTCGGTGCAGTACCACCCGGAGGCTGCGGCCGGACCGCACGACGCGGCGTACCTGTTCGACCGGTTCGCCGACCTGATGACGCACGCCAGCGACGAAGGGAAGGGCGCCTGATGCCCCGCCGCACGGATCTGACGTCGGTGCTCGTCATCGGCTCCGGACCGATCGTGATCGGTCAGGCCTGCGAGTTCGACTACTCCGGCACCCAGGCCTGTCGGGTGCTCCGCGAGGAGGGCCTGCGGGTCATCCTGGTGAACTCCAACCCCGCGACGATCATGACCGACCCGGAGTTCGCGGACGCGACGTACGTCGAGCCGATCACACCCGAGGTGGTCGAGGCGATCATCGCCAAGGAGCGGCCGGACGCCGTGCTGGCCACCCTGGGTGGGCAGACCGCGCTGAACACCGCGATCGCGTTGCACGAGAACGGTGTCCTGGAGAAGTACAACTGCCCGCTGATCGGCGCGAACGTCGAGGCGATCCAGCTCGGCGAGGACCGCGAGGCATTCAAGGGCGTGGTGGAGCGCTGCGGTGCCGAGTCGGCGCGCAGCGCGGTGGCGCACAGCATCGACGAGTGCCTGCGCATCGCCGAGGACCTGGGCTACCCGGTGGTCGTGCGGCCCTCGTTCACGATGGGCGGACTGGGCTCGGGCTTCGCGTACGACGAGAACGACCTGCGACGCATCGCCGGCGCGGGGCTGCACGCCTCCCCGACGACCGAGGTGCTGCTCGAGGAGTCGATCCTGGGCTGGAAGGAGTACGAGCTCGAGCTGATGCGGGACACCGCGGACAACGTGGTCGTGGTCTGCTCGATCGAGAACCTGGACCCGATGGGCGTGCACACCGGCGACTCGATCACGGTGGCGCCGGCGATGACCCTGACGGACCGCGAGTACCAGCGGCTGCGCGACATCGGCATCGCGGTGATCCGCGAGGTGGGCGTGGACACCGGCGGCTGCAACATCCAGTTCGCGGTGGACCCGGTCGACGGCCGGGTGATCGTGATCGAGATGAACCCGCGGGTGTCCCGCTCGTCGGCGCTGGCCAGCAAGGCCACCGGCTTCCCGATCGCGAAGATCGCGGCCAAGCTCGCCGTCGGCTACACCCTGGACGAGGTGCCGAACGACATCACCCACGAGACCCCGGCGTCCTTCGAGCCGGCGCTGGACTACGTGGTGGTCAAGGTGCCGCGGTTCGCGTTCGAGAAGTTCCCCGCGGCCGACCCGACGCTGACCACGACCATGAAGTCCGTCGGCGAGGCCATGGCGATCGGCCGCAACTTCACCGAGGCGCTGCAGAAGGCGCTGCGGTCGGCCGAGCGCAAGGGGTCGACGTTCCACTGGGACGGCCAGCCGGGCGACGCGGCGGCGCTGCTGGAGACGTCCAAGGTGCCGACGGACGGGCGCCTGCTGACCGTCCAGCAGGCCATGCGCGCCGGGGCCACCGTCGAGCAGCTGCACGACGCGACCGGCATCGACCCGTGGTTCCTGGACCAGCTGGCGCTGATCGAGGACCTCGCCGCCGACCTCCGTGCCGCGCCCGAGCTCACCCCCACGTTGCTGCGCAAGGCGAAGCGGCACGGCTTCAGCGACGCCCAGCTCGGCGGCCTGCGCTCGATGCCCGAGGCGGTCGTGCGCGGCGTCCGGCACGCCCTGGGTATCCGGCCGGTCTACAAGACCGTCGACACCTGCGCGGCGGAGTTCGCCGCGCACACGCCCTACCACTACTCCAGCTACGACGAGGAGACCGAGGTCCAGCCGCGCGAGCGGCCGGCCGTGCTGATCCTCGGCTCCGGCCCGAACCGGATCGGGCAGGGCGTGGAGTTCGACTACTCCTGCGTGCACGCCAGCTTCGCGCTGCGGGACGCCGGCTACGAGACCGTGATGGTCAACTGCAACCCCGAGACCGTGTCCACCGACTACGACACCTCCGACCGGCTGTACTTCGAGCCGCTCACCCTGGAGGACGTCCTCGAGGTGGTGCACGCCGAGCAGCAGGCCGGACCCGTTGCGGGAGTGGTGGTCCAGCTCGGTGGTCAGACCCCGCTCGGGCTGGCGCAGTCGCTGGCGGACGCCGGGGTGCCGATCGTCGGCACCAGCCCGGCAGCGATCCACCTCGCCGAGGACCGGGGCGCATTCGGCCGGGTGCTCGCGGAGGCGGACCTGCCCGCCCCGCGGCACGGCACGGCGTACTCCGCGGCCGAGGCGGTCGAGGTCGCCCGCGAGATCGGCTACCCGGTCCTGGTACGTCCGTCGTACGTGCTGGGCGGGCGCGGCATGGAGATCGTGTACGACGACGAGACGCTGTCCGGCTACGTGACCCGGGCCACCGAGGCCTCGCCCGAGCACCCGGTGCTGGTCGACCGGTTCCTGGACGACGCCATCGAGATCGACGTGGACGCCCTGTTCGACGGTGAGGAGATGTACCTCGGCGCCGTGATGGAGCACATCGAGGAGGCCGGCATCCACTCCGGCGACTCGGCCTGCGTGCTGCCGCCGGTCACGTTGGGGCACAGCGAGATCGAGCGGGTGCGAGCCTCCACCGAGGCAATCGCCCGCGGTGTCGGGGTGCGCGGGCTGCTCAACGTGCAGTTCGCGCTGGCGTCCGACGTCCTCTACGTCCTGGAGGCCAACCCGCGGGCCAGCCGCACGGTGCCGTTCGTGAGCAAGGCGACGGCGGTCCCGCTGGCCAAGGCGGCGGCCCGGGTGATGCTCGGCACGACGATCGCCGAGCTGCGCGCCGAGGGCCTGCTGCCGGCCGAGGGTGACGGCACGCACCTGCCGGCGCACGCGCCGGTCTCGGTCAAGGAGGCGGTGCTGCCGTTCAAGCGGTTCCTGACCCGCGAGGGCCTGGTCGTGGACTCGGTGCTGGGGCCGGAGATGCGCTCCACCGGTGAGGTGATGGGCATCGATGAGGACTTCGGCACCGCGTTCGCCAAGAGCCAGGCCGCGGCGTACGGCGGGCTGCCCGATCACGGCACCGTCTTCGTCTCCGTCGCCAACCGCGACAAGCGCGCCATGATCTTCCCGGTCAAGCGGCTCGTGGACCTGGGCTTCACCGTGCTGGCCACCGAGGGGACCGCGGAGGTGCTGCGGCGCAACGGGGTGGAGAGCACCGTGGTGCGCAAGTACAGCCAGGGCGACGGCGCGGACGGCGAGCCCACCGTGGTCGCGCGGATCCTGGCCGGTGAGGTGGACATGGTGGTCAACACCCCCTCGGGCCGGGACGCCCGCGCGGACGGCTACGAGATCCGCGCCGCCACCACCAGCATGGACCGGCCGATCATCACGACCGTCCAGCAGCTGGCCGCCGCGGTGCAGGGCATCGAGTCCGCACGGACCCGGCCGATCAGCGTGCGGTCGCTGCAGGAGCACGCGGCGGCCCTGGCGGCCGGCCGATGAGCGTGCCGTCCTCCCGCCGACCCGGGGGACCGGTCCAGGTCGCCGGGCGGATCATCTCCGTCCGTCGCGTGGGCGCCTACCAGCACCTGACGATCCTGGCGCCGGGGGTGGCCGAGACGGCCCGGCCGGGCCAGTTCGTCGCCCTCGCGGTCGGCGGCGAGCGGACCGGCATGCTGCTGCGCCGCTCGTTCTCGATCCACAAGGTCACGCCCACCGGGGTGTACGGCGGCACGGTCGACGTCGTGGTGGCCGACGCCGGTCGCGGCACGCACTGGCTGACCACCCGCGGGGTGGGTGAGCCGGTCGACGTCGTCGGCCCGCTGGGCCGGGCGTTCCCGCTGCCGAAGACGCCCGAGGCGTGCGTGCTGGTCGGCGGTGGCTACGGCACGGCGCCGCTGTTCTGGCTGGCGGACGTCCTGCGCGAGCGCGGCTGCCGGGTGGACATCATCCTGGGCGCGGCCAGCGAGGACCGGCTGTTCGGGGTGCTGGAGGCGCGGCGGTCGTCGACCACGTCGACCGTCACCACGGACGACGGCTCCGCCGGCACGAAGGGGCGGGTGACCAACGTCCTCGGCGAGGTGATCGACCGCGCCGACGCGTCCGTCGTGTATGCCTGCGGCCCGATGGCCATGCTGCGCGCCGTGACCGACGTCGCCACCGCGCACGGCGCCGTCGCGCAGGTAGCGGTCGAGGAGTCGATGGCTTGCGGCATCGGCATCTGCATGACCTGCGTGATGCCGGTCGAGGGCCCGGACGGGCAGACCCGGATGCTGCGCTCCTGCGTCGAGGGACCGGTCTTCCGCGGTGACACGGTGCGCTGGGAGTCCTGGCAGGACGGCATCGGCCGGGTGCCCGACGACTGCGTCGGCGCGGCCGCGATGAGGAGCCACTGATGACGCTGGACGTCGCCACGGTCGACATGACGGCCCGGATCGGTTCGCTGACCCTGCCGAACCCGCTGATGACGGCCTCCGGCTGCGCCGCGGCGGGTCGCGAGCTGCACCAGTTCTTCGACGTGGGCGAGCTGGGGGCCGTGGTCACCAAGTCGGTGATGACGGCGCCGCGGTCCGGCCGGGACACCCCGCGGATGGCCGAGACGGACAGCGGCATGCTCAACTCGATCGGCCTGCAGGGCCCGGGGATCGACGCGTTCGTCGAGAAGGACCTGGCCTGGCTGCGCGAGGTCGGCGCCCGGGCGGTGGTGTCGATCGCCGGCAGCAGCGTGCAGGAGTTCCGCGACCTCGCCGCCCGGCTGGCGGACGAGCCCGGGGTAGCGGCCATCGAGGTCAACATCTCGTGCCCCAACGTCGCGAACCGCGGTCTGGTGTTCGCCTGCGAGCCGACGTCCGCGGCCTCCGTGGTCGCGGCCGTGCGCGCGGTGCTCCCGCCGACCATCCCGCTGCTGGCCAAGCTCTCGCCGGACGTCACGGACATCGTGGAGATCGCCGCGGCCTGCGTGTCCGCCGGCGCGGACGGGCTGACGATGATCAACACGTTGCTGGGCATCAGCATCGACGTCGACCGGATGCGCCCGCGGCTGGCCGGGCTCACCGGTGGGCTGAGCGGCCCGGCGGTCCGGCCGGTGGCAGTGCGGTGCATCTGGCAGGTGCAGGCCGCCATGCTCGCCGGGCGGCTGCCCACGGTTCCGATCGTGGGGGTCGGGGGAGTCCGGACCGGCCTCGACGCCCTGGAGCTGGTGCTGGCGGGGGCCTGCGCGGTCCAGGTCGGCACCGTCGCCTTCCACGACCCGAGCGCGCCCCTGCGGGTGCGGGACGAGCTCGCGAAGGCTGTGCAGGAGCGCGGTTTCAGCAGCTTCATGGATGCCGTCGGTCACGCCCATCGGGTGCTGGCCACAGCGGAGGGAACGCGATGATCGCACCGTTCGGGATCCGGTTGAGGTCCTTGATGAACAAGCGTGGGGCGCTCTGCGTCGGGATCGACCCGCACGCGTCGCTGCTGTCCGCCTGGGGCCTGGACGACGACGCCCGTGGTCTCGAGCGGTTCGCGATGACCTGCGTCGAGGCACTGGCCGGGCAGGTCGCCGTGCTGAAGCCGCAGTCCGCGTTCTTCGAGCGGCACGGCTCGGCCGGGGTCGCCGTGCTGGAGCGGGTCGTGCGCGAGGCCCGCGAGGCCGGCGCGCTGGTCATCACCGACGCCAAGCGCGGGGACATCGGCTCGACGATGACCGCCTACGCGCAGGCCTACCTCGACCAGTCCAGCCCTCTGGCGACGGACGCGCTCACGGTGAACCCGTACCTGGGCTACGAGTCACTGCGGCCGGCACTGGACCTGGCTGCGGCGCAACGGTGCGGCATCTTCGTGCTCGGCCTCACCTCGAACCCGGAGGCCGGCCAGGTACAGCACGCGGTCGGGCCGCAGGGGGGTTCGGTGGCGGCGGCGATCGTGGCCGGGGTGAGCGCCGACAACGCGGGCTGCCCCGACCTCGGCGACGTCGGGCTCGTCGTCGGCGCGACCATCGGCTCGGCGGTTACGGACCTCGGGATCGACCTGGCCGCCAGCCACGCGCCACTGCTGGCGCCCGGGATCGGCGCGCAGGGTGCCGGTGCGGGCGAGCTCGCGAAGGTGTTCGGCGCGGCGGTCCGCAACGTGCTGCCCTCCTCGTCGCGCGAGGTGCTCGGTGCGGGGCCCTCGGTGACGGCGCTGCAGGACGCGGCCGACCGGACGCTGGACGCCTGCCGGGCCGTGCTGGGTGAGCCCTGACGAACCGCCAGACGTCGTCCGCCGGCCGAACTGCCGGGTCTCGTTGCCGCAGTGGGCGATGAGTCGCTAGGTTCTGACCCTGCCCGCAGCAAACCCTGGGGGCTCCGACCGACCCTCGAGGTGACGCATCGTGGCCCTGCCGCCCCTGACCCCGGAGCAGCGTCAGGCTGCGCTCGAGAAGGCTGCCGCGGCGCGCCGTGAGCGCGCGGAGGTCAAGAGCCGGCTGAAGCACGCGCAGGGCTCCCTGGAGGACGTGATCGTCGAGGGCCAGCGCAACGACGTGATCGGCAAGATGAAGGTCTCGGCGCTGCTCGAGGCCATGCCTGGGGTCGGCAAGGTGCGGGCCCGCCAGATCATGGACGAGCTGGCCATCTCGGAGAGCCGCCGGGTGCGCGGGCTGGGCTCCAAGCAGGCGTCCGCGCTCGTCGCGCGGTTCTCGACCGGATCGTGAGCGACGTCGCTCGACGTCGGCTCACGGTCCTCGCCGGCCCGACCGCGGTCGGCAAGGGCACGGTCTCGGCCTTCGTGCGCGACCAGTACCCGCAGGTCTGGCTCTCGGTGTCGGCGACGACCCGGTCGCCCCGCCCCGGCGAGGTGGACGGCGTGCACTACCACTTCGTGGACGACGCCCGGTTCGACGCGATGGTGGCCGGCGGCGAGCTGCTGGAGTGGGCAGTCGTGCACGGGAGGAACCGCTACGGCACGCCGCGCGGCCCGGTCGAGGCCGCCCTGGCGGCGGGCCAGGCCGCCCTGCTCGAGATCGACCTGCAGGGCGCTCGACAGGTCCGCGAGACGATGCCGCAGGCCCGCTTCGTCTTCCTCGCCCCGCCCAGCTGGGACGAGCTCGTGCGCCGGTTGGTGGGCCGTGGCACGGAGTCGGAGGAGGAGCGCGAGCGGCGGCTGCGCACGGCGCGCGAGGAGCTCGCGGCGGAGCCGGAGTTCGACGTGACGATCGTCAACGACGACGTGCAGCGGGCCAGCGCGGCGCTCGTGCAGCAGATGGGTCTCGCGATCTGACACAATGGACGGTGGATCCGCCTGTACGTCGACGAAACGAGACTCTCCGTGTCCGGCACCATCGCTGTTCCCGAAGGCATCACGAACCCCCCGATCGACGACCTGCTGAAGGTCGCCGACTCGAAGTACGCCCTGGTCATCTACGGCGCCAAGCGCGCCCGTCAGATCAACGCCTACTACTCCCAGCTCGGCGAGGGCCTGCTCGAGTACGTCGGCCCGCTGGTCGAGACGCACGTGCACGAGAAGCCGCTGAGCATCGCACTGCGCGAGATCAACGAGGGTCTGCTGACCTCCGAGCCTGCCGAGGCGTGAGCTGAACCAGGCTGGCGAACGCCCCCACGTCGTGCTCGGCGTCGGGGGTGGCATCGCCGCCTATAAGGTCGCCCACCTGCTGCGCCTGCTCACCGAGAGCGGTCACGACGTCCGGGTGGTCCCGACCCGGGCCGCGCTGGAGTTCGTGGGGGAGCCGACCTGGGCCGCGCTGTCCGGCCAACCCGTGCACACCGACGTCTGGCAGGACGTGCACGAGGTGCCGCACGTCCGGCTCGGCCGCGACGCTGACCTCGTGGTCGTCGCGCCGGCCACGGCCGACCTGCTGGCTCGTGCGGCGCACGGGCTGGCGGACGACCTGCTGACCAACACCCTGCTGACGGCCCGGTGCCCCGTCCTGATGGCCCCGGCGATGCACACCGAGATGTGGGAGCACCCGGCCACGCAGGCCAACGTCCTGACGCTGCGCGACCGTGGCGTCGTCGTGCTTGACCCGGCGTCCGGCCGCTTGACCGGCGCCGACACCGGGCCGGGTCGGCTGCCCGAGCCCGAGCAGATCTTCGCGGCCTGCCGGGCGCTGCTGGGGTCCAGCCCCGCCGTCGCCACCCCGCAGGACCTGGCCGGGCGCACCGTGCTGGTGAGCGCCGGTGGGACGCGTGAGCCGCTGGACCCGGTGCGGTTCCTGGGCAACCGGTCGTCCGGCAAGCAGGGTTACGCGCTCGCCGCCGTCGCGGCGTCCCGCGGCGCCGACGTCGTCCTGGTCAGCTCGTCGTCGTTGCCCGACCCGGCCGGCGTCCGGGTGGTCCGGGTCGAGACGGCTGAGCAGCTGCGCACGGCGGTGCTGGCCGAGGCGCCCTCGGCGGACGTGGTCGTGATGGCCGCCGCCGTGGCCGACTTCCGACCGGCCCGGTTCACCGACCACAAGATCAAGAAGTCCGACGACGGCGGGTCGCCCGTGATCGAGCTGGTCCGCAACCCGGACATCCTGGCCGAGCTGGCGGCGCACCGGACCCGCCCGGGCCAGGTCGTGGTCGGTTTCGCGGCCGAGACCGGGGACGCGCAGGGCAGCGTGCTGGACCACGCGCGGGCCAAGCTGGCGCGCAAGGGCTGCGACCTCCTGGTGGTCAACGAGGTCGGCGTCGACAAGACCTTCGGGTCGGACGACAACACGGTCGTGGTGCTGGACGCAGCCGGCGGCGAGCGGCCCGTCGAGCACGCGCTCGACCCCGGAACCAAGACCGAGGTCGCGGCCGGTGTCTGGAATGTGGTCACCCGCCGTCTCGCTGCGCGGGCGGGCTAGACTCATCGATCGCGGCCTCGACCGATGAGCCGCGCCAGCCAGCAGCCGCTGCATCCGAGGAGATTGCCTGTGTCGTCCTTGCGCTTGTTCACGTCCGAGTCCGTCACCGAGGGCCACCCGGACAAGATCTGTGACCAGATCAGCGACGCGATCCTGGACGCCATGCTCGCTGACGACCCGCGCAGCCGGGTCGCGGTCGAGACGATGGTCACGACGGGCCTCGTGCACGTCGCCGGGGAGGTGACGACGTCGTCCTACGTGGACATCCCCCGGATCGTGCGCGACACCGTGCTGCGGATCGGCTACGACTCCTCCACCAAGGGCTTCGACGGCAACTCCTGCGGCGTCGAGGTCTCGATCGGCGCGCAGTCCCCGGACATCGCCCAGGGCGTCGACGACGCGTACGAGCGCCGCGCGGAGGGCACCATCGACCCGCTGGACGCCCAGGGCGCCGGCGACCAGGGCCTGATGTTCGGTTACGCCTGCACCGACACCCCCGAGCTGATGCCGCTGCCGATCTTCCTGGCGCACCGGCTGGCCGAGCGGCTGACCGAGGTCCGCGTGTCCGGTGAGCTCGCCTACCTGCGCCCGGACGGCAAGACCCAGGTGACCATCGGCTACGAAGGCGACCGCGCGGTGCGGCTCGACACGGTCGTGCTGTCCACGCAGCACGCCGCGGACATCTCGCTGGAGGGCATGCTCACGCCCGACATCGAGGCCGACGTCGTCAAGCCGGTGCTGTCCCAGATCGACTTCGACCTGGACACCTCCTCGACCCGCCTGCTGGTCAATCCGACGGGCCGGTTCGAGATCGGCGGCCCGATGGGCGACGCGGGCCTGACCGGCCGCAAGATCATCGTCGACACCTACGGCGGCATGGCCCGGCACGGCGGCGGCGCGTTCAGCGGCAAGGACCCGTCGAAGGTCGACCGCTCGGCCGCCTACGCGATGCGCTGGGTCGCCAAGAACGTGGTCGCGGCCGGCCTGGCGTCCCGCTGCGAGGCGCAGGTCGCCTACGCGATCGGCAAGGCGCACCCGGTGGGCCTGTACGTCGAGACGTTCGGCACCGAGCAGGTCGACCCGGCCGCGATCGGCAAGGCGATCAGCGAGGTCTTCGACCTGCGCCCCGCCGCGATCATCCGCGACCTCGACCTGCTGCGGCCGATCTACGCCCGCACCGCGGCCTACGGCCACTTCGGTCGTACGGACGCCGACGGCTTCACCTGGGAGCGCACCGACCGGGTCGACGCGCTCAAGGCCGCCGTCGGCGCCTGAGCCCCGCTGGCCGCTGGGTCAGCCCTGCCCGGGGATCACGATCTCCTGGATCGCCCACGAGTTGCCGTCGGGGTCGCTGAAGTAGAGGAAGCGACCCCACGGCTGCTCGTCGACGTCACCGACCTCGATGCCCCGGGCGAGCAGCACCTCCCGCGCGGCGTCGGCGTCCCCGACGACCATCTGCAGACCCTGCTGGCTGCCCGGCTCCATCTGGGTGATGCCGATCCCGAGGCAGATCGAGCAGGCCGACCCCGGCGGGGTGAGCTGCACGAAACGCAGCCCCTCGTGCACGGTCTGGTCGTGGTCGGCGTTGAACCCGGCGCGCACGTAGAACTCCTTGGCGCGGTCCACGTCGGTGACCGGGACGGGGATCAGCTCGAGCCTCATCTGCAGCGCGCTCGTCGGGCCCGTCGTGGTGCTCGTGGTCGTCATGGTGCCTCCTCGGTCGTCGTTCTCGGCTGCTCTCCACGCTACGAGCCATAGCGGTCAGGTTCTGTCCGCTAGCGGATCTAGTCTGGTCCGCATGTCGACGAGCGCGCGGATGCTCGAGCTGCTGTCGCTGCTGCAGACGCACCGCTACTGGCCGGGTGCCGAGCTGGCGGGCCGGCTCGAGGTGAGCCCGCGCACCCTGCGCCGGGACGTCGAGCGGCTGCGCGACCTCGGCTACCCGGTTGATGCCGGGCGCGGCGTGGGCGGCGGCTACCAGCTCAGAGCGGGCGCGACGCTGCCCCCGATGCTGCTGGATGCCGACGAGGCCGTCGCCGTCGCCGTCGCGCTGCGCACCGCAGCAGCGGGTTCGGTGGCGGGCATCGACCAGGCCGCGCTCGGCGCACTGGCCAAGATCGTCCAGGTCATGCCCCCGCCGCTGCGCCGCCGGGTGGACGCGATCCAGGAGTACACCGTGCCGGCGGCCACGTCCGGCCCGGCCGTGCAGGCCGGGGACCTGACGGTGCTGGCCCAGGCCTGCCGGGACGGCGAGCGGGTCTCCTTCCAGTACCGGGCGCGCGAGCGTGAACCCGGCCCGAGGTCCGTCGACCCGCACCGCCTGGTGGCAGTGGGCCGGCGCTGGTACCTGCTCGGGTGGGACGTCGACCGGGCCGACTGGCGCACGTTCCGGCTGGACCGGCTCTCACGCAGTGCCCCGTCGGGCGCTCGCTTCCGTCCGCGGGCGATCCCGGGCGGCGACGCCGCCGAGTTCGTCCGGACCGCCATCGCGTCGCGGCCCCGGCTGGACGTGCTGGTCGAGCTCGCCGCGCCGGCCGACCAGGTGCGGGCGGCGGTCGGTGGCTGGGGGACCCTCGAGCCGGTGGACGACCAGACGTGCCGGCTGCACGTGCAGGCGGACTCCTTCGACTGGGTGGTGCTGCTGCTCGCCGTCACGGGTGCGGAGTTCACGGTGGTTCGTCCCGCCGAGCTCGTCGGGCACCTCGAGCACACGGCGCGGCGCCTGCTGCGGGGGACCGGCGGGGCGCGCTGACGGCGGTGTCGGGTAGGAATACCCCGTGACCACGGCGGAGCAGAGCGAGGGGGACGACCAGCTCGCCCTCGTTCCGGCTCCGCGGGCCGCGGCCAGGGCGGCCGCTCGCAAGCGGGCCGCCAAGCCACCACCCGGCCTGGCGGAGGTCGACCCGGTGGCGGAGGTCGTGGTCGACGTCCCGCTGGCGCACCTGGACCGGCGGTTCGAGTACTCCGTCCCGGCGCCGCTCGCCGACACGGCCGTGCCCGGTGCGCGGGTCAAGGTCCGCTTCGCCGGGCAGGACCTGGACGGCTTCGTCGTGGTGCGCAAGCCGGCTGCGGAGCACGCGGGACGGCTCAGCCCCCTGCGGCGCGTCGTCTCACCCGAGCCGGTGCTCGGCGAGCAGCTGCTGTGGCTGTGCCGGGCGGTCGCGGACCGCTGGGCCGGCACGCTCGGCGACGTCCTGAGACTGGCCGTCCCGCCGCGGCACGCGCAGGCGGAGGCCGAGGAGTCGGCGCCGGCCGTTCGCGCCGCTCCGGCTCCGGTGCCGGACCCGACCGTGTGGTCCCGCTACGCCGGTGGCAGCGCGTTCCTCGACCGGGTCGCGTCGGGCGCCGCGCCGCGGGCGGCGTGGACCGCCACCCCGTCGGCCGGCGAGGACGCGCTGGACTGGCCGCACGCGATCGCGGTCGCCGCGGCGACCGCCGCGGCCGCGGGCCGTGGTGCCCTGGTCGTGCTCCCGGACACCCGCGACGTCGCGCGGGTGGACCATGCCCTGCGGGCCGTGGACCCTGCCAGCGACCACGTCGTGCTGACCGCCGACCTCGGGCCGAAGGTTCGCTACCGGGCCTGGCTGCGCGCCGCTCGTGGGCACGCCCGGGTCGTGGTCGGGACGCGCGCGGCGATGTTCGCGCCGGTGCAGGACCTCGGACTGGTGGTCTGCTGGGACGACGGTGACGACCTGCACGCTGAGCCGCACGCGCCGTACCCGCACGTGCGCGAGGTGCTCGCGCTGCGGGCCGGCCAGGACTCCGCCGCCGCGCTGTTCGGGGGGTTCGTCCGGACCGCCGAGGTCGAGCGGATGGTGCGGGCCGGCTGGGCCCGACCGATCGAGGTGGGCGCGACCGAGCTGCGCCGGGCGGCCCCGCGGGTGCTGCTGGCCGGCGAGGGCCACGAACCCGAGCGCGACCCCGGCGCCGCGTCGGCCCGCCTGCCGTCCATCGCCTGGCGGACGGCGTCCGCGGCCCTGGCGACCTCCCCGGTGCTGGTCCAGGTGCCGCGCCGCGGCTACGTGCCGGCACTGGCCTGCCAGAGCTGTCGGACGCCGGCGCACTGCCGTTCCTGCCACGGGCCGTTGGCGTTGCCCGACGGCCAGGGCGCGCCACGCTGCCGGTGGTGCGGCGTCAGCGACCCGAGCTGGACCTGCCCGGAGTGCGGCGAGCGGCGGCTGCGCTCAGTCGTGGTCGGTGCCCGACGGACTGCGGAGGAGCTGGGGCGCGCCTTCCCGGGGGTCCCGGTGGTCACCAGCGGCGGGGGTGCCGTGGTCGCCCAGGTGCCGGACCGCCCGGCCCTGGTCATCGCCACCCCGGGCGCCGAGCCGGTCGCCCACGGCGGCTACGGCGCGGCGCTGCTGCTCGACCCGTGGGCGCTGCTGGGCCGCAGCGACCTGCGCGCGTCGGAGGAGGCGCTGCGGCGCTGGGTGAACGCCGCTGCGCTGGTCCGCAGCAGCGACCGGGGTGGGGTCGTCGTCCTGGGTGGGCCGGGTGGGCTGCCCCCGGTCGAGGCGCTGGTCCGCTGGGCGCCGACCTGGCACAGCGCGCGCGAGCTGGAGGCGCGGCAGTCCCTCGGCTTCCCGCCGGCCCGCACGGTGGCCACGCTCACCGGTCCGGCGTCCGCCGTCGAGGACCTGGTCGTCTCGGCCCAGCTGGGTCCGGACGTCGAGGTGCTGGGCCCCGTCGCGATCCCGGCCCAGGTGGGAGGCCGCCCCGGTCGGGCCGCCGGCCGGGTCTCGGACGTCGACGAACCGGTGGTGCGCATCCTCTTGCGGACCACGCCGTCGCAGCGCGAGGCGCTGAGCTCGGCGCTGCGCGCCTCCGCGGCGGTCCGCAGCGCCGCCAAGCGGGCCGGCAGCGTCCGGGTCCAGGTCGACCCGCTGGACCTGGTGTAGGCGGCCTCGCTACGGCTACGGCTACGGCAACGGCTGTGGCTACGGTTGCGGCACGGGCGGGGTCGGGCAGACCATCCGGCGCCGCCCGGCGTCCTGGGTCCAGGTGTGGGCCGACATCGGCGAGCCGCACACCGGGCAGGCGAACTCGGGGTCGGCGGCTGCCGTCGGCTCCTGGCTGGCCGGTCCCAGCTCCGCGGGGCCGAGGAACCGGAACAGGAAGGCGTACACCCGGGCCCCGAACCACGGTCGCTCCTGCGTCACCTGTCGCTCCTCGACCTGGGCGGGTCCGCGACCCGCGTCGGGTTCGAGTCTGTCACCGCCGCGCCCGTACACTGCCGGGTGGCGGAACGCAGGGTCCGCCGATGCCGACGTCGCCGACCAGACGAGGACCGCCAGCCGTGTCGATCCAGGACATCCGCCTGTTCGGGGACCCCGTGCTGCGCACGCCCGCGCTCGAGGTCATCGACTTCGACAAGGAGCTGCGCCAGCTCGTCAAGGACCTCACCGACACCATGTGCGACGCCCCCGGCGTCGGCCTGGCCGCCCCGCAGATCGGCGTCGGGCTGCGCGTCTTCACGTACTGGGTGGACGACGAGCTCGGCCACCTGGTCAACCCCAGCCTGGACCTGTCCTCGGAGCAGCAGGACGGCGACGAGGGCTGCCTGTCCTTGCCCGGCCTGGCGTTCGACACCCCCCGGGCGCTGCGCGTCGTGGCCAAGGGCCAGAACATGCACGGCGAGCCGGTGGTGATCGAGGGCTCCGAGCTGCTCGCCCGGTGCATCCAGCACGAGACCGACCACCTGGACGGCATCCTGTTCATCGACCGGCTCGACCGCGAGCAGCGCAAGATGGCCATGAAGGCGATCCGGGACGCCGACTGGGCCGGTCTGTCCGCGCCCGTGCTCAAGGTGAGCCCGCACGCCACCTTCGGCAAGGCGCTGTAGGCGCGTGCGCCTCGTCTTCGCGGGCACCCCGGACGCCGCCGTCCCGGCCCTGCGCGCCGTGCTGGCGTCGTCCCACGAGGTGGTCGCCGTGGTCACTCGGCCCGACGCCCCCGCCGGTCGCGGTCGCCGGCTCGCCGCGTCCCCGGTGGGCGAGCTCGCCGCCGAGGCCGGCCTCGAGGTGCTCAAGCCGCAGCGGCCGCGCGAGCCCGAGTTCCTGGCCCGGCTCACCGAGCTCGCGCCCGACTGCTGCCCGGTCGTCGCCTACGGCGCCCTGCTGCCGCAGCCGGTGCTGGACGTCCCGCGGCACGGCTGGGTGAACCTGCACTTCTCGCTGCTACCGGCGTGGCGAGGCGCGGCACCGGTGCAGCGGGCGCTGATGGCCGGCGACCAGGTGACCGGCGCCAGCACCTTCCGGCTCGAGGCCGGGATGGACACCGGGCCGGTATTCGGCGTGATGACCGAGACGGTGCGCCCCCGCGACACCAGCGGTGACCTGCTCGCCCGACTCGCCGAGGCCGGCGCGGGTCTGCTGGTCGCCACCCTGGACGCCATCGAGGAGGGGACCGTCAACCCGCAGCCGCAGCCGGCCGAGGGCGTCAGCCTCGCCCCCAAGGTCGAGGTCGCCGACGCCCAGGTGGACTGGACGGCCCCGGCGAGCCGCGTGGACCGGCTGGTCCGGGCGTGCACCCCGGCCCCCGGCGCCTGGACGACGTTCGGCGGCGAGCGCCTCAAGCTCGGCCCGGTCGAGCCGGTGAGCGTCGCCGACGACGGCCCGCTGGCCGCGGGAGTGCTTCAGGTCACCCGCCGTGACGTCCTGGTGGGTACCGGCTCGACGCCGGTCCGGCTGGGCAGCGTGCAACCCCCGGGCAAGCGCCCCATGGCGGCCGCGGACTGGGCGCGCGGCGCCCGGCTGGAGTCCGGCCGGCAGCTCGGGCCCGAGGCCGACCGGTGACGCCGCCGCCGCGCCGCCGCTCGGCCCAGCGGCCCGCCGAACGCGCTCGGCGCGCCGACCCGGCCCGCCAGGCCGCGTTCGACACGCTGCGGGCCGTGGCCACCGAGGACGCCTACGCCAACCTGGTGCTGCCGGGCCTGCTGCGGGAGCGCCGGATCACCGGACGGGACGCCGGCTTCGCCACCGAGCTCGCCTACGGCACCCTGCGGATGCAGGGCCTGTACGACGCCGTGCTGGCCGAGTGCTGCACCCGCCCGCTGGACGAGCTGGACGACGGGCTGCTGGACGCTCTGCGGCTCGGCGCGCACCAGCTGCTGGGCATGCGCGTCCCCCCGCACGCCGCCGTCAGCGAGACGGTCGCACTGGTCCGCCACCAGGTCGGTCACGGTCCCGGCGGCCTGGCCAACGCCGTCCTGCGCAGGGTCGGCGAGCGCGACGTCGACGCCTGGGTCGCGCAGCTCGCGCCCGACGCGGCGACGGACCCGCAGGGGCACCTGGCGCTCGCGCACAGCCACCCGCTGTGGGTGGTCCGGGCCTTCCGTGAGGCACTGGCCGGGCGCGGGGTGCCGGCCGAGCGGCTGGACGACGAGCTCGCCGACCTGCTCGCCGCGGACAACGCCGCGCCCGAGGTCACCCTGGTGGCCCGGCCCGGCCTGACTGAGCCGGAGGAGCTGCTGGCCGCCGGCGGCACGGCGGGTCGCTGGTCGCCGTACGCCGTGCGCTGGCCGGCCGGGGACCCCGGGCAGCTCGCTGCGGTCCGCGAGGGCCGGGCCGGCGTGCAGGACGAGGGCAGCCAGCTGGTCGCGCTCGCCTTGGCCGATGCCCCGCTCGACGGACGCGATGAGCGCTGGCTCGACCTGTGCGCGGGGCCGGGCGGCAAGGCCGCGCTGCTCGGGGCGCTCGGTGCCCGTCGGGGTGCGTCGTTGACCGCGGTCGAGCTGGCCCCGCACCGAGCGGACCTGGTCCGGCACGCGGTGGCCGCGTTGGGAGACGCCGTCGACGTGCGGGCCGCCGACGGGCGCGCCCTCGGTGAGCAGGAGCCGGCGGCGTACGACCGGGTGCTGGTCGACGTCCCGTGCAGCGGGCTCGGTGCGCTGCGCCGCCGGGCCGAGGCGCGCTGGCGCCGGACCCCGGCCGACCTGGCCACGCTCGCGCCGCTGCAGCGAGCCTTGCTGGCGAGCGCGCTGGACGCCGTTCGGCCCGGTGGCGTCGTCGCCTACGTCACCTGCTCGCCGCACGTCGCGGAGACCCGCCTCGTGGTCGACGACGTCCTGCGCACGCGTCCCGACGTCGAGCTGCTGGACGCGGTGCCGCTGGTCGACGCACCGGACACCTCAACGCTCGAGGGCTCCGGGACCGTCCAGCTGTGGCCGCACCGGCACGGCACCGACGCGATGTTCCTCGCGCTGCTCCGCCGCCGCTGAGGCCTCGTCGTCCGGCCGGGGCTGGTCGTCCGGCACCCAGACGGTGCTGGCCAGGACGCCGAACAGCAGGTACCCGACGCCCTGCCAGGCGATCACGGCGATGATGCCGGCCGTCCCGCCGACCAGCGTCGGGAGCAGGCCGGCCGCGGCCGCGCCGACCAGCATGCCCGCCGACTGCAGGGCCAGCACGGTGCCCAGGACCCGCCCGCGGTGGGCGTCCAGGGTCGCGTGCTGCAGCAGCGTCGTGGCGCCGGCGACGACCGCGGCGCCGGGCAGGCCCACCACGATCATCAGCACCACGGCGGGTCCGACGTGCGCCCAGGCGATCGGGTACAGGAAGAGCGAGAGGTCGACCAGGCCGAACACCGCCGCGCCCCAGCCGAAGAGCCTCGCCGGGCGCAGCCGGTCGCCGTACCCGGCGACGAGCAGCCCACCCGCGATGCCCCCGATCGCCTGGACGCCGACGACGAGTCCGTAGCCCTGCGGCCCGCCGTGCAGGACGTCGAGCACGAAGGGGGCGAACAATGTGCCCATGATCCCCTCGCCTACCGCGGTCACGACGGTGAAGGCGAGCAGGATGCGCAGGGTCCGGCTGCCGGCGGCGATCCGCAGACCGGCCCGCCACTCGTGCCACCACGGGACGCCGCCGACGACCTCCTCCGTGAGGGCCACCGGGTTGCCGCGCCCAGCGCCGCGCACCAGCACGACCAGCGTGGCGGCGGCCACGAAGCTCGCCACGTCCACCAGGGTCACTGCGACGATGCCGCCCCAGGCGGCGGCCACGCCGCCGAGCCCGGCGCCGACCAGCCGCGCGACGGACCCGGCCTGCGCGTTCAACGCGTTCGCGGACACGAGCCGCTCGGGGGGCACCAGCAGGGGCACCAGCGCCTGCTCGGCGGGCACACTCAGCAGCTCGAGGACGGCCTGGACGCCGGCCACGGCGTACAGCAGCCACAGGGTGCCGCCGCCGTGCACCGCCAGCAGGGGGAGCAGGGTCACGGCGTGGGCCACGAGGGTCACGACCAGCACGCGCCGCCGGTCCCAGCGGTCCACCAGCACGCCAGCGGGGGAGGCCAGCAACATCTGCGGCACCACCGAGACGACGAGCATGCCGGCGGTCGCCACGGTGGACCCGGTCAGGTCGTAGACCAGGTACATGAGGCCGACGGTGAGCACGTAGTCACCCGTCCGGGACACGAGTCCGGCCGCGAGCAGCGCCCGGTAGTCCCGGTGCTCCACCAGCAGCCGCCAGATCGCTCTCACCGTCGCTCCTTCGAGATATATCGCGAGTCGGAGAACAAGATATATCGCGAGTTGCCAGGACTGGCAAGGACTCGTGCCCAGGGATCGCTAGGCTCGCCGCGTGGCCCTGCAGATCTCGCCGAGCATCCTGAACTCCGACTTCGCCAACCTCGAGTCCGAGCTGGCGCGCATCGCCGACGCCGACTGGGCGCACGTGGACGTCATGGACAACCACTTCGTGCCGAACCTGACCCTCGGGCTGCCGGTGGTGGAGGCCCTGGCCAAGATCAGCCCGGTGCCGATCGACACGCACCTGATGATCGAGGACCCGGACCGCTGGGCCCCCGGCTACGCAGAGGCTGGCGCGGCCAGCGTCACCTTCCACGCCGAGGCCGCCGCGGCGCCGGTGCGGCTGGCTCGCGAGCTGCGCCGCCTCGGCGCCCGGGCCGGTCTGGCGCTCAAGCCCGCCACCCCCGTCGAGCCGTTCCTGGACCTGCTGCCCGAGCTGGACATGCTGCTGGTGATGACCGTCGAGCCCGGTTTCGGCGGCCAGACCTTCCTGGACGTCACGCTGCCCAAGATCCGGCGCGCCCGGCGGGCGATCCGGGACAGCGGGCTGGACGTCTGGCTGCAGGTGGACGGCGGCGTCACCACCGAGACCATCGAGCGGGCGGCGGACGCCGGTGCCGACGTGTTCGTCGCCGGGTCGGCCGTCTACGGGGCGCCCGACGCGGCGGCGCAGATCGCCCTGCTGCGCGAGCGTGCCGCGGCTCACACCCACTGATCTTTCGCCAGCGGGGGATAGGGCTAGACTCACCGCAGCACACGCGTGCTCCGGGGTCGGTGAAATTCCGAGCCGGCGGTGACAGTCCGCGACCCGACCGCAGCCAGCGGCCGGTTGACCTGGTGGAACTCCAGGACCGACGGTGAGAGTCCGGATGGGAGGAGACACGCGGCGTCGCAGGCGCTTTGCGTCGGTGGCGCCGTCGGCGCGCGAGCCCGAAGCCGGGCCGCACACCGACGTGACGACGAGGGATCACTCTCTCGTGGTCGACCCCGGAGCCCGCCCCGAACGGCGAGGCGAGAGGGGTCCCAGGTGAGTGACATCGACGTCGCGATGGCCCGCGCTCTGCTGCTGGCGCGCCGAGGGCCCTCGAGCGACCCCAACCCGCGGGTCGGCTGCGTCGTCCTGGACGACGCCGGCGAGGTGGTCGGTGAGGGCTGGCACGAAGGCGCCGGCAGCCCGCACGCCGAGGTGGCCGCGCTCGCCCGGGCCGGCACCGCCGCGCACGGCGGCACCGCCGTCGTCACCCTGGAACCGTGCGGGCACACCGGTCGCACCGGTCCGTGCACCGCTGCGCTCATCACGGCCGGCGTGGCACGCGTCGTCTTCGCGCGGCCCGACGCCAACCCGGACGCCGCCGGCGGGGCGCAGCGGCTGCGCGCGGCGGGCATCCACGTCAGCCAGATCGAGGACCTCGGACTGCGCACCGAAGCCGACGCGCTGGTCGCCCGCTGGCAGCAGGCCCAGGACCTCGGCCGCCCGGTCGTCACCTGGAAGTTCGCCTCGACCCTGGACGGGCGAGGCGCCGCCGCCGACGGCACCAGCCAGTGGATCACCGGAGCGCCCGCGCGCCAGGACGTGCACGACCTGCGCGCCGACGCCGACACCATCCTGGTCGGGACCGGCACCGCCTGGACCGACGACCCGCGGCTGACCGTCCGGGACCGCCGCGGCGCCGACCGGCCGCAGCAGCCGCGCCGGGCTGTGATGGGCCTGCGCGGACTGCGGCCCGGCAGCGTGCTCGAGCGGACCGGCGCGACCGTGCTGGACACCCGCTGCCCGCACGAGGCACTGCGGCGGCTTTGGGCGCTGGGCAGCCGGCACGTCTGGCTCGAGGGCGGTGCGACCCTGGCCGCGGTGTTCTGGCAGGCCCGCCTGGTCGACCACGTCGTCGCCTACGTCGCGCCGGCCTTCCTCGGGCTCGGCGCGCCGGCCGTGGCCGACCTCGGCATCGGCTCCATCGACGCCATCGCCCGGCTCCGGCTCGACGACGTCACCCGGCTGGGCGACGACCTGCGCCTGATGCTCACCCCCACCCCCGACCCCACCGAGGGAGCCTGATGTTCACCGGGATCGTCGAGGAGCTCGGGGAGGTCGTCGCGCTGGAGCACGGCGCCGACTCCGCCCGCCTCACCGTGCACGGACCGTTGGTGACCTCGGACGCGCTGCCCGGTGCGTCCATCGCGGTGAACGGCGTCTGCCTGACCGTCGTCGGCGAGCCCACCGACGGCGGTTTCACCGTCGACGTGATGGCGCAGACCTTGCGGCACAGCGCGCTCGGTGACCTGGTGCCCGGTTCGCCGGTGAACCTGGAGCGCGCGATGGCCGCCGACGGGCGGTTCGGCGGGCACGTCGTCCAGGGGCACGTCGACGGCACCGCCGTCGTGGTCCGTCGCGAGCCCGGTGACCGCTGGGAGGTGGTGACCATCTCGCTGCCGCCGCACCTGGCCCGCTACCTGGTGCCGCAGGGGTCGATCACCGTGGACGGCGTCTCGCTGACCGTCAGCGCGCTCGACGACGAGGCCGGCACCTTCTCGGTGTCGCTGATCCCCACCACGCTCGAGCTCACCACGCTCGGACGTCGCGCGGTGGGCGACCCGGTCAACCTCGAGGTCGACGTCCTCGCCAAGTACGTGCACCGCCTGCTCACGAACCGCAACGCGACCCTGGAGACACCGTGGACTTCATGAACGACCTGCTCGCGGCGCACCTGACCATCGCCGGTCACCCCATCGCCTGGAGCGAGATCATCGGCAACGTCTTCGGGCTCGCCTCCGCGATCCTGGGCATGCGCCGCAAGGTGTGGGCCTGGCCGGTCGGGATCATCGGCAACGTCCTGCTGTTCCTGGTGTTCACCGGCGCCGCCTACGGCTCCGAGAGCGGGCACACGCTCTACGGGCAGGCCGGTCGCCAGGTGTTCTTCATCATCACCAGCGTCTACGGCTGGTGGCGCTGGCAGCAGCACAAGGAGCACGACCCGAACGGCGTCGCCGTCGAGCCGCGGTGGGCGACCTGGCGCGAGCGGGCCGTCGTCGGTGTGCTGTGGCTGGCCGGCGTGGCGATCCTGACCCCCATCTTCCGCTCCCTCGGCTCGTACGACCCGGTCTGGGCGGACGCGTGGATCTTCGTCGGCTCGATGGTCGCCACCTACGCGATGGCGCGAGGATGGGTCGACTTCTGGCTCTGCTGGATCGCCGTCGACATCGTCGGGGTGCCGGTGCTGGTGCGGGCGCACTTCTACCCCTCCGCGGTGCTGTACGCCGTGTACGCCGGGTTCGTGATCTGGGGCTTCGTGGTGTGGCTGCGGCTGGCTCGCGCCTCCACGGACGAGGCCGCGGCCGGCGCCGCCGAGAGGGTGCCCTCATGACGGGCGGCGGGCTGGCGCTCGGGCTGGCCACCGTCGAGGCGGCGCTGGACGAGCTGCGCCGCGGCCGTCCGGTCCTCGTCGTCGACGACGCCGACCGGGAGAACGAGGGCGACGTCGTGCTGGCCGCCGAGCACGCCACCGCGCAGTGGCTCGCCTGGACCGTCCGGCACACCTCGGGCTACCTGTGCGCGCCGATGCCGGCGGACTGGGCGGACCGGCTCGCTCTGCCGCCGATGGTCGCCCAGAACGAGGACTCCCTGCGCACCGCGTACACGGTGTCGGTGGACGCTCGCGAGGGCGTCACGACCGGGATCAGTGCGGCCGACCGCGCTCACACGCTGCGGGTGCTCGCGGACCCGGCGACGACGGCCGCGGACCTGGTCCGTCCCGGGCACGTCCTGCCGTTGCGGGCCCGCGCCGGGGGAGTGCTGGAGCGGGCCGGGCACACGGAGGCGGCCGTCGACCTGTGCCGGCTGGCCGGACTGGCACCGGTCGCGGTGATCGGCGAGCTCGTGCAGGAGGACGGCACGATGACCCGGCTCCCCGGCGTCCTCGAGCTCGGACGTCGGCACGACCTGCTGACGATCAGCATCGCCGACCTGGCGAGCTGGCGCCGTGCCCAGGGTGACGAGGGTTCGCCCGCGGCGCCGCACGGTGACGTCCAGCGCGTACGGCGCGTCGCGTCCAGCGTGCTGCCCACCCGGCACGGCGAGCTCACGGTGCACGGCTACCGCGACCTGGTGACCGGTGCCGAGCACGTCGCGCTGGTCAGCGGCGACCCGACGTCGCCCGGCGCCGTCGTCCGGCTGCACTCGGAGTGCCTGACCGGCGACGCGTTCGGGTCGCTGCGCTGCGACTGCGGTGCCCAGCTGGACGCCGCGCTGGGGGAGATCACCCGGCACGGCGGTGCCGTGGTCTACCTGCGCGACCACGAGGGCCGCGGGATCGGTCTGCTGCCCAAGCTCGCGGCCTACGCGCTGCAGGACGCCGGCCGCGACACGGTCGAGGCGAACCTCGAGCTCGGCCTGCCGGCCGACGCCCGCGACTACGCGGCCGGGGCCGCAGTGCTGCGCGACCTCGGTGTCGTCGAGGTGCGGCTGCTGACCAACAACCCGGACAAGGTCGCCGGTCTCGAGCGGGCCGGGATCGTCGTGCGCGAGCGGTTGGCGCTACGGGCCGGCTGGTCCCAGCACAACGCCGCCTACCTCGACACCAAGCGCCAGCGCTTCGGGCACGACCTGCCGTCGCGTTCCGGCCAGCACCGCGAGTCCGCATGAGCGGCCACGGCTCGCCCACGCTCACCGTCGACGGGTCCGGGCTGCGGGTCGCGGTGGTGGCCGCGAGCTGGCACGAGCCGGTGATGGACGGCCTGCTGGACGGCGCCCGCCGAGCCCTGGCTGACTCCGGCGTGGAGCAGTCGCTCACGCTGCGCGTCCCGGGCACCTTCGAGCTGCCGGTCGCAGCATCCCGCCTGGCCGGGGCCGGGTTCGACGCGGTGGTCGCGCTCGGCGTCGTGGTCCGCGGCGGCACTCCGCACTTCGAGTACGTCTGCCAGGCCGCGACGTCCGGGCTCACCGACGTGGCGGTGCGCACCGGCGTCCCGGTCGGCTTCGGAGTGCTCACCTGCGACGACGACAAACAGGCGCTGGACCGCGCCGGTCTTCCCGGCTCGCACGAGGACAAGGGCTACGAGGCGACGGTGGCGGCGATCAGCACGGCGCTCACGTTGCGAGACGTCCGGCTGCCCGAGACGTCGTCGCCCGTCGGCGCCCCGTAGGCTGACCGACCGTGAAGAGCTTCGACGCCCTGTTCGACGAGCTGAGCGAGAAGGCCCGGTCCCGCCCCGCGGGCTCGCGCACTGTCGCCGAGCTCGACGCGGGCGTGCACGCCATCGGCAAGAAGGTCGTCGAGGAGGCGGCCGAGGTGTGGATGGCCGCCGAGCACGAGAGCCCGGAGCGGGCGGCGGAGGAGATCAGCCAGCTGCTGTACCACCTGCAGGTGCTGATGCTCGACCGCGGCCTCACCCTGCAGGATGTGTACGCGCATCTGTGAGCGGCGGCCCCGCCCTCGCCAGAGCCGTTCACCTTCTCGCTAGGAGCCACTGATGCTGCGCATCGCCGTACCGAACAAGGGGTCGCTGTCCGAGGCCGCCACCGACATGCTGCGCGAGAGCGGGTACCGCCAGCGGTCGAGCAGCCACGACCTCGTGCTGTCCGACCCGGACAACGACGTGGAGTTCTTCTACCTGCGACCGCGCGACATCGCGGTGTACGTCGGGTCGGGGACGCTCGACGTGGGGCTGACCGGGCGTGACCTGCTCCTCGACTCCGGCGCCCAGGCGCAGGAGATCCTGCCGCTCGGCTTCGGCCGCTCGACGTTCCGGTTCGCGGCGCCGCCCGGGGTGGCCGGCTCGGTCGCGGACCTGGGCGGTCTGCGGGTCGCGACGTCCTACGCCGGCCTGCTGGAGCGGCACCTGGCCGGGCACGACGTGCAGGCGGACATCGTCCGGCTGGACGGTGCGGTCGAGTCGTCGGTCGGCCTGGGCGTCGCGGACGTCGTCGCGGACGTCGTGCAGACCGGCAGCACGCTCAAGGCGGCCGGGCTGGCGGTCTTCGGCGACCCGATCCTGGAGTCCGAGGCCGTGCTGATCCGGCGCACCGACGCGGAGGACGACCCGGCGGTCGGGGTGCTGACCCGCAGGTTGCAGGGTGTCCTCACGGCCCGCCGCTACGTGATGATGGACTACGACGTCCGCGTCGAGCTGGTCGAGAAGGCCTGCGCGCTGACGCCAGGGCTCGAGTCGCCGACCGTGAGCCCGTTGCACGACAAGGGATGGGTGGCGGTGCGGTCCATGGTCCCGAGAGCGACGACGAACCAGGTGATGGACGACCTGTACGACCTGGGCGCGCGGGCCATCCTGGTCACCGACATCCACGCCTGCCGGCTGTAGGGGCCCATGAGCGCGATCGGCGATCCCTACGCCACGTTCCGGCCCCGCCGGGGACGCCGGGTCGCCTGGGTCGTCGCGGCCATGTCGGTGACGCTGTTCGGCGCCCTGGCCCTGGTCGTCCCGAGCACCGGCTCCGCCGGCTGGTCGGTCGCGGACTCGTTGCTGCTGTGGGGTTTCGGCTGGCTCGTCGCGGTGGCCATGTGGCGGTTCGCCCGGCTCGAGGCCGTCCCCTCCGAGCGCGGCATCGTCGTGCGGAACGTGCTGCTCACCCGGGACCTGACCTGGTCGGAGATCGGCGGGGTGCGGTTCGGCAGCGGGGACGCCTGGGCGTGGCTCGACCTCAAGGACGGCGACGAGGTGGCCGTCATGGCGATCCAGCGCTCGGACGGTGACGACGCGCGCCGGGCCGCCTCCCGGCTCATGGCCCTCGTGCAGGTGAACGCGTGAGCAGCGACGATGCGGACGCCGCTGCCGCCGATCCTGGCGGTGTCGTCGGGATCGTCCTGGCGGCCGGGGCGGGGCGACGCTTCGGCGGCCCGAAGGCGTTGGCCACCCTGGACGGCAGGCGGCTGGTGGACCGCGCCGTCGCCACCCTGCGGGCGGGGGGGTGCGCGGACGTGATCGCGGTCGCCGGTGCCGTCCCGCTGCGCGACGTCGACGCCGAGGTCGCCACGAACGTGAACTGGCCCCGCGGCATGGCGTCGTCGCTGCAGGTCGGGCTCGCCGCGGCTCAGGCCGGACCCTGGTCGACGGCGGTGCTGCTGCTCGTGGACCAGCCGTGGATCGGCCCGCAGGCGGTGCGGCGGCTGATCGCGGCGCGCGCGGCGGGAGCGCGCTGTGCGCAGGCCGAGTACGACGGCGTGCCGGGGCACCCGGTGCTGTTCGCGCGGGAGTGCTGGGCGGACGTCGGCGCGGCGGCCCGGGGCGACCAGGGCGCGCGGGTGTGGCTGCGCACGCACCCGGACGAGGTGAGCGCGGTGGACTGCGCCGGGACCGGCGACCCGCGTGACGTCGACCGGCCGCAGGACCTGCTCGACAGCTGAGCGGGAACGACCTGCGGCCCGGGCGCGTTGAGCAACAGCCGCCGACGCAGGGAGTGCCGTGACCCAGGAAATCGCCACCGAGATCGACCGCCAGCTCGACGTCCTGGTGGGCAAGGGGTACCCGGCCCTGGCCGGGCTCGGCGAAGGGGAGTTCCGCGCGCTGGCCGACCCGGTGCGGGTGGCCGCGGCCGATGTCGTCCCGGCGGCGCCGAGCGAGCAGCAGGTGACGTTCCTGCTGGTCACCACCCGGGACGTCGTCCCGGCCGAGGACGCGATGCCGCTGACGACTCTGCTGGGCAGCACCAAGCCGGGGGTGGTGGACCGCAACCACGGCGACGGTGACCTGGCCGGGTACCTACCCATCGACGCGGTCCGCCTCCCCGCGGCCCGGCTCTACGCGCTGGTGGACGTCGAGCGCGGGGAGGAGTTCTGCGACGTCCGCCCGCAGGACGCCCTGCCGGTGGTGCTCGGCCGCGGCCGCACTCCGCTGACCATCGACGAGGGCGTGGCCCTGGTGACCCAGTTCCCGCAGGTGCTGCAGACGAACAGGTGCTTCATGCTGTCCGGCTCGCGGCGGCACGACAAGCGGGTGCCGGCGCTGTGGATCGGGCAGGGAGCGCCGAAGCTCGGCTGGTGCTGGGACGGCAACCCGCACTCCTGGCTGGGCACCGCGTCGGTCGGCCGGCGCCTGGGGTGAACCGAACGGCGCGCCGACCCGTGTCAGCAGCGAGATGATCAGGACGCAGCAGGCCGGCGGTCGACCAGGAGAGGCGATGGCGCAGACGGACAGCGAGCTCATGCGTGCGCTGCACGACGAGCACGCGGGTGCGCTGTGGGCGTTCGTGGTCCGGCTGACCGGGGACAGGATGCAGGCCCAGGACATCGTGCAGGAGACGCTGCTGCGGGCCTGGAAGCACCCGGAGGTCCTCGACCCGTCGCGGGGCTCGCCGCGCGGCTGGCTGTACACCGTGGCCCGGCGGCTGGTCGTGGACGACTGGCGGACGAAGCGGTCGCGGGTCGAGTCGCTGCCGGGCACGCTGCCGGAACGGGGTCAGGACGACACCGACCAGATGCTGCAGTCCTGGGTGGTCGCCGACGCGCTGCGCCAGCTCAGCCTGGACCACCGGGCCGTACTGGTCGAGTGCTACTTCCGCGGGCGGTCGGTCGCGGACGCGGCGCGGGTGCTGGGTATCCCCGAAGGAACCGTGAAGTCGCGGGCGCACTACGCCTTGCTGCGGTTGCGCGTGGCCCTGCAGGAGATGGGGGTGAGCCGGTGAGCGACAGCTACGAGACGTGGGCCGGGCCGTACGTGCTCGGCGCCCTGTCGCCGAGCGAGCGCGACGAGTTCGCCCGTCACCTGACCGGCTGCCCGCCGTGCAGCGAGGTGGTCGCCGAGCTCGCCGGGCTGCCCGGGCTGCTGTCCCGGGTGCCGGCCTCGGTCGTCGCGGAGCTGTCCGGCGAGTCCGGTCCGGACGGCGAGGAGGTCGTCCCACCGCTGCCGGACACGCTGCTGCCGAACCTGCTGCGCGAGGCCCGCCGGCGCCGGCGGGGCCTGGTCGCGCTGGCCGTCGCGGGTCTGGCCGCGGCCGTGGTCGGCGTCCTCGTCGCGGTCGGGGCGGCGACCGCACCGGACCACCCGAGCAGCCCGACCGCCCCGACCCAGGTCGCCGGCTCGACGATGCAGCCCGCACCCGGGGTCCCGAGCAGCGCCCCGATCAGCGCGACCGTCGCCCTGACCAAGGTCGGCTGGGGGACCCGCCTGGACCTGGCCTGCGAGTACGAGGACTACGGGCGCGGTGACACGGCGTACGCGCTGGTCGTGGTGGACCGCGCGGGTCAGGTGCAGCAGGTCGGCACCTGGAACGCCATCCCCGGCAAGCTCATCCACATGAGCTCGGGCACGGCTCTGGACGCCGCGGACATCGCGGCCGTGCAGGTGCGCACGGTGAGCGGGCGCACGGTGCTGAACCTGGACCACCCGACGGCCGCGGTCACCGGGTGATCCGGGGTCGCTGATCCGGGGTAGCTGATCAGGGGGTTCGGGTGCGTCCCGGCCGCAGCATGAACGCGGCGGCGCCCTGCGGGACCAGCAGCACGAGCAGCATGGCGAACGGCACCTGGTAGCTGCCGGTGGCGTCCCGCAGGGCACCGATCACGGTCGGGCTCAGCGACGCGACGGAGTAGGACACCAGGAAGACCATGGCCGACAGCCGCGCGCTGGCCGCCGGGCTGACCGAGTAGTCGGAGAACAGCACGAGCCCGAGCGCGAAGCCCGACCCGAGTCCCAGGCCGACCAGGCCCACCCAGATCCACGGGGCGGCGTCCGGGGCGACGAGCATGCCGCCCACGCCGAGGGCGACGGCGACCACCGAGCAGAGCAGCATGGGACGCCGGTCCGGCAGCCGGTGCGCCACCACCGGTGCGGCGACGCCCGAGACCACCTGCGTCGCGCTGAACACCGCCAGCAGCAGGCCGGCGTCGGTCGCCGTCCAGCCGTGCGACTCGTAGAAGGGTGCGATCCAGGCCAGCTGACCGTAGAACTGCCAGGACTGCAGGGACATGTAGACGACGACGAGCCAGGCGGTCGTGTACCGCCACGGCAGGGGCAACCGGGTCTCGGCAGGTTCGTCGACGGCTCGGCGGTGCCGGTTGGCTCGGCGGCCGACCGGCCAGCAGAACGCGAGCGCGACCACCGCGAACAGCCCCCAGAACGCGAGCGACTGGGGCCAGGAGCCGAACGCGTCCGCCAGGGGCACGCTCAGCGCGGACGCCGCAGCCGCGCCGCCCATCATGGCGAGCATGTAGCCGGCGGTGACCAGCGCCACGTGCTCGCTGAAGAACTCCTTGATGATGCCCGGCGTGATGGTCCCCCCCACGGCGATGCCGAAGCCGGCCAGCAGGGTGCCCAGGTAGAGCAGCGGGACGTGCTCGCCGCCCAGGCGCAGGGTGCTGCCGACGGCCAGCACCGCCAGGGCGGCGGCGACCGCCGACTCACGGCCCCACCGGTGCGCCATCCGCTGCGCGACCGGCGCGAAGACCCCCATGCACAGCACGGGCAGGGTGGTCAGCGCGCCCGTCCAGGTGCGGTTGAGGTCGAGGTCGGCGCCGATCCGCTCGACCAGCGGCGGCAGGCTGGTGATGGCCAGGCGCAGGTTGAGCGCGACCAGCAGGACCGTGACCAGCATGAGCACTGAGCCGTGGAGGGCGTCGCGGTGCTGGGCGTCGGGGTGCGGGGTTCGGCCCGGACGGGTCGAACCGGCGTCGGCGGGGCGGGTGCTCACTGGTCGACCCTGTCAGGTGGCGTCTCGCCGGCCGAGGTCGGGATGGCGGCCCGGGCGGCGTCCGCGTCCAGCCCGGTCAGCTCGAGCAGGTCGACGACCATGGAGCGCACCTGGGCGAGGACCACGTCGTCGGACAGCGAGGTCCCGACCGGGACCGCGGCGGACTCCCGCGCGACCTGCTGGAGGAGCTCGCGCGAGTCGTCGGGGTCGCGCCGGTCCTCGAGGTCCGCCGCGATGGCCTCGATGACGTCTGCGAGGCGGCCGAGCAGGGTGAGGATGCGTGGGTCCAGCTGCTCGTGGCGGCGCACCACGACGGTGACCCGGCGCAGGAGCACGCGACCGTTGCGGACCGCCCGGTCCAGCATCACGGACAGCGCGGACATGGCCAGCAGGTCGCTGCGGTGCCCGCGGCGCCACGGTGAGGAGCGGGCGATGGACAGCCCGTCGTAGGCGGCGGCCTGGACGTCGGCGAGCTGGCCTTCGCTGTTGCGCGCCCGGGCGAGCGTCGCGTAGGCCAGCTCCTCGTCCTGCTCGCGCACCGCCCGGACCGTGTCGTGGCACCAGGCGGCGAGCTCGCGCAGCACCGAGGCGGCCTCCTGCCGGGGGCGGCGCAGCGGCGAGCCCGGCACCACGGCGGCGGCGACCAGGGCGACGATCCCGCCGCAGACGGCGTCCAGCCAACGGCCCAGCCCGGCGACCGGGCCGGGCGCCAGGGTCGCCACGATGGCGGACTGCACACCGGCCTGGGTGACCAGCAGGGGTCCGGCGTCCAGCAGCAGCGCCAGCGTCATCGCCAGGCCGACCACCACGAAGACCTGGATGGCACCGACGCCGAAGACCTCGACGAACAGGTCCCCGACGAGCACGCCCAGGGCGACCCCGACGGTGACCTCGGCGACCCGCTGCAGCCGCTGCTGGTAGCTCAGGCCGAGCGAGACGATGGCGGCGACCGGCGCGAAGAACGGCTGGCGGTGGCCGAGCGCGTAGCGGGCGAGCAGCCAGGCCACCGCGGCGGCGGTCGCGCACTGCGCGAGGTGCCAGCCGTACCGGCGCAGCAGGGTGACCCGGTCCGACCAGCTGGCCGCCGCGCGCTGCCCTACCCGTGAAGCCACGCCCCCCAGCCTCCCGCGACCTCAGCCGGTGCGCTCGGCCAGCCCCTGCAGGGCCTGGGTGAAGCACTCCTGCGGCGGGCTGACCAGGCCGGCGCCGACCTGTCCGGTCCCCGCGACGCGCCCGGCCATGCCCGTGTTGATCACGGGCAGGATCGACGTCCGGACCACGGCGGTGACGTCGATGCCGGTCGGTGTGCCGCGGAAGCCCAGCACCGGGATCTGGTAGATCGGGTGCTCGCCCAGCGTGATGTCGTACATCCGCCGGGTAGTGGCCAGGGCGTCGTCCGCCTCGCCGCCGACGAACTTCACGATGGCGGGCGCGGCGGCCATCGCGAACCCGCCGATGCCGCCCGTCTCGGTGATGGCCGAGTCGCCGATGTCGGGATTGGCGTCGTCGGGGCCGAAGTCGCCCAGGAACAGCCCCTGCGGGGTGTTCGCCGGGGCGGTGAACCAGTCGTCGCCGGTGCCGGAGACCTGGATGCCGAAGTCGGTGCCGTTGCGGGCCATCGCGACCACGAGGGTCGAGCCGGGGACGTCGCGACCGGCGTCCAGGGCGAGCTTGCAGGCGGGCATGACGAGGTTCAGGAAGAAGTGGTCGTTCCCGTTGCAGAACCGGACCACGTCCGCGACGTCGGACGGCGGGGCGCCCAGGTCCAGCAGCTCGGGCACCAGCTCGCGGACCAGCATCATGGTGCCGGCCCGGTTGCGGTTGTGGCCCTCGTCGCCCATCTGCAGCATCTGCGCCACGATTGCGCGGATGTCCAGCGGTCCCGCGCGCTCGACACGGCGGCGGACGGCCTGCTGCAGCAGCGGCCCGAGCACCGCGGACATCCAGCGCAGCCGGTCGATCACGTCGGGCCCGTACGCGCCGTACCGCAGCACCTTGCCGAGGCCCTCGTTCAGCGTGCAGAACGCGGTGCCGCCGTGCACCGGATCACGCAGCACGAAACCCCACTGGGACGGGGAGATGACCCCGGCCATCGGACCGACCGCCGCGTGGTGGTGGCACGAGTCCAGTGAGATGCCTTCTCCCGAAAGAGCCTGTCCCGCAACGAGTCCAGCCTCGGCGTCGGCGGGGTCGCCGGCGAGGCCCTCGAGCACCATCGCGCCGATCAGGGCGCCGCGCAGGGGCCCGGAGGCCCGTTCGAAGTCGATGGGCGGCCCGGCGTGCAGGAACGAGCCAGGGCGCAGGCCCAGCGCCTGGGAAGCCGGGACGACGTCCACCAGCTCGGCGCCGGCCGCGAGCACCCGGGACAGTGCGGTCGCGTTCGCTGTGACGCGCCGCGGGTCGGTCAGCACGGCACCCAGCTGGGCGGGCACCTCGGCGCCGCCCAGCGGGGGCCGCCAGTCGACCCGGTGCACATCGACCGCCTGCGCGCTCAGGGCGTCGGCGAGCAGGTCGACGCCAGCGGTGACCACGGACGTCGGGGCGTCGGTCAGCAGGCCCCGCAGGTCGCTCAGGCCGGTCACGACGCCTCCTCGGGCCGGACGAGCGCCGCGGCGGCCCGGGCTGCGGCAGCGTTGGACAGGTACACGTCGGCGCCGGCCGCCGCCAGCCGCTGCGCCTGGTCGTCGCGGCCCTGCGGGTCGCCGGTCGTCCCGGTCAGCGACACCACGACGGCAAGGGCCCGGCCGGCCGCACCGGCCGCGGCCCGGGCCGCCGCGATCGCCGGGGCCAGCTCGATCGCCGGGTCCGGGTGCGCACCGTGGCCGAGGACGACGTCCAGCAGCACGGCACCGACCCGCGGGTCGGCCGCCTCCCGGGCCAGCCGCTGGTCGCGCAGCGACGGGTCGATCATCGGGTGCGCTCGACCCTGGGTCAGCGCGTCGTCGCCGAAGTCGACCATGGCGTGGGCGGTGCCGGCGTCCCAGCGGCCGTCCCCGCGCACGTCCAGCGCGAGCTCGGTCGACAGCGGGATGTTCGACCGGATCGGGCCCAGCCGCTCCGCGGCCACCAGCATCGCCTCGTCGCACAGGGTGCCGCCGCAGAACAGACCGCGCAGTGCGCGGCCGGGGGAGCGTGGCTGGGCGTCGGGCGCACGCCACACCGGCCACGTGACGCCGGTGACGCCGAGCCGGTCGAGCGTCGCCGTCGCCACCTCGGTGAGGTCGCGGCGTCCGGCACCCAGCGTCGCCCACTCGACGGCGACGTCCAGACCGCCGACGAGCTCCTGCAGGTCGTCCAGCACGCCCGGGTCGGCGGGCTTGCTCACCAGCACGACGAGCTCGGTCGCGTCGTCGCCGGCCAGCGCGGTCAGCGCCTGCCGGGCGGACCGTCCGCCGACCGCCGCGCTCAGGTCGCGCCCCCCGAGGCCCAGGCAGTGCCGGACGCCCACCCCGGCGTGGTCCAGCAGCGCCATCAGGTGCTGGGCGCCGGTGCCGGACGCCGCCACCAGGGAGACCGGCCCCGGCTGGACGACGTTCGCGAACCCGAGGCCCAGCCCGCCGAGCACCGCGGTCCCGCAGTCCGGGCCCATCACCAGCACGTCGTGCTCGGCGGCGGCGTCCTTCAGGGCCACCTCCTGCGGGACGCTCACGTTGTCGCTGAACACCAGGACGCTCGACCCGGCCGTGATCGCGTCCATCGCCTCAGCGACGGCGGACGGGCCGGGCACCGAGACCACGACCACCGGGGCCGGGCTGCGCCGCAGGGCGACGCCGGTGGTGCGGGCCGGTTCGAGCGTGCTGGAACCGACGGTCGACACCGCCGGAGCCAGGGCCGTGACCAGGGCCGCCAGCGCGTCCTGCACCGCGGAGTCGTCGTCCGCCCGGAGCGCGACCACCAGGTCCGCGGGCGCCGTGCCCTCGGGAACGACGAAACCCATGCCGGCGAGGACCTCGACGTTCAGCGGGGTGGCCATCGCGACCTGCGCCGCCTGGACCCCGGGCACGTCCGCCACCCTGCGGCTGACCTGCAGCAGGGTCACGGAGTCGTGGTAGGCCCCGCTGCGGACCTCGACGTGCTCGACTCGCTCCATGCCGGCAGGGCTCATGCGGCCAGCCTGCCCCATCGCACGGACGCGACCAGGTCGGCGCCGGCCAGGGTGGCCGCCCCCGAGCTGGCGCCGAGCGCCCGCACGGCCGCGCGGTTCCCCTCGGTCGGCCGGTGCAGGGCCCGGACGACGACGCGCGTCGCCAACCCACCGGCGGCGTGCCGCAGCAGCTCCGCGGACAGCGGCGTCGTCCGGGCAGCGGCCGCAGCGGTGACGGCCCGGCCCACCTGGTCCAGCACCGCTGCGCCCGGACCCGGCCGGGCCTGCGCGGCCAGCAGCAGGCCGGCCACCGCGTCGTCGGCGGCCGGGGTCGATCCCGGCCCGCGGCCGAGCACACCGCACAGCAGATCGGCCGTGGCGGGCGCGTCGTGCTCGGCGAGCGCGCTGACCGCGGCTCGCAGGGCCCGCCAGGTCACCGCGTCGAGGCCACCGGGGTCCGCCGGACGTGGCGAGGCAGGCCCTGGCTCGCGGGGGAGCACCCGGGCCGGCGACCACCAGCGGCTGACCTGCACCCAGCACGACGGGAGCTGCAGCCCGAAGCTGTTGATCATGACCTCGTCCCCGACCACGACAGCACCGGCCGCGACGACCGTGGCCAACGCGGGGGCCAGCACAGCGCAGGGCAACGACGCGGGGCCGGGATGGAGGTCCAGCACGAGGAGTCGCGGGCCGGGCAACGCCACGGAGACCGCGCCAGAGCCGACCCGCACCACCTGGCCCGTCCCGCCGCCGAACGCGTCGAGCAGGGCGGTGCTGCCCGCACCCGCCACCAAGCCCATGACGCGACGCTACCGAGCACCTAGGCTGCCCCCCATGACGAGAGTTGCCGAAGATCGCCTCATCCTCGGGTCCGGGTTGCCGAGGGACGACGAGCGACCTTCCACGTACGGCATCTCGGTCCGCGAGGCCCTCGACCTCCCGGCGCTCGCCGGGACCCAGGTGCTCGCCGGTGCCACCGGGCTCGGCCGGCACGTCCTGCGGCTCGGCGTCTGGGAGACCCCGGACGTCCTGCCGTTCACCCGCGAGGACGAGCTCCTGGTCACCACCGGGTACCCGCTGCTCGAGCGGCGCGACGAGCTGGCCGACCGGTTCGCAGAGCTCGCCGAGGCCGGCGTGGTGGCCGTCGCGGTGAAGCTCGGCGCCTACGTGGAGTCCCTGCCGGCCGACGTCCTGGAGCGGGCCGACCGCATCGGCCTGCCGGTGCTGGCGCTGCCCGCGGCGGTCTCGCTGGACGACGTGCTCAACCAGGTGCTCAGCGCGGTCCTCGGCCGCCAGGCCGCCCTGCTCGCCCGCAGCGAGGAGATCCACCGCGCCCTCGTCCAGGTCGTCCTGGGCGGCGGAGGACTGCCCGAGGTGGCCAACGCCATCGCCGACGGACTCGGGCTGTCGGTCCTGGTGACCAGCCCGACCGGTCAGGTCCTGGCCGAGGCCGGCCCGCCGACGTCCGCCGACCAGTCCGACGACCAGGTCGAGGTCCCGATCGTGGCGGGCGGGATGTCGCACGGCACCGTCGTGGCGCTGTCCCGCAGTGGGCCCATCGACCCCCCGGACGTGCACGCCCTGGAGCGCGCCGCCGTCGTCTGCGCCCTCGTCGCCGTCAAGCAGCAGGCCGTCAGCGCCGTCGAGGAGCGCTACCAGGCGGACTTCCTGCGCGACGTCCTGCTCGGCCGGTTCGACGACAGCGAAGCCGCGGTCCGGCACGGCGCGTCGCTCGGCTGGCAGCTGGACCGCCCGCTCGTCGTGGTGACGGCCCAGCCGGACAGCGACCCGCGACCGGGCGCGGCACGCGAGCCGGTCACCGACCGGATGGCCAGCGCCTGGCGCGCGCACCTGCGGACCCGGGACCCGCGGGCGGCCGTGTGCGGGTTCGCCTCCGAGGTGGTCGCCCTCGTCGGAGCGCCCGGGGACGGCGACGTCGAGCGGCTCGTCCGCGACCTGACGGCGGCCGTCCGCGAGCCGGGTGCGGCCAGCGGAGGGCGGCGCGGGTTCACCGTGGGCGTGAGCCGGGTGGTGACCGGGATCGCCGGTCTGGCCGTGGCGTACGAGCAGTCGCGCACCTGCGTCCGGGTCTCCCGGCAGGTGCACGGACCCGGTGGAGTCGCGCACTTCGACCGGCTCGGGGTGCACCGGCTGCTCAGCCTGGTGCCCGACAGCCACGAGCTGCGCACCTTCCTCGACGAGACGCTGAAGGAGCTGGCGAAGCCGACCGCCGAGGCGCGGGACCTGCGGCGCACCCTGGAGGCGCTGCTGGACACCAACCTGAACGTCGCCGAGACCGCCCGCCGGCTGCACTTCCACTACAACACGCTGCGCTACCGGATCGGCAAGCTCGAGCGCATCCTCGGACCGTTCACCGAGGACGCCGACCTGCGGCTGGACCTGGCCCTGGCGCTGCGCATCATGCCGATGCGCGGACTCGGCTGACCGATCGTTCGGCGCCGCCTCCCACGCCTGGACCTCACCTCGCGCCATGCTGACCCCACGTGACGCGGGTCACACGGCTCGCGTCGTCCGGTCAAGGGCCGAGAGGACACGCGCATGGCGATCGGATGGACTCTGCACGGCGACGGCAAGACGCTCGCCCCCGGTGAGGTCGTCGCTCCGAACGAACGGTTGTCGTGGGGCCGGACCGTAGGCCTGGGCGCCCAGCACGTCGTCGCCATGTTCGGCGCGACGTTCGTCTTCCCGCTGATCATGGGACTCAACCCCCAGCTCGCGATCCTGATGAGCGGCGTCGCGACGATCTGCTTCCTGCTCATCGTGAACGGCAAGGTGCCCAGCTACCTGGGCACGTCGGCGTCGTTCGTCGGCGGCGTCGCCGCGATCCGCGCCCAGGGCGGGAACTCGGCGCAGGTCACCGGCTCGATCCTGGTGGCGGGCGCGGTCCTGGCCCTGGTCGGCGTGATCATCCACTTCGCGGGTTCCCGGGTCATCTACAAGGTCCTGCCGCCGGCGGTGACCGGCGCCGTCGTCATGCTCATCGGCTTCAACCTGGCGCCCGTCGTGGCCCAGATCTACTGGCCGCAGGACCAGTGGATCGGGCTGATCGTGATGACGGCGGTGATCGCGATGAGCGTCGGTCTGCGCGGGTTCGCCGGGCGCATCTCGATCTTCCTCGGCCTGGTGCTCGGCTTCGTGCTGTCCTGGCTGTTCGACAAGGGCTTCGGGCAGATCACGTCCTACGACGCGAGCGCCGGCAAGGTGACCACGCACTGGCGGGTGAACCTGGACACCGTCGTGTCGTCGAACACGCACTGGTTCGGCTTCCCGCCCAAGTCGGACACGGCGGCCGGCATCGTGGGCTACCACCTGCCCGAGTTCAAGTGGGCGTTCGTGCTCCTGGTCCTTCCGGCGGTCATCGCCCTGATCGCCGAGAACACGGGGCACGTCAAGGCGGTGGCCGAGATGACCCGGACGGACCTGGACCCGGTGATGGGCCGCGCCATCGCCGCCGACGGCTTCGGCACCGTCCTCGCCAGCGCGGTCGGCGGCAGCCCGACGACCACCTACGCAGAGAACATCGGCGTCATGGCGGCGACCCGGGTCTACTCGACGGCTGCGTACTTCGTAGCGGCGGCGGTCGCGATCCTGTTCGGCTTCTCCCCGAAGTTCGGCGCCCTGGTCTCGGCGACGCCCGGCGGTGTGCTCGGCGGGATCACCGTCGTGCTCTACGGGATGATCGGCCTGCTCGGCGCCAAGATCTGGAAGGAGAACAACGTCGACTTCGGGAACCCGATCAACCTGGTCCCGATCGCCGCGGGCATCATCATCGCCATCGGTGACGTGAGCCTGAAGATCACCGACTCGTTCACCCTGTCGGGCATCGCGTTCGGCACGATCGTCACGATCCTCGCCTACCACATGGCCCACGCGCTGGCCCCCGCTCATCTCCGGGAGGCCGCCGACCACGGCCAGTCGATCGACGAGGGCCCGTCGCTGGTGCTGAACGACCCGGGCATGTACGTGGAGGGCGATGACGACGGACGTCACCGCGGGTGATCGGCAACTCCTGACGACGCAGCCCGCTGGTTCACAGGGCAAGATCGGCCCATGAAGCCCGCGCCGTTCACCTACCACCGGCCGGCCGGCCTGGACGAGGCGCTGGACGTCCTCGACCAGGTCGGCTCGGACGGCAAGGTGCTGGCTGGTGGGCAGAGCCTGCTGCCGCTGCTGTCCATGCGGCTGGCCGCGCCCGCGCACCTGGTGGACGTCAACCACCTGCCCGGGCTGGACGTCGTCGAGGTCACGGCGGACGTCGTCCGCTGTGGTGCGCTGGTGCGGCACACCGACCTGCTGCGCCACCCCGCTGCCTTCGACGCCCAGCCGCTGCTGCGGCGGGCGCTGCAGCACGTGGCGCACCCCACCATCCGCAACCGCGGCACGACCGTGGGCAGCATCTGCCACGCCGACCCGGCGGCCGAGATGCCGGCGGTGACCCTGCTCCTGGGCGGAACGCTGGTGGTGCGCTCACGGCGCGGCGAGCGGCGGATCGCGGCAGCGGACCTGTTCGCCGGGCCGTTGGAGACGACGCTGGCCACGGACGAGCTCGCGGTGGCCGTCGAGTGGCCGGTGACGGCGCCGAGGGAGAGCACCGCGATCGTCGAGGTCTCGCGCCGGCACGGCGACTACGCCGTGTGCGGTGTCGCGGCGCAGGTCCGGGTCGACGAGGACGGCACCGTGCGGGCAGCGCGCGCGGTCTACGTCTCGATGGGACTGACCCCGCCGGTGCTCGACCTGACCGGAGCCGTTGCGGGGCAACACGTCGAGCGCGCGGACTGGGCCGGGGCCGCGGCGCTGGCCACCGAGCAGCTGGAGCCCGAGGCGGACATCCACGCCAGCGCCGACTACCGGCGTCACCTGGCCGGTGTGCTGACCCGGCGCGCGTTCGAGGAAGCAGGGTGATCCGGCCGTGAGTGAGCAGCAGGTCCCGATCCGCTTGCGGGTCAACGGGATCCCCCACGACGTGACGGTGCCGGCCCGCCGGTTGCTCAGCGACGCGCTGCGCCAGGACCTCGGGCTCACCGGGACCCACGTGGGCTGCGAGCACGGAGTCTGTGGCGCCTGCACGGTGCTGCTCGACGGGCGTCCCGTCCGGTCCTGCCTGCTGCTGGCGGTGACGGTGGACGGCCGGGACGTCACGACGGTGGAGGGGCTGGCCGCCGAGGACGGCACGCTGCACCCGGTGCAGCAGGCGTTCCAGGACTGCCACGGCCTGCAGTGCGGCTTCTGCACGCCCGGCTTCCTCACCACGATCGCCGCGTTCCTGGAGGAGAACCCCGACCCGACCGAGGACGACGCGCTGGAGGCGATCTCCGGGAACCTGTGCCGCTGCACCGGGTACCAGAACATCAAGGCGTCGGTGCTGCGGGCCGCAGAGCTCAAGCGCGCATCGTCCTCGGACGCCCCGGCGGCACCATGACGACCAAGCTGTTCGGGGAGCGGGTCGCCCGGGTCGAGGACCCACGGCTGCTGACGGGCGGTGGCCGCTACCTGGACGACCTCGGTCGCGGTGCGCTGGCCGCGGCGTTCGTCCGGAGCCCGCACGCGCACGCGAGGGTGCTGGACGTCGACGTGACCGGTGCGCTGGACGTCGAGGGCGTCGTCGCGATCTACACCTGGGAGGACCTGGCCGCGGCCGACGAGGCCGAGGGCACCCGGGTCAGCGAACCGCTACCGCTGCTCATCCCGCACCCGGCGCTGCACGCCGGCCGGACGCCCTACGCGTTGGCGAAGGACGAGGTGAACCACGTCGGCGAGGCGATCGTGATGGTCGTGGCCAGCGACCGCTACGTCGCCGAGGACGCCTGCCAGGCGATTGTCGTCCGGTACGAGTACCTGGACCCGGTGGTCGGGATCGAGGTGTCCCGGCGGGCCGAGCGGTTGGTGCACGACGACGTCCCGGACAACGTGGCAGCGCACCTGCTGCAGCAGACCGTCGGGGACGACGCGCTGCTCGAGGCCACGATGGCTTCGGCCCCGCACGTGCTGGAGCTCGAGCTGGACATCGAGCGCAGCGCCTCGATGCCCATGGAGGGCAAGGGGGTGCTGGCCCGGTGGGACCTGGAGGAGCAGTCCCTTCGGGTGCACACCTCCACCCAGGCGTCGACCTCCGTACGCGCGGCCGTCGCGGCCAAGCTCGCCCTGCCGCTGAACAGGGTGCACTGCATCGCACCCGACGTCGGCGGCGGTTTCGGCGTGAAGATCGTGCACCCGTGGCCGGAGGAGGTGTTGGTGCCGTGGGCGGCGAAGCGGCTCGCGGCGTCCGGGCTGGGCACCGCCGTGAAGTGGACCGAGGACCGGCGCGAGCACTTCATCTCCAGCGCGCACGAACGCGGCCAGCTGCAACAGATCCGGGTCGGGTTCGACGACGACGGCCACCTGCTCGCCCTCGACGTGAAGTTCTGGCACGACAACGGCGCGTACACCCCGTACGGGATCATCGTGCCGATCATCACGTCGACCCAGCTGCTCGGGCCGTACAAACCGAAGGTGTACCGGTGCGAGTTCTGGTCGCTCTACACCAACACCGTCATCGTCACGCCGTACCGCGGCGCCGGCCGGCCGCAGGCGGTCTTCGCGATGGAGCGGACGATGGACGCCATCGCCGCCGAGCTGGGCCTGGACCGCACGGTGGTCCGTGAGCGGAACTTCATCCAGCCCGACGAGATGCCCTACGACCACCACCTGACGTTCCAGGACGGCCGGCCGCTCGTCTACGACTCCGGTGACTTCCCGGCGTCCCTGGCCAAGCTCAAGGCGTTGGTCGGCTGGGACGACTTCGCCGACTACCGCGACCGGCTGCGCCAGGACGGGCGCCGCGTCGGCCTCGGCCTGGCCTGCTACGTCGAGGGCACCGGGGTCGGCCCGTACGAGGGCGCGCACGTGGTCGTCGAGACCAGCGGGCAGGTCAAGGTCGCCACCGGGCTGACCACCCAGGGGCAGGGGCACTACACGGCGTTCGCGCAGATCGTGGCCGACGAGCTCGGGGTGCCGATGGCGGACGTCGAGATCGTCACGGGCGACACCCGGCGGTTCCCGTACGCGGTCGGCACGTTCGCCTCGCGCGCGGCGGTGATGAGCGGTTCCGCGATCGCCGCGGCGTCGCGGATCGTGCGGGCCAAGGCGCTGCGGATCGCCGCCGAGGCGCTCGAGGTCTCCGAGGACGACCTGGAGATCGTCGACGGGGTGGCGCGGGTGAAGGGTGCCCCGGCGACCCGGATGCCGCTGGGCACGATCGCGGTGCTGTCCAACCCCCTGCGGTACGCGTTCGACGACGCGGCCCGCGCCGCGACCCAGTTCGCGGTCGGAGCGGCCAACAAGGTGCCGGTGCCGGACGGCGAGGCGCCGGGCCTGGAGGGCACCGGGTACTACTCGCCGGAGCGGTCCACGTTCGCGAACGGCATGCACGCCGTGGTCGTGGAGACGGACCAGGAGACCGCCGAGATCCGGATCCTGCGCTACTGCGTGGTGCACGACTGCGGCAAGCTGATCAACCCGCTCATCGTCGAGGGGCAGATCCACGGCGGCGTGGCGCAGGGCGTCGGCGGGGCGCTCTACGAGCGGATGGAGTACGACGAGTTCGGTCAGCTGCTCAACGCGTCGTACATGGACTTCCTGATGCCCTACGCGACGGAGGTGCCCCGCACCATCGAGGTCGACCACCTCGAGACGCCGTCCCCGCTGAACCCGCTGGGAATCAAGGGTGCGGGGGAGGCCGGCGTCATCCCCGGCGCTGCCGCGATCGCCGCCGCCATCGAGGACGCCGAGGGGTTCGTGATCACCCGGATGCCGATCAGCCCGAGCGAGCTGTTCGCGCTGCGTCGCGAGCACGACAGCCAGCCACCTGGAGAGGAAACCCTATGAAGGTCAACGGATCCGCCGTCCTGCACGCCGAGCGGCAGCGGGTCTACGACGCGCTCAACGACCCGGCGGTACTCGGCGGGGCGATCCCGGGCTGCCAGTCGCTGGTCGCCCTGGGGGAGGACCGCTACCGGATGAGCGTGACCGCAGGGGTGGCGTCCATCAAGGGCACCTACGACGGTGAGGTGCAGCTCAGCGACCAGCGGGCCCCGGGGTCGTTCACCATGCGTGCCAAGGGATCCGGCGCTCCCGGCACCGTGGACGCGACCTGCCGGGTGACCCTCACCGAGGGGGACGACGGCACGACCACGCTCGAGTACGACGCGGACGCGGTGGTCGGCGGCGTGGTCGGGGGAGTGGGTCAGCGGATGCTGACCGGCGTCGCGAAGAAGATGGCCGGTCAGTTCTTCGGCAACGTGGACGACGTGCTGACCGGCCGAAGGCCGGCGGTGACCACGGAAGCGGCGAGCGAAGCGAGCCGGCCCCTCGCCGGCACGACGCGGCCTGCCCCGGCAGGCCCCGCCCAGTCCCGCACCTCACCCCTGGCCGCCGCGCTCGTCGGCGCGGCGATCGCGCTGGCCGGCGTCGCCCTCGGCTGGGCGATCGCCCGGGGGCGTTGAGGTGCGCGCGTTCACGGCGGCCGCCGTGCAGCTCGCGCCCGACCCGTCGTCGCTGACCCCGGACAGCATCGCCGGCAACTGCGCCCGGGCCGCGGACTGGGTGCGGCGTTGCGCCCAGCAGACGGGGGCCGAGCTGGTGGTGCTGCCCGAGACGGCGTCGACCGGCTTCACCCCGGGCATCGGCCCGGACGCGTTGTGGGACCTGGTCTCCGCCGTCCCGGGGCCGGTGACGGAACCGCTCCAGGAGGCGGCCCAGGCCACGGGCTCGCACGTCGTGTGGGGCACCTACGAGCGCGGACCCGAGCGCGGCACCGTCTACAACGCGTCGGTGCTCATCGGTCCGGACGGCGGCGTGCTCGGCGTCTACCGCAAGACGCAGCCCTTCTGCACCGAGGACGTGGCCCGCGGGGGGTGGGTCACCCCGGGCGACTCGGTGACCGTGACGGACACCGAGCTGGGCCGGATCGGCATGGCCATCTGCTTCGACGGCGACTTCCCCGAGCTGTGGCGGATCCAGGCCGTGCAGGGCGCGGAGGTGATCGTGCGGCCGTCGGCGCTGCTGCGCTCGGCCGACATCGCCGAGCTGACCAGCCGGGCTCGCGCCTACGACAACCACGTCTACGTGGTCGCGGCCAACGCGACCGGCACCGACCCGGCGGGCGTGCACTACTTCGGCAACAGCCACATCGTGGACCCGACCTCGCACACGGTGGCGCGTGCGGCCAGCCACGAGTGCTGGGTCACGGCGCGGCTCGACCCGGCCACGGCGATGGCGTCACTGACGCCGGGGAGCTCGGTGCCCCAGTCGTTCGACCACCTCGCCGAGCGCAACCTGGACGTGATCCGGCGGTACGCCGACGACCTGCAGGCCCCCGCGAGGTCGTCCTTCCCGCACGGCGCACCGCACGCGGCGACGGAGGACCCGGCGGACCGACCGTGACCCCCTCGGCGGCCAGCAGGCGGGTGCGGATCGGCATCGACACCGGCGGCACGTTCACGGACGTGGTCGCGGTGGACGAGGACTCGGGCGAGATCGTGACGACCAAGACGCCGTCCACGCCGGTCGACCCGGCCGAGGGCTTCCTGGCCGGCATCGACAAGGTGCTCGCCGTGATGGGGCTGGACGGCACGGCAGTGAGCGCGGTCAGCCACGGCACCACCGTGGCGACCAACAAGCTGCTCGAGGGCAAGGTGGAGAACCTCGGGTTCATCACCACCGAGGGTTACCGGCACGTGCTGGAGATCGCCCGGCAGTCGGTGCCGGACGGCTACGGCAACTCCTACTTCTGGGTCAAGCCCCCGCGGATCGTGCCGGCCGACCGGGTGCGCACCGTGGGTGGCCGGCTGGCCGTGGACGGCAGCGAGGTCCGCCCCTTCGACGAGGCCGACGCCGTGGCCGCGGCCCGGTTCTTCCGCGACCTCGGGATCTCGACCATCGGGGTCTGCTTCCTGCACTCCTACGCTGACCCGCGGCACGAGCTCGCGATGCGCGACGTGCTCGCCCGCGAGCACCCGGACGCGACGGTGAGCATCTCCAGCGAGGTGCTGCGCGAGTACCGCGAGTACGAGCGCAGCGTGACGACCCTGGTGGACGCCGCGGTGAAACCCAACATCCGCCGCTACGTCGAGAACATCGGACGCCGGCTCGCCGACTACGCCCACGGCGCGAGCGTGCCGTTCTACGTGATGAAGTCCAACGGCGGCGTGCTGTCCGCCGCGGAGGTCGTGCACCAGCCGATCACCACGGTGCTGTCCGGTCCGGCGGCCGGCGCGCTCGGCGCCGCGGTGGTCGCCCGCGCGGCCGGAGTGGACCGGGTGCTGACGTGCGACGGGGGTGGCACGTCGACCGACGTCACGGTCGTGGTGGGCGGCCGGCCCGCGCTCACCACCGAGGGCACGGTCGGGGCCTATCCGAGCAAGATCCCGATGATCGACGTCGTGACCGTGGGTGCCGGCGGAGGGTCCATCGCCTGGGTGACCCCGGAGGGCACCCTCAAGGTCGGCCCTCAGTCGGCCGGCGCCGACCCCGGCCCGGTCTGCTACGGCCGCGGCGGCACGGAGCCCACGATCACCGACGCCCACCTGGTCCTCGGCCGCATCCCGGCCCACCTGCTCGGCGGGGAGGTCCCGCTGGACGCCGACGCCGCCCAGGCAGCGGTGGCCGGGCTGGCTGGTCGACTCGGCCTCGAGCCCGCCGCCTGCGCCAACGGCATCCTGGAGATCTCGGCCTGGAACCAGGCGAACGCCCTGCGGCAGATCTCGGTCAAGCGCGGGCTCGACGTCCGGGACTTCACCCTGGTCACGTTCGGCGGGTCCGGGTCGCTGCTGGCCTGCCGGCTGGTGGACGTGCTCGGTCTGGACGGCGTCCTGGTGCCGCCGGACCCGGGCAACCTGTCGGCGTACGGGCTGCTCACCGTCGACGTCCGCAACGACTACGTGCGGACGGCGGTGGCCCGGCAGACCCGGCTGGACCACCAGCGGATGGACGGCATCGTCACCGAGCTCACCGCGCAGGCCGACGAGGCGCTTGCCCGCGAGGGCTTCGCTCCGGCCGACCGCAGGTTCGAGCGCACCGCTGATGTCCGGTACTACGGCCAGGCCTTCGAGGTCCGAGTCACCGTGCCGGACGGACCGGTCGACGACGCGCTGACCGCGCGGGTCGCCGAGCAGTTCCACGACGAGCACCGCGCGCTCTACGGCTACGACCTGCGCACCGACGTGCGGCAGGAGGTCGAGTGGGTGAACCTGCGGGTCACGGGCGTCGGCCCCATCCGCACCCCGGAGCTGCCCGAGGCGGCACCCGGCACGGGTGCGCAGGTGGCCCGCACGGGCACCCGGCGCGCCGACTTCGGCGACGGCTGGTGCGAGGCCGTGCTCTACGACCGGGCGCGGCTCGGCGCCGGCGACGTGGTGTCCGGCCCCGCCGTGATCGAGGAGTTCGGCTCGACGGTCCCGCTACACCCCGGCTTCCGCGCTGAGGTCGACGCCCACCGGAACCTGCGGATCACCCGGACCGGGGGGAGCCCGTCATGAGCGGCATGCGGCAGCACCCGTTCGGCTACCGGCTCACCGAGGTCCCGGCGTCCGACGTCGACCCCGTTCTGGTCGAGATCGTCGAGGGCTACCTGGCCAGCGTCGAGATGGAGGTCGAGACCGCCATCGCGCGGACCTCTCGCTCACCCATGATCAGGGACGCGCACGACTTCCGGGCCGGCATCCACGACCGGCACCTGCGCAAGCTCACCGGACGCTCGTACTCGGCCCTCGTGCACCCGATCGCCCGGGACTTTCCGCCGGAGACGATGCGGCCCGGCGACGTGTTCTTCCACAACGACGTCTACGAGTCCGAGGGCGGGATCGGGCACCTGCCGGACCTGTGCGTGACCGTGCCGGTGTTCGCCGCCGACGCCGCCGGCGAGCCGTCCGTCGTGGCCTTCGTGCAGGCCTTCGGGCACCACGACGACATCGGCGGTGCGGTGCCGGGTTCCATGCCGTCCAACGCCACCAGCGTGTTCGCCGAGGGTCTGATGGTGCCGCCGATCCGGTTGTGGGACGCGGGGGTGCCGAACGCGGCGGCGCTGCGGATCATGACCCGGAACTCGCGGATGCCCGAGTCGCTGGCCGCGGACCTGGACGCCGAGTGCAGCGCCTGCCTGATGGGGGCCCGGCGGCTGGGCGAGCTGTTCGACCGGTACGGCGTGGACACGGTCGAGGCGACGTTCGACGCGATCCTGGACAACACCACGGCGACGTACCGGCGCGAGATCCTGTCCAAGATCCCGGTGGGGCAGTACGTGTGGGAGGACTACGCCGAGCACGACGGCGTGGAGGAGCCCAGGCTGCACACCCAGCGCATCACGCTGACCCGCACGGCCGCCGACGACCCGGACGGCGAGCGGCTGGTCATCGACTTCACCGGGACCGGACCGCAGGCCCGCGGACCCATCAACCACTGCGGCGACTACGCCGAGGGCACCTTCCTGAAGAAGTGGCTCGCGCCGATCCTGCGCAACCTGGCCGACTCCCCGCAGCGGATGGCCGAGCTCGACGTCAACGAGGGGGTCGTCCCGCTGATCGAGATGCGCTTCCCGGAACCTGGGACGCTGCTGACGCCGATCTTCCCGGCGCCCACCAACGCGCGCACCTTCGTCATCCTGCGGCTGCTCGGTGTCCTGGCCGGGGTCGTCGCCAAGGCGGTGGACGGCCAGATGCCCGCCGACCAGGAGACGATCCGCTACACCGGCGTCTACGGCGATGACCTCGAGGGCAATCCCTACCTGATGCGCGAGGTGCTGGGTGGCGGGTCCGGTGGGCGGCCGCACGGCGACGGGGAGGACACCATCCACGTCGTCCCGGACAGCCGCAACCTGCCGACCGAGTTCACCGAGAGCCGGTTCCCGTTCCGGGTCGAGTCGCTGGGGCTGGCCGTCGACTCCGGCGGGGCCGGCCTGCACCGGGGCGGGCTCGGTTACGACAAGCAGATCCGGATGCTGCGCGACGGGCACTTCATGTCCATCGCGGACCGCTCGATCCTGGCCTGCTGGGGAGTGCGCGGCGGCCAGGCCGGTCAGCCCTTCTCCGTGACGGTGGACGTCGGGGGCCCCAACGAGCGCGAGGTGGACGCCCTGGCCGATGCCGAGCCGGTGCAGGCGGGGGAGCTGATCCGGATCCGGACGACGGGCGGTGGCGGTTGGGGTGACCCGCTGGAGCGGGCCGCGGCGGACGTCGTCCGCGACGTGCGCTGGGGCAAGGTGTCCATCGCGGGCGCCGCCCGTGACTACGGCGTGGTGCTCACCGGATCCGCGGACGACCCCGAGCTCGACGCGGCAGGCACTCAAGCGATGCGGCAGCAGCGCCGGCAGGCGCGACCGGCCGAGGCGCCGTTCTTCGACCGCGGGCCCGGCTACGCACGGCTCAGCGGCGGCGCGACGAGCGCCGAGGTGGACTGGGTGGAGCCGGCTGAGCCCTCTGACGGCTAGGCGTACTGCTTCACGAACCCCAGGGCGGTGTCGGCCACCTCGCGCCAACCGCTGTCGATGGTCAGCGCGTGGCCGCGGTTCGCGATCTCGACGAACTCGGTGACGCCCTCGTTGCGCTTCTGCTTCTTGAAGGCGGCGTTCGAGATCGCGTGCGGGACGGTGTGGTCCTGCTCGCCGCCGATGATCAGCAGGGGGCCGCGGTCGGGGTTCTTGCTCTTGACCTTGGCCTGGGTCCAGGGGTTGAGGTTCGCGCTGGCGGCCTGGAACAGGGGTGCGCCGGGGGCGGGGACGGCGAACGCGTCGTACAGCTCCTTCGCCTCGTCCTCGCTGACCGCGTTCGCGAAGGCGTACCGGAACTGCTCGTAGGTGAGCGGGACGGCACGGTGCTTGTTGGCGGGGTTGGTCAGCACGGGGCTGGAGGCACGCAGCGCCGAGATGGGCAGCGGCAGCACGCCACGGAACGGGGCCGGCGAGATGGACACGGTGGCCGCGGACAGGCCGCGCCCGGCGACCATCTGGGCCAGCAGGCCGCCGAACGAGTGCCCCACGACGGCGGGCTTCTGCTCCAGCAGCGCGATCACGGCCGCGTAGTGGTCGGCGACCTGCCCGACGGTCTTGTTCGCGAACACCTCGGGGTGCGCGTTGGCCTCCTCGACGGTCTCCGGGTCGTCCGGCCAGCCGGGGCTGACGGCGGCGTAGCCGGCCTCCTCGAACACGGCGGCCCAGCGGTCCCAGCTGCTGGGCAGCAGCCAGAGCCCGTGGATGAAGACGACGGGACGGCGGCCGGCGGCGTTGGCGGCCTCGACCTGGTCGAGGGTGGACTGCGGGATCAAGGACTCCGTGGCCATGCGAGCGCTCCCAGGGATTGGTGGGCCGAGCAGCACGTGCGGTCCATAGGGACGCTATCGGCGCGTGCGGACCCTGTGAAGATCATGTGCGGCAGCGTCTCACCGACCGGTACGCACGGGCTCACCCGTGATGATGGGGTGGTGCCGTTCACCGTCTCCCACGTCGTCGCCGTCCTGCCGCTGCGACGTGTGCCGTGGCTGCCGACCTCCGCGCTCGTGATCGGGTCGATGGCGCCGGACAGCCCGTCGATGGTCGGGGCGTTGCGGTGGCGCGACAGCACGCACACGTTGGCAGGCGCCATGACGACCGACGTGGCCATCACGGCCGTCGGCTGCGTGCTCTGGGCCTGGGTGCTGCGGCCCGTGGTGGCCGACCTCGTGCCTGCCCTCGCGGCGCGGTGGCGGCCTTCGGTGCAGCCGCGCCGACCGCTCGTCGTGCAAGGACTGCTCTGGTACCTGGCCGCGGCGATCGGCTGCCTCACCCACGTCGTGTGGGACGCCTTCACCCACCCTGGTGGCGCGGAGGGCGGTTGGATCCCGCTGGACGGCGTGAACGCGCACACCTACGCGCAGCTGCAGCTGCTGTCCAGCGTGCTGGGAATCGTGATCCTGGCGTGGTGGACGGCGCGTTGGTGGCGTGCCCACCCGCCGATCGCCCACTCCGAGCCCGGCACCCCCGCCGTCCGGCACCGGCGCAGCGCCGTGGCCCTGGTCGTGGTGGCCGCCGGCGCGCTCTGGGCAGCGACGGACCGGGCGCTGACCGGCGGACGGGCCGGGCAGCAGGTCCTGGTCGACCTCGGGTTCGGCGCCCTGGCCGGGGCGCTGGTCGGTGCGCTCCTCGTCGCGGTCGTGTACCGGTTGACGCTGTTGCGCGGCCGCTCGACCTAGAGCGTGCCGGTGTCGAGCAGGACGTCGGCCTGTCCGGCGGTGCCCTCGCGCGCGAAGTGCGCGTCCTCCTGGTCGGCCCACTGCCGCCAGTGCGGCCGGTAGCTCTCGCCGTCGCGGTCGATGGCACGCCGGAACCTCACGTCCTCGGGCGCCTGCACCCAGACCAGCACCGACAGGAACGGCCGGCAGACCGCTGCGCCCGCCCCGCACCCCTCCACCACCATCGTCGCGGCGCAGGGAATCTGGTAGGCCTCGCCGTCGGACTCAGTGACCCAGTCGTAGCGGCGCAAGGTCGCCGAGTCGCCCATCGACACTGGTCGCAGCACGCCGTCGACGAGCCGGGTGACGCCGTCCTCCAGGCCGTCCCAGCCCGGGTAGACGTCGTCCAGCCGGACGACCGGGGCGTCGTCCAACGCTGCGCCCAGGCGCCGGGCGAACGACGACTTGCCCGCGCCGCTGCGCCCGTCCACGGCGATCACCCGCGTCGGACCGGTGCGGGCCGGCGCCCCTGGGAGCAGGGCCAGGACGGCCGCGATCGCCGGCTCGACATCCGTGGCGCGCAGCATCGGGACACTGTGCCACGCGCACTACGCTCGCCCGATGGAATCCACGCCGCCCGCAGGGCCTCTGGCCGGGCTCGTCGTCGTCGACCTCACCCGAGCGCTGGCCGGACCGCACGCGGCGATGATGCTGGGCGACCTCGGCGCCCGTGTCATCAAGGTCGAGTCGCCGGGGCACGGTGACGACACCCGCGGGTGGGGACCGCCCTTCGTCACCGGGCCCGATGCCGGGACCGACCCAGCGGCTGAGCGGCAGTCGACGTACTTCCTGTCCTGCAACCGGAACAAGGAGTCCCTGGCGCTCGACCTGAAGTCCGACGACGGCCGGGACACGCTGACCGCGCTCGTCCAGCGGGCCGACGTGCTGTTGGAGAACTTCCGGACCGGCGTGCTGGATCGGCTCGGGTTCAGCACCGAGCGGCTGCTCGAGCTCAACCCTCGCCTGGTCGTGCTGTCCATCAGCGGCTTCGGCCACGACGGCCCGGAGGGTGGCCGGGCCGGCTACGACCAGATCGCGCAGGGCGAGGCGGGCCTGATGTCCCTGACCGGCGCCGGGCCGGACGACCCGCAGCGGGTGGGGGTCCCGATCGGGGACCTCCTCGCCGGCATGTGGGGCGGCTACGGAGTGCTGGCCGCGCTGCTGGAGCGCGAGCGCACAGGGCTCGGCCAGGTCGTCCGGACGTCGTTGCTGGCCGGCATCATCGGCGTGCACGCCTTCCAGGGGACCCGGTACACCGTCGCCGGCGAGGTCGGCCGGGCGGCCGGGAACCACCACCCCTCGATCTGCCCGTACGGCCTGTTCCACTGCCGGGACGGGGCGGTGCAGATCTCGGTCGGCAGCGAGGGCCTGTGGCGGCGGCTCTGCGCGGAGTTCGGCCTCGACCCGACCGCAGCGGGCATGGCGAGCAACCCGGAGCGGGTGCACCATCGCGAGGCAGTCATCGCCGCCATCGAGGCCGCCTTCACTGACCTGGACGCCGACCCGCTGCTCGCTCGGCTGGCCGCGGCGGGCATCCCGGCCGGGCGGGTGCGCACGCTGGACGAGGTGTACGCCTGGGACCAAACCCGCAGCCAAGGGCTGCTGGTCGATGTCGAGCACCCCACCCTGGGCGCGCTGACCCTGCCCGGCCCGCCGCTGCGGTTCTTCGCCGCCGACGGCGAGGAGACGACCAAACGCCAGCACGCGGCGCCGCCCCTGCTCGACGCCGACGCCGAGTCGGTGCGCGCCTGGCTGGTGAGCGAATCCTGACCAAACAACGGCACGGCGCTGGCGAGTGCTCGCCATGACGGGCGCCGCCGGGCTCGCCTAGGTTCACGGTGTGCGAGTACTCGTCGCCCTGGGTGGCAACGCGATGACCGCCGCGGACGGCTCGGCCAGCCCGCAGGCGCAGATCGAGGCCGTCCGCGAGGCCATGGAGCCGGTGGCCGACCTGGTCGCCAGCGGTCACGAGGTCGTCCTCACCCACGGCAACGGGCCGCAGGTGGGCAACCTGCTGGTGAAGAACGAGCTCGCCGCGGCCGTGGTGCCGCCGGTCCCGCTGGACTGGTGCGGCGCCCAGACCCAGGCAACGATCGGCTTCGTCGTCCTCAACGCCCTGGAGGTGGCGTTGCGACGGCGCGGCTTGCGACGACCCGCGGCTGCCCTGGTGACGCGCACGCGCGTCGACGGTGCCGACCCCGGCTTCACGACCCCGACCAAGCCGATCGGCCGCTACCTGACCGTCGACGAGGCACAGGTGCTGGTCGGTCACGGCCAGACCTGGCAGGACCGCGGTGAGCGTGGCTGGCGGCGCGTCGTCGCCTCCCCGGAGCCGCTGGAGATCCTGGACGCCGAACCGGCCCGTGCCCTCGTCGACTCCGGCTACGTGGTGGTGGCCGGCGGCGGCGGTGGCATCCCGTGCATCGTCGAGCCCGACGGCTCGATCCGCGGAGTCGAGGCCGTCATCGACAAGGACCTCTCGGCGGCGCTCCTCGGCCGCGCCCTTCAGGTTGATGTGCTGGTGATCGCCACCGACGTCGAGGCGGTCGCCACCGGATTCGGGTCGCCGAACCAGAGGTCGCTCGGTGCGGTCGACGTCGCCGAGCTGCGGGCGCTGGCCGAGGCGGGGGAGTTCGCCAGTGGCTCCATGGGCCCGAAGGTCGAGGCGGTCTGCCGGTTCGTCGAGTCGGGCGGCTCCCGGGCCGCCATCTGCAACCTGCACCAGATCGCCGCCGCCGCTGCGGGCGAGGCGGGAACCGTCGTCCAGCCAACTGCCGCAACCAGCGAGGAGTAGCTCCATGCCGCAGGCCATCGAGGTCCGCAAGGTGCCCATCGGTTCCGTGAGCGACGCGAGCGGGCTCGCTGAGCTGATCGACGCCGGGGTGATGGACGCCGACCGCGTCGTCGCCGTCATCGGGAAGACCGAGGGCAACGGTGGGGTCAACGACTACACCAGGATCATCGCCGACCGGGCCTTCCGCGAGGTGCTCGTGGACAAGGGCACCCGCTCGGCGGACGAGGTGAGCCAGGTGCCCATCGTCTGGTCGGGCGGGACGGACGGCGTGATCAGTCCGCACGCCACAGTGTTCGCCACGGTGCCGGACGGCGAGCAGGTGCAGACCGACGAGCCCCGGCTCACCGTCGGCTTCGCGATGAGCGAGGTGCTGGCCCCGGAGGACATCGGCCGGGTGGCCATGGTCAGCAAGGTGGCGGACGCCGTCCGCATCGCGATGCAGCGGGCGGGCATCACCGATGTCGCGGACGTGCACTACGTGCAGACCAAGACGCCGCTGCTGACCATCCACACCATCCGCGACGCGAAGTCTCGCGGCGAGAGCGTGTGGACCGAGCACACCCACGAGTCGATGGACCTGTCCAACGGCTGCACGGCGCTCGGCATCGCGGTGGCCCTGGGGGAGATCGAGATGCCCACCGACGCCGACGTCATGCACGACCGGTCGCTGTACTCGTCCGTGGCCTCGTGCTCCTCGGGCGTCGAGCTGGACCAGGCCCAGGTCGTCGTCGTGGGCAATGCCCGCGGAGTGGGTGGGCGCTACCGCATCGGCCACTCGGTCATGCGGGACGCGCTGGACGCCGACGGCATCTGGTCGGCCATCAAGGACGCCGGGCTCGAGCTCCCCGAGCGGGCGCACCACAGCGACCTGGACGGCCGGCTGGTCAACGTGTTCCTCAAGTGCGAGGTCTCCCAGGACGGCGTGGTGCGCGGGCGCCGCAACGCCATGCTGGACGACTCGGACGTGCACTGGCACCGCCAGATCAAGTCGTGCGTCGGCGGGGTCACGGCCGCGGTGACCGGTGACCCGGCTGTCTTCGTGTCGGTCTCGGCGGCGCACCAGGGCCCGGACGGTGGCGGCCCCGTCGCGGCCATCGTCGACCTGGGAGACGAGCCCACCGGCTACCGGCCACCGACCCTGTAGCCGCAGGGTCCGCCATCACGAGGCGTCGGACAGATCTCGGTCTGGTCGGCGGCCGCGGGAAGAGCCACCAGCCGGTGCAGGAGCACCCACTAGGCTGGCGGACGTGAGCCTGGCCGTCCGCGTGATCCCCTGCCTGGACGTCGACGCGGGTCGCGTCGTCAAGGGCGTGAACTTCGAGCAGCTGCGCGATGCCGGGGATCCGGTCGAGCTCGCTCGGCGCTACGACGCCGAGGGTGCCGACGAGCTGACCTTCCTGGACGTGACCGCCTCCAGCGATGACCGCAGCACGACCTACGACGTCGTGTCGCGCACCGCCGAGGAGGTCTTCATCCCACTGACCGTCGGCGGCGGGGTGCGCTCGGTCGCCGACGTCGACCGCCTGCTGCGAGCCGGTGCCGACAAGGTGGGCATCAACACCGCGGCCATCGAGCGGCCGACCCTGATCGCCGAGGTGGCGGACCGGTTCGGCGCCCAGGTGCTGGTGCTCAGCGTCGATGCGCGTCGTACCCGTCCGGGGACCACGACGGACTCCGGTTTCGAGGTCACCACCCGGGGCGGCCGTCAGGGCACAGGGATCGACGCGGTGCACTGGGCGGCCCGCGCCGCTGAGCTGGGCGCGGGGGAGATCCTGCTCAACGCGATGGACGCGGACGGCACCACGCAGGGCTTCGACCTCGAGCTGATCGAGCTGGTGCGCCGGGAGGTGACGGTGCCACTGGTCGCGAGCGGCGGTGCGGGCACGGCGCGGCACTTCGTCGAGGCGGTGGCGTCCGGCGCGGACGCCGTGCTCGCGGCCAGCGTCTTCCACTTCGAGCGGCTGCGCGTGCGCGAGGTGAAGGCCGCCATCAGCGACGCGGGCTACCCGGTCCGCTGACCCACCCTGCGGGGTACGAGCGCCGATCGGCCGAGCCGGGGCCTCAGAACCCGGACGACGACGCGCGGAGCCGCTCGATCGCGTCGTTCGGCCCGTCCAGGTCCACCTGCGCGACGTCCCGCCTCCCGAAGACGAAGAGCAGGAGCTCGGCGGGCGGGCCCTCGACCCGCACGCTCGGGTGCCCGCGCTTGCCCGTCGCCCGGCCGTGGGCCGGCGCGACCAGCTCGACGCCGACGTCGCAACTGCGCAGCGCGAGCTTGCCGGCCAGGCCGCAGGCCTTCCACAGCGCCTGCTCGAAGTCAGGGTGCAGCACTCGGGGCTTCCAGTCGGGCTGGGCCCGGCGCACGTCCTCGTGGTGCACGAAGAACTCGGCGGTGTTGGTGGCCTCGTCCAGGACCCTCCACCGCGCCGGGTTCCACGCGGGGGGACCGCTGCGGACCTGCTCGACGAGCTCGTCCCAGGGCTGCGCGGCCAGCTCGCCCTGGACGGCCGTGGTGTGCGCGGACAGGCCGGGGATGTAGAGACCGGCCTGGGCGTCCGGGCGCCGCTCGCGCAGGACCAGGTGGGCGGCCAGGTCGCTGGAGTTCCAGCCCTCGCACAGGGTCGGTGCGTCCGGGCCGGTCTGCAGGAACGTCTCGCACAGGGCCAGGCGCTCCGTGCGGGCGTGGGTGCTCATGCCCCGATCCTCGCATCCGGACCTGTCGGTCGCTCGTGAGAGGCTGGTGGCCGTCCGATCGCCTACCGGAAGTGAGCCCGTGGAGACCCGCCCCTACACCTTGCGTCGCGGTCTGCACGTGCTCGGCCAGGGCATCCGTCGCGTCCCGGGGATCTTCGCCCTGGCGGTGGTCGGCAGCGCGCTCTACGGCGTCATGACCGCTGGGACGGCGTGGGCTCTCGGCCGCGTGACGAGCGAGGTGATCACGCCGGCGTTCAGCTCGGGGCAGATCGACGTCAGCGAGCTCGCGGCGGGTGCCGGCCTGATGGCCGCCGTGGCGCTGCTGCTGACCACGGGCGTGATCATGCGGCGGATCGCCGCCGGGTTCGCCGTCTACGACCTGGGGGCGATCTACCGCCGCCGGGTTACCGCGCAGTACCTGCGACTGCCGCTGTCCTGGCACGGCCGGCACCCGACCGGGCAGCTGCTGTCCAACGCCAACGCGGACGTCGAGGCGACCTGGCAGGTGTTCGCGCCCTTGCCCATGGCGATCGGCGTGGTCGTGATGCTGGCGGTCGCGGCGGTGTCGATGGTCCTGGCCGACCCGGTGCTCGCCCTGATCGGCTTCTGCGTCTTCCCGCTGGTCTTCCTGGTCAACGTCGTGTTCCAGCGCTGGATGTCCCCGCGGGTGACCCGGGCGCAGCAGCTGCGGGCCGACGTGTCCGACGTGGCGCACGAGAGCTTCGACGGCGCGATGGTCGTCAAGGCCATGGGCCGCGAGCTGGCCGAGACCGAGCGCTTCACCGTCGTGTCGCAGCAGCTGCGGAACGCGAACGTCTCGGTGGGCCGCACCCGCGGCGTCTTCGACCCGATCATCGAGGCCATCCCGAACCTCGGGACGCTCGCGGTGCTAGCCGTCGGCACCGCCCAGGTCGCCTCCGGGGCGACGACGGCGGCCACTGTCGTCCAGGTCGCCTACCTGTTCTCCTTGCTGGGTTTCCCGGTGCGCGCACTCGGCTGGGTTCTCGGCGAGCTGCCGCGCAGCGTCGTCGGCTGGGACCGCGTGCAGTCGGTGCTGGACGCCGAGGGCGGCCTGACCTACGGCGACCGCACCCTGCCCAGGGACGGCGCGGCCGAGCTGGAGCTGCACGGGGTCTCGTTCGCGCACCAGGACGCCGCGGGCGAGCGGGTGCCGGTGCTGCACGACGTGGACCTGTCGGCCGAGCCGGGTCGCACTGTGGCGTTGGTCGGGGCGACGGGCTCTGGCAAGTCCACGTTGACGGCCCTCGTGACGCGGCTCGCCGACCCTGACTCGGGCGAGGTGCGGCTGGACGGGGTGGACGTGCGCCAGGCCGCTGAGGGTCAGGTCGCGGCCAACGTCTCGCTCGTCCCGCAGCAGACGTTCCTGTTCGACGACACCGTGCGGGGCAACATCACGTTGGGCGACCCGGCCCTGGAGGACCCCGACGACCGGCGGGTCTGGGCCGCGCTGCGGCTCGCGCAGGGCGACGGCTTCGTCGCCGCGCTCGGGCACGGCCTGGACACCCACGTCGGCGAGCGCGGCACCACGCTGTCGGGCGGCCAGCGGCAGCGCATCGCCCTGGCTCGCGCACTGGTCCGGCAGCCCCGGCTCCTCGTGCTCGACGACGCGACGAGCGCAGTGGACCCACGGGTCGAGTCCGCGATCCTGGCGGGCCTGCGTCACGCGTCCGAGGGCACCACCGTGCTGGTGGTGGCCTACCGCAAGGCCACGATCTCGTTGGCCGACGAGGTGGTCTTCCTGGTGGACGGGCGGGTCGTCGACCGGGGCACCCACACCGGGCTGACCGCCCGCAACGAGGCGTACCGCAACCTGGTCGACGCCTACGAGCGCGAGGCGGCCGAGCGTGAGCTGCTCGAGGCCGAGGACGAGGAGGTCACGGCATGAGCAGCTCGACCATCGCGGGCCGTGCCGACGGCACCGAGCAGCCCACGGCGCTGCACACGCTGCGTCGCGGCGTGCAGCTGTCCCCGGAGCTCCGCCAGGGGCTGGTGGTGACGCTGCTGCTCGCCGCGGTCGCCACCGTGGGTCGGGTCGTGGTGCCGTTCGCGGTCCAGCAGACCATCGACCGCGGCATCCTGGCGCCCGCGGGCCCGGACGTCGCCAACGTCAGCCGGCTGCTGGCCCTGGCCGCCTGCGTGGTGGTTCTCACCGCGATCGCCGCCTACGCCGTGAACGTGCGTCTCTTCCGGGCCGCCGAGGGTGGCCTGGCCACGCTGCGCGTCGGCGCCTTCCGCCACGTCCACGACCTGTCCGTGCTCACCCAGTCCAGCGAACGCCGGGGCTCGCTCGTCTCCCGGGTCACCAGCGACGTCGACACGATCAGCAACTTCGTGCAGTTCGGCGGCCTGATGCTGATCCTGTCCACGCTGCAGCTGGCCGTGGCGACCGGGCTGATGCTCGCGTACTCGCCCTTGCTGACCGCGGTCGTCTGGGGCTGCTTCCTGCCGGTGTTCTTCCTGGCCAAGCCGATGCAGCGCCGGGTCTCGCAGGCCTACGCCCAGGTGCGGGAGCGGGTCGGCGGGGTGCTGTCGGCGGTGTCGGAGTCGGTCGTCGGCGCCGCCACCATCCGGGCGTACTCGGTGGAGCGGCGGACGGCCGAGCGGGTGGACGCCGCGGTGCAGGCGCACCGGGACGCTGCTGTCGGTGCGCAGGTCCGGGTCGCCGCCAGCTTCTCGCTCGGCGTCCTGGTCAGCGGCCTGGTGAGCGTCGTGGTGGTCGTCGTCGGCACCTGGAGTGGCGTGCACGGGCACCTGACGCTGGGTGAGCTGCTGGCGTTCCTGTTCCTCGTGCAGCTGTTCACCGGCCCGGTGCAGATCGGCACCGAGGTGCTCAACGAGATGCAGAACGCCATCGCCGGCTGGCGCCGGGTGCTGGCCGTCGTGGACACCCCGGCGGACGTCGCGGATCCGGGCGAGGACGGCGCCGTGCTGCCCCGGGGGCCGATCACCGTCCGGTTCGACCACGTCTCCTACGCCTACCCCGGCGGGCCCACGGTGCTGCACGACGTCGACCTCGAGATCGCGCCGCAGAGCCGGATCGCGGTGGTGGGGGAGACGGGCTCCGGCAAGACCACCTTCGCCAAGCTGCTGACCCGGCTGATGGACCCCTCCACCGGCTGCGTCCAGGTGGACGGGGTGGACCTGCGGCAGGTCCGCTTCTCGTCGCTGCGCGATCGCATCGTGCTCGTGCCGCAGGACGGCTTCTTGTTCGACGACACCCTGCTGGCGAACGCCAGGTTCGCCATGCCGCAGGCGACCCGCGAGGACGTCCTGCTGGCGTTCACCGAGCTCGGCTTGGCGGAGTGGCTCGAGGGGATGGCGCACGGTCTGGACACCAAGGTCGGGCAGCGCGGCGAGTCGTTGTCCGCCGGGGAGCGGCAGCTGGTCGCCCTGGCCCGGGCCTACCTGGCCGACCCCGACCTCCTCGTGCTGGACGAGGCGACGTCCGCCGTCGACCCGGCTACGGAGGTGCGGATCCAGCGGGCCCTGGACGGTCTGACCCGAGGCCGGACCTCGATCGCCATCGCGCACCGGTTGTCCACCGCGGAGGCCGCGGACGAGGTGATCGTGGTCGACGCCGGCGTGGTGGTCGAGCGCGGGCCGGCCGCCGAGCTGGTCCAGCAGGGCGGTGTCTACGCGGCGCTGCACGAGAGCTGGGTGTCCCAGCAACGGCTGCACTGACGCCGCCGACCTGAACGGGCTAGGCGTCGACGTCCCACAGATGGTGCTGGAGGTCGTGCACGTAGTAGCGCGTCAACGACGCCACGGTGAAGACCGAGCCGTTGGACCGGCGTCCCTGACGTTTCCACTGGGCACCGGCCACAGCGCCCAGCGTGCTGGCCACGGCCTCCGCGCCGGTGGCCAGGTCGACGCCGACCTGTTCCGGGTCGCGTTCGCCGTACCGGCCCAGCGCGGCCGCCCGGTCCTGGTCCCAGTTCTCGAACTCGGGATCGTCCTCGGCCAGCATCAGGTCGAAGCGGCGACCGAACACCTGGTGCACGTCGAGGACGTGAGCGGCGTACTCCAGCGGCGACCAGGTGGCCTCGTCCGGACGCTGCCGGACGTCCGGGCGCTGCAGCACCCGGAGCCAGGTCGCGGCGTTGGCGCGCACCAGGTCCGGGGCGTCCTCGGCGTCCAGCTCCGCCGCGTCGAACCCGCACTCGGGGCAACGGCGGTCGACGACCCAGGTCCAGTCCTTGGTGTCCGGCGTGATCGGCATGGGCACAATGGTGCCGTGCCCACCCCCGTGCCACCGCAGTCGCCCCTGACCCCTGTCGTGTCAGCCGCGCTGAAGCGCGACCAGGACGGCCTGGTCTGCGCCGTCGTCCAGCAGCACGACACCGGTCAGGTGCTGATGGTCGGCTGGATGGACGACGAGGCTCTGCACCGCACGTTGACCACGGGTCGAGTCACGTTCTGGAGCCGCAGCCGCCAGGAGTACTGGCGCAAGGGCGACACCAGCGGCCACGCCCAGTACGTCCGGGGCGTAGCGCTGGACTGCGACGGTGACGCGCTGCTCGTCCGGGTCGACCAGGTCGGAGCGGCGTGCCACACCGGAACCCGGAGCTGCTTCGACGGGCGCGACCTGGCGGCCGTCGTGGCTGGGCCGGCCCAGTGACGGAGCCCAGCACGGACCCCAGTCCGGACCTGACGTTCGGGACCACCTGGCCCGACCGCGACACGTTCCGGCGGCTGGCCAGGGATCGCCGCGTCATCCCGGTGGTCCGCCGGCTGCTCGCCGACGCGGAGACCCCGCTCGGGGTGTACCGCAAGCTTGCGCAGGACGAGCCGGCCACCTTCCTGCTGGAGTCCGCCGAGCACGGCGGGGTGTGGTCGCGCTACTCGATCGTCGGAGCCCGGTGCTCCGCGACCCTGACCGAGGTGGACGGCGAGGCGTACTGGATCGGCGAGCCACCGGTCGGTGTCCCGACCTCCGGCGACCCGACGGTCGCGCTGGCCCAGACCGTGGCGGCCCTGCGCACCCCCGCGCTGGAGGGGTTGCCGCCGTTGACCGGTGGCCTCGTCGGTGCGCTCACCTACGACGTGGTGCGACGCTGGGAGCGGCTGCCCGACGACAACCGGGACGACCTTGACCTGCCCGAGCTCACGATGATGCTGGCCACGGACCTGGCGGTCCTGGACCACTCCGACGGGTCGCTGCTGCTGGTCGCCAACGCGGTGAACCGGGACGACACCGACGCCCGGGTGGACGAGGCCTGGTCCGACGCGGTGACCCGGTTGGACCGCATGGTCGAGCTGCTCGCGCGTCCCGCGCCCAGCACCGTCGGCGTACCGGGCGACGAGGAGCCGAAGGTGCGCGCGCAGCTCTTCGATGCCGAGTACGCGCAGATGGTCGAGCGGGCCAAGGAGGCCGTCCGCGCCGGGGACGTGTTCCAGGTCGTCCCCTCGCAGCGCTACGAGATCGACTGCCCCGCCGACGCCCTGGAGGTCTACCGCGTCCTGCGGGCGTCCAACCCGAGCCCGTACATGTACCTGTTGCGGCTGCCGACGCCGGACGGTGGCACCTACGACGTCGTCGGGTCCAGTCCAGAGGCGTTGGTCAAGGTCGACGGACGGCGGGTGATGACGCACCCGATCGCCGGGACCCGACCCCGCGGCCTGACCCCCCAGCAGGACGTCGCGCACGCCGAGTCGCTCCTCGCGGACGCCAAGGAGCGGGCCGAGCACCTCATGCTCGTGGACCTGGCCCGCAACGACCTGGCCCGGGTGTGTGATGCCGGCAGCGTGGATGTCCTCGACTTCATGCAGGTCGAGCGGTACAGCCACGTGATGCACCTGGTGTCCACCGTGGTGGGCCGGCTCCGCGAGGACCGCACCGCGTTCGACGCGCTCGTCGCCACCTTCCCGGCCGGCACCCTCAGCGGGGCGCCCAAGGTGCGTGCCATGGAGCTCATCGACGAGATGGAGACGACCCGCCGCGGGCTGTACGGCGGGACGGTCGGCTACCTGGACTTCGCCGGTGACCTGGACATGGCGATCGCCATCCGTACCGCGGTGATCCGCGACCACGTCGCCTACGTGCAGGCCGGCGGGGGCGTCGTCGCCGACTCCGACCCGATGGCCGAGTACGAGGAGTCCGTCAACAAGTCGATGGCGGTGCTGCGCGCCATCGCGGCCGCCGCCGACCTGCGCACGGTCTCGTGACCCGCCGACGCATCGACCGGCCCGCCTCGGCCGCCGTCCTGGCGCTGGTGGGCGGTGCCCTGGGACTGCTGGCGGCCTCCCGTCCCTGGGTGCATGCCGTCGTCATCGACCCCGTCCTGGGGCGCACCGCCGTCAGCGCGTCCGGTCGGCAGGCCGCGGCAGTGGTCCCGGCCGTCGCGCTGGTGGCGTTGGCCGGCGGGATCGCCCTGCTGCTGGCTCGCACGATCGGGCGGCTGGTGGCCGGGCTGCTCCTGGTGGTCGCCGGCGCGGCGCAGGTCGCGGCCGCCGTGGGGATCCTGCGGTCCCCGCGGCCGTCGGTCGAAGAGATCGTCGGGCGGGCCGTGGGCGCGGTGGGCTCCTCGGACGTCCGGGTGACCCTCACCGCCTGGCCCTGGCTGTCCGTCGCCAGCGGGGCCCTCGTCGCCGTCGCCGGCGTCTGGACGGTGCTGCGCGCGCGATCCTGGAGCGAGCCGACCAGCCGGTACGACGCCCCGTCCGCCCGGACGGAGCAGGCCGGTACCGAGGATCCGCCGGACACCTGGGACGCGCTGAGCCGGGGCGAGGACCCCACCCGCTAACCTCGTCCCGGAACGTCAGCTCATCGCACGCACCGCACAGGAGGGCCGGCAGATGGCCGAGCACGCGCACCAGCACGACAGTCACGGCAACACCGTCGCCGCCTGGGCCTGCGTCGGCCTGCTCATGGTCGCCGCGTTCGTCATGTGCCTGGCCGTCGTCCTGGCCTCGGTCGTCGTGTTCGTCATCGGTGCGGTCGTGGCCGTGATCGGTCTCATCGTCGGCAAGCTGCTCTCCCTCGCGGGCTATGGGGCGTCCCGGCCCAGTGACCCCCGGGTCACCAGCGGCGTCCGCTGACGCAGCCGAATGCCCAGAGCCCCGCTGAAGCCCAGAGCCTGCTGAGCCGATGACCGCGGCCGGGCTGCCCCGCCGGACCGCCGCTCCCGCAGCCGTTGCGGGCGGTGTGGCCGCTCTCGCGCTGGCCCTGGCGCTGCGCGACCCGCACGTCGCGGGCTCCTGGGGTCACTGCCCCTTCCTGGCCCTGACCGGACTGCCGTGCCCGTTCTGCGGTGGGCTCCGCGCCGTCTGGGAGCTGGAGCACGGCAGCCTCTCGGCCGCCGCGAGCTCGAACCTGCTGGTCGTGCTGGTCCTGCCCCTGGCTCTCGTCAGCCTCCTCGCCTGGTGGCGGCGTTGCCTCCGTGGTCGGGGCGGCACCGGCTCGCGCCGCTCGGACCGGCTCGTGGGGCCAGCAGCCGTGGCGGGGCTGCTCGTCGTCCTCGGCTTCGGCGTCCTGCGCTGGCTGCCCGCCCTGGGCTGGCTGGCTCCCTGACCTCGATGACCTCGATGACCCCGATGACGCCGATGACCCCGATGACCCCGATGACTCCGCCGCCTCCGGAGGCGGGCTCGCTGATGGGCCTGCGGCTGGTGGCGCGTGTGGTCGACCTGCTGGTGGTGGGCGTGGTCTTCGTCGCGGTGCTGCTCGGGGTGGCATCGGTGGTCAGCGACGGGAACGCCGGCACCGCCGGCCGGATCGTGCTGGCCGTCGTCCTGCTCGGGTTGGTCGCGGCGGCGGCCGCGTACGAGGTCGTTCTGATCGCCTGTTGGGGCGCGACCCTCGGCAAGCGGATGGTGCGCGTCGAGGTGGTCCTCGAGGGCACGGACCAGCATCCGGGCTGGGTCCCGTCGCTCGTGCGGTGGCTGGTCCCGGTGCTGGGGTTCCTGGTCTGCGGCATCGGCCAGTACGTCGTGTACCTGTCGCCGTTCTTCGACGGCAGCGGCCGCGAACGGGGTTGGCACGACCAGGCCTCGCGCACCCAGGTGGTCAGGGTCCTGGCGGACCTTCCTGGCGGACCTTCCTGACGGACCCTCCTGACGGGGCTCGCCACGGGCCGGCGACAGGCCGGTGGCGAGGCCCCCGCCGCACCGCTCTACCATCGAGGGCGCGGGGTACTGACGAACGAGCTGGGGTGAGACGGCTGAGCGTCCTGGACGACATCATCGTCGGCGTGCGCGAGGACCTGGCGGTCCGCGAGCAGACCATCCCGTTGGAGGCGTTGCGCGAGAAGGTCGCGCGGGCCACCCCGGCCAAGGACGCCTACAGCGCGCTGGCCACGGGCGGCGGGGTCAAGGTCATCGCCGAGGTCAAGCGGTCCAGCCCCAGCAAGGGCGCACTGGCGGCGATCGGCGACCCGGCCGGGTTGGCGAGCGACTACGCCTCCGGCGGAGCCTCGTGGATCAGCGTGCTCACCGAGCAGCGTCGCTTCGGCGGCAGCCTCGAGGACCTGGACGCCGTCCGGCTGGCGGTGGAGACCCCGTTGCTGCGCAAGGACTTCGTGGTGACCAGCTACCAGGTCTGGGAGGCCCGGGCCCACGGCGCCGACGCGATCCTGTTGATCGTCGCGGCGCTCGAGCAGGAGGCCCTGGTCTCGTTGCAGGAGCGCGCCTGGTCGCTCGGCATGGCCGTCCTGGTCGAGGTGCACGACGAGGACGAGCTGGTCCGGGCGCGGGCGGCCGGCGCCCGGATCATCGGGGTGAACGCGCGCAACCTGCGCACCCTCGAGGTCGACCGTGGGACCTTCGCCCGCCTCGCGCCGTCCCTGCCGGACTCCGTGGTGCGGGTGGCCGAGTCCGGTGTCCGGGGGCCGCACGACGTCCTCGAGTACGCCCGGCACGGCGCGGACGCGGTCCTGGTCGGCGAGAGCCTGGTCACCGGTGGCACCCCCCGTTCCGCGGTGGCCGACCTGGTCGCGGCGGGTGCCCACCCGGCGCTGCGTCCCAGCCGCTGAGCCGCTGCTTCGACCTGACAGACTGGCGCCCATGACCGCTCCCAGCGTCGACCTGCTCGGCGACGGCAAGTTCGGGCCGTACGGCGGCCGGTTCGTTCCCGAGGCCCTGGTGGCAGCGCTGGACGAGCTGGCCGAGGCGTTCGCCTCCGCGATGGTCGACCCCGAGTTCCGGCGCGAGCTGGACACGCTGCACCGCAGCTACTCCGGGCGACCCAGCCTGCTGACCGAGGCGCCCCGGTTCGCCGCACACGCCGGCGGGGCTCGGATCCTGCTCAAGCGCGAGGACCTCAACCACACCGGCTCGCACAAGATCAACAACGTGCTCGGCCAGGCGCTGCTGACCAAGCGGATGGGCAAGACGCGCATCATCGCCGAGACCGGCGCCGGTCAGCACGGGGTGGCCAGCGCCACCGCAGCCGCCCTGATGGGCCTGGAGTGCCGGGTCTACATGGGCGAGGAGGACACCCGTCGCCAGGCGCTCAACGTGGCCCGGATGAAGCTGCTCGGGGCCGAGGTGGTGCCGGTCACCACGGGGTCACGCACGCTCAAGGACGCCATGAACGAGGCGATGCGCGACTGGGTGACCAACGTCGAGCGCACGCACTACCTGATCGGCACGGTCGCCGGCCCGGCCCCCTTCCCGCGCATGGTCCGCGAGTTCCACCGGGTGATCGGTGACGAGGCGCGCGCCCAGACGCTCGACCTGGTCGGGCGGCTCCCGGATGCGGTGCTGGCGTGCGTCGGCGGGGGGTCGAACGCCATCGGCATCTTCCAGTCCTTCATCGACGACGTCGGCGTCCGCCTGGTCGGGCTCGAGGCCGGTGGGGACGGGGTCGCCACCGGGCGCCATGCGGCGAGCATCACCGGCGGAACCCCGGGCGTGCTGCACGGTGCGCGGTCGTACGTGCTGCAGGACGAGGACGGTCAGACGGTCGAGAGTCACAGCATCTCGGCGGGTCTGGACTACCCCGGGGTCGGGCCCGAGCACGCCTGGCTGCACGACACGGGACGGGCCACGTACGAGCCGGTCGACGACGCCGATGCCATGGAAGCCTTCCGCCTGCTCTGCCGGACGGAGGGGATCATCCCGGCGATCGAGAGCGCGCACGCACTGGCAGGGGCGCTGCGGCTGGGCCGCGAGCTCGGCCCGACCGCCGTGCTGCTGGTCAACCTGTCCGGGCGCGGCGACAAGGACGTCGACACGGCCGCTCGCTGGTTCGGGCTCGTCGAACCGGCGGACCTGGTCGCGGCCGAGGCCCTGAAGGCCTCCGAGCCGGTGACCGAGGCCGAGGGGAGCGGCTGGTGACCGGCGTCGCCGACGTGCTGGCCCGGACCCGGGCGGAGGGGCGGGCCGCGCTCGTGACCTACCTGCCGGTGGGTTACCCCGACGTCGAGACGTCCATCGAGGCCATCCGCACCATGGTGCGGGCGGGCGCGGACGTCGTCGAGGTCGGCGTGCCCTACTCGGACCCGCTGATGGACGGCCCGGTCATCCAGTACGCGGTCGACGTCGCGCTGCGCGGCGGCAGCCGCACCCGGGACGTGTTCAGCGCCGTCCGGGCGGTGGCCGACGAGGGTGCGGCCGCGCTGGTCATGACGTACTGGAACCTGGTGGACCACTACGGGGTCGAGACGTTCGCCGCCGAGCTGGCGCAGGCCGGGGGATCGGGCCTGATCACGCCAGACCTCATCCCGGACGAGGCGCACGAGTGGTTCGCCGCCTCCGAGCGGCACCACCTCGACCGGGTGTTCCTCGTCGCGCCGAGCTCCACGCAGGCGCGGCTGCGCTCGACGACTGCTGCCTGCCGGGGGTTCGTCTACGCCGCCAGCACCATGGGGGTGACCGGAGCGCGGGACGCCGTGGGCAGCGGCGCCCGTGAGCTCGTCGACCGCGTGCGCGCGGTGAGCGACGTGCCCGTGTGCGTGGGCCTGGGCGTCTCGACCGGGGCGCAGGCCGCCCAGGTCGCGTCGTTCGCGGACGGCGTGATCGTCGGGTCCGCGCTCGTGCGTTGCCTCACCGAGGCGCCGGACGTCGCCACCGGGCTGGCCGAGCTGGAGCGGCTGACCGCCGAGCTGGCCGAGGGCGTGCGGGCCGGGTCCCACCAGGGAGCGACCCGGTGAACGCGGCGCTGCCCGCGACCATCCCCAGTCCGGCCCAGGGCGTCTGGCACCTGGGCCCGCTGCCGGTCCGCGCCTACGCCCTGTGCATCCTGATCGGCATCGCGTTGGCCGTCTGGATCGCCACCAAGCGGTGGCGGGACCGGGGCGGCCCCGAGGGCGCGGTCATGGACATCTCCGCCTGGGCGGTGCCCTTCGGCATCATCGGCGCCCGGGTCTACCACGTGGCCACCACCTGGCAGCCGTACTTCGCCTCCGGTGGCCATCCACTGGACGCACTGAAGATCTGGAACGGTGGCCTGGGGATCTGGGGCGCCGTCGCCGGTGGCGCGCTCGGCGCGTGGATCGCCTGCCGCCGCAAGGGCGTCTCGTTCCTCATGTTCGCGGACGCGGCGGCGCCCGGTGTCGCCGTCGCCCAGGCGGCAGGCCGGCTCGGCAACTACTTCAACAACGAGATCTACGGCCGCCAGACCGACCTGCCCTGGGGACTTCGGGTGCACGAGTGGAACGCCGCCACCGGCGAGGCGGTGCGCGACGCCAACGGCCACGCCGTCCTGCTCCCGGGCGCCTACCACCCCACGTTCCTGTACGAGGCGATCTGGTGCCTGCTGGTGGCGGGCGCGCTCGTCCTCCTGGACCGCCGCTACCACCTCGACCGCGGGCGCACGCTGGCCCTGTACGTGATGCTCTACACGGTGGGCCGGTTCGCCATCGAGACGCTGCGCTCGGACACCGCGAACCTCATCCTGGGGCACCGGCTGAACGAGTGGACCTCGGTGATCGTCTTCCTCGGTGGCCTGGTGCTGTTCGTGGTGCAGACCCGGAAGGTCCGCAAGGCGTCTCACGATGCGGACGAGATTCCCGAGGCGCAAGACGTGTAACGCGGCGGAAACGTCCGCTAGAGTTCGAACGAGCCGCGGGCCAACGCCGTCCTCGCGGGGAGCCGCCGGTGATCCCGGCGGTCAGTTGCGCACACGAAACGAGCCGCCGGTCCGGGGCTCGGAACGCGATCGGGACGGTGAACATGGGCTTGAGCAGTTTCTCCGCGCGCCCCGCAGCCACAGGGCTGTACGACGGCCGGCGTGAGCACGACGCCTGCGGCGTCGCCTTCGTGGCGACCATGCGTGGGCACGCCGGGCACGACATCGTCGAGCACGCGCTGACGGCACTGCGGAACCTCGACCACCGCGGGGCCACCGGCGCCGACCCCACCGTCGGCGACGGTGCCGGGATCCTCACCCAGGTGCCGGACGAGTTCCTGCGTGCGAGCGTGGACTTCGAGCTGCCCACGGCCGGCGCGTACGCGGTCGGCCTCGCCTTCCTCCCGCAGGACGACGGTGAGTGCGCGGCGGTCGTGGCCGCGGTCGAGCAGATCGCCGTGGACGAGGGCCTCACGGTCCTGGGTTGGCGCGACGTGCCGGTCGTGCCCGACCTGGTCGGCGAGGTCGCCCGCGACTGCATGCCCGCCTTCCGGCAGCTCTTCGTCACGGCCACCGGCAGCCGGCTCGTCGGCCTGGGCCTGGAGCGGCTCGCCTACGCGCTGCGCAAGCGCTCCGAGCGCGAGCTCGAGGTGTACTTCCCGTCGCTGTCCTCGCGCACCCTGGTCTACAAGGGCATGCTCACCACGGGCCAGCTCGAGCCGTTCTTCCCTGATCTGTCCGACCGGCGCTTCGCCACCGAGCTGGCCCTGGTCCACTCGCGCTTCTCCACCAACACCTTCCCGTCCTGGCCGCTCGCGCACCCGTTCCGGGTCATCGCGCACAACGGCGAGATCAACACGGTGCAGGGCAACCGGAACTGGATGGCCGCGCGCGAGAGCCAGATCCACAGCGACGTCATCCCCGGTGACATCTCTCGGCTGTTCCCCATCTGCAGCCCGCAGGCCAGCGACTCGGCGTCCTTCGACGAGGTGCTCGAGCTGCTGCACCTGGCCGGCCGGTCGCTGCCGCACGCAGTGCTGATGATGATCCCCGAGGCGTGGGAGAACCACACCGAGATGGACGCCGACCGGCGGGCCTTCTACGAGTTCCACTCGGCGTTCATGGAGCCCTGGGACGGCCCGGCGTGCGTCACCTTCACGGACGGCACGTTGATCGGCGCGGTGCTGGACCGAAACGGCCTGCGTCCCGGGCGCTACTGGGTGACCGAGGACGGGTTGGTCGTGCTGGCCAGCGAGGTCGGGGTGCTCGACCTCGACCCGGCCACCGTCGTCCGCAAGGGGCGGCTGCAGCCGGGACGCATGTTCCTGGTGGACACCGAGCGCGGCCGCCTGGTCGGCGACGACGAGGTCAAGGCCGAGCTGGCCGCGCAGAACCCCTACCAGGAGTGGCTGCACGCGGGGCTCATCCACCTGGCCGACCTGCCCGAGCGCGAGCACGTCGTGCACACCCCGGCGTCCGTGGCCCGCCGCCAGCGCACCTTCGGGTACACGGAGGAGGAGCTGCGCGTCCTCGTCTCCCCGATGGCCCGCACGGGTGCCGAGCCGATCGGCTCGATGGGCACCGACTCGCCCGTCGCGGTGCTGTCCCAGCGGCCTCGTCTGCTCTTCGACTACTTCACCCAGCTGTTCGCGCAGGTCACCAACCCGCCCCTGGACGCGATCCGCGAGGAGCTCGTCACCTCGCTGGGCACCGTGATCGGGCCGGAGGTCAACGCGCTGGACGCGACCCCCGCGCACTGTCGCCAGCTCGTGCTGCCCTTCCCGGTGATCGACAATGACGAGCTGGCCAAGATCGTGCACATCAACGCGGACGGCGACCTGCCCGGCTACGCCACGACCGTGATCAAGGGCCTGTACGACGCGGGTGGCGGCGGTGCCGCGCTGCGGATGCGGCTGCACGAGATCTTCGAGGAGGTCTCGCAGGCCATCGAGGAGGGGTCGCGCTTCGTCGTCCTGTCCGACCGCGACTCCGGCCGCGACCTCGCGCCGATCCCGTCGCTGCTGCTCACCTCGGCCGTGCACCACCACCTGATCCGGGCCAAGACCCGCACCCAGGTGGGCCTGCTCGTCGAGGCGGGCGACGTCCGCGAGGTGCACCACGTCGCCCTGCTGATCGGCTACGGCGCGGCCGCGGTCAACCCGTACCTCGCCATGGAGTCCGCGGAGAACCTCGCCCGCACCGGGATGCTCGGCGACATCACCGCGGACGCGGCCGTGCGCAACCTCATCAAGGCGCTCGGCAAGGGCGTCCTGAAGGTGATGAGCAAGATGGGCATCTCCACCGTGGCCTCCTACCGGGGCGCGCAGGTCTTCGAGGCCATCGGCCTGTCCGGCGAGGTCGTCGAGGAGTTCTTCACCGGGACGACGAGCCAGCTCGGCGGCATCGGTCTCGACGTGATCGCCCAGGAGGCCGCGCAGCGGCACACCAGCGCCTACCCGGCCGACGGGGTGCTGCCCGCGCACCGCCGGCTCGAGGTCGGTGGGGAGTACCAGTGGCGGCGCGAGGGCGAGCCACACCTGTTCGACCCGGAGACCGTGTTCCGCCTGCAGCACGCCACCCGGGCGCGGCGGTTCGACGTCTTCCGCCAGTACACCGCGCGGGTCAACGACCAGTCCGAGCGGCTGATGACGCTGCGCGGCCTGCTGGAGCTGCGCCCCGACGGCGACGCCGCCAAGGCCAACCCGGTCGCGGCCATCCCGCTGGAGGAGGTCGAGCCGGTCAGCGAGATCGTCAAGCGGTTCTCGACCGGCGCGATGAGCTACGGCTCGATCAGCCAGGAGGCGCACGAGACCCTGGCGGTGGCCATGAACCGGCTGGGCGCGCGGTCCAACACCGGGGAGGGTGGCGAGGACGACGACCGGCTGCTGGACCCGGTGCGGCGCAGCGCCGTCAAGCAGGTCGCCTCGGGTCGCTTCGGGGTGACCAGCCTCTACCTGACCCACGCCGACGACATCCAGATCAAGATGGCGCAGGGGGCCAAGCCCGGCGAGGGCGGCCAGCTGCCGGCGCACAAGGTGTACCCGTGGGTCGCCCGCACCCGGCACTCCACCCCCGGCGTCGGCCTCATCTCGCCGCCGCCGCACCACGACATCTACTCGATCGAGGACCTCGCCCAGCTCATCCACGACCTCAAGAACGCGAACCCGGCGGCCCGCGTGCACGTCAAGCTCGTCGCCGAGGTCGGGGTCGGGACGGTCGCCGCCGGGGTCAGCAAGGCGCACGCCGACGTGGTGCTCATCTCCGGCCACGACGGCGGCACCGGCGCGTCCCCGCTGACCAGCCTCAAGCACGCCGGCGCCCCCTGGGAGCTCGGCCTCGCCGAGGCGCAGCAGACGCTGCTGCTCAACGGGTTGCGCGACCGGATCGTCGTGCAGGTGGACGGCCAGCTCAAGACCGGGCGGGACGTCGTCATCGCCGCGCTGCTCGGCGGCGAGGAGTTCGGGTTCGCCACGGCGCCACTGGTGGTGAGCGGCTGCATCATGATGCGGGTCTGCCACCTGGACACCTGCCCGGTCGGCATCGCGACCCAGAACCCCGAGCTGCGCGAACGGTTCAGCGGCAAGCCGGAGTTCGTCGAGACCTTCTTCGAGTACATCGCCGAGGAGGTCCGCGAGCTCCTGGCGTCGCTCGGGCTGCGCAGCCTCGAGGAGGCCATCGGCCGGGTGGACCTGCTGGACTCCCGACGTGCCGTCCAGCACTGGAAGGCGTCCGGGCTGGACCTGTCGCCCGTGCTGGCGGCCATCGACCTGCCGGAGGGCGCGTCGCGTCGGCACACCACCAACCAGGACCACGGGCTGGAGAAGGCACTCGACCACACCCTGATCTCGATGAGCTCGGACGCCCTGGAGCGGCGGGAGCCGGTGCGCATCACGGTGCCGGTGCGCAACGTGAACCGCACCGTCGGCACCATGCTCGGCCACGAGGTCACGAAGCGGTACCCGACCGGCCTCGCCGACGACACGATCGACGTCACGCTGACTGGCTCGGCCGGGCAGTCGCTCGGCGCGTTCCTGCCCCGCGGGGTGACCCTGCGGCTCTTCGGGGACACGAACGACTACCTCGGCAAGGGACTGTCCGGCGGACGGCTCGTCGTCCGGCCCGACCGGGCCTCGGTGCTCACCGCCGAGCTCAACGTGGTGGCCGGCAACGTCGTCGCGTACGGCGCCACCGCCGGCGAGATCTTCGTGCGCGGGCTGGCCGGCGAGCGGTTCTGCGTCCGCAACTCGGGCGCGACCGCCGTGGTCGAGGGGGTTGGCGACCACGCCCTGGAGTACATGACCGGCGGCACCGTGGTCATCCTCGGGGGCACCGGGCGCAACGTGGCGGCCGGCATGTCCGGGGGCACGGCCTACGTGCTGGACCTGTTGCCAGAGCGCGTGAACCCGGGCGCGCTGGCCGCCGGCGAGGTCGAGCTCACCGCAGTCTCCGCCGAGACGGACGGCGAGCTGCTGCACGACCTGGTCGCGCGGCACCGGGAGGAAACGGGCTCCGCCGTCGCCAAGGCGCTGCTCGCCGACTGGCCCGCCGCGCTGCCGCGGTTCACCAAGGTGCTGCCGCGCGACTACCGGATCGTCGTCGAGGTCCGCGCCAACGCCCAGGACGAGGGACTCGACCCCGACAGCAGCGAGGTCTGGACCAGGATCACGGAGGCTTCCCGTGGCTGACCCGAGAGGCTTTCTGAGCGCACGCGAGCGCGAGCTGCCCACCCGACGTCCGGTGCCGATCCGGCTGCTGGACTGGCACGAGGTGTACGAGGACCAGCCGGCCGGCCAGCTCAAGCGCCAGGCCGGACGGTGCATGGACTGCGGGATCCCGTTCTGCCACCAGGGGTGCCCGCTCGGGAACCTGATCCCGGAGTGGAACGACCTGACCTGGCGCGAGGACTGGCGCGAGGCGATCGAGCGTCTGCACGCGACGAACAACTTCCCGGAGTTCACCGGGCGGCTGTGCCCGGCTCCCTGCGAGAGCGCGTGCGTGCTCGGCATCAACCAGCCGCCGGTGACCATCAAGCAGATCGAGGTGTCGATCGTCGAGCGGGCCTTCGAGGCCGGCGGGGTGCAGCCGCTGCCGCCGGACCGGCTCACCGGCAAGACGGTCGCCGTGGTCGGCAGCGGGCCGGCCGGGCTCGCGGCCGCCCAGCAGCTGACCCGGGCGGGCCACACGGTGGCGGTCTACGAGCGGGCCGACAAGATCGGCGGCCTGCTGCGCTACGGGATCCCCGAGTTCAAGATGGAGAAGTCGGTGCTGGACCGCCGGCTGGCCCAGATGGAGGCCGAGGGCACCCGGTTCCGCCCGGGCGTCGCCGTCGGTCAGCAGATCACCGGCAAGCAGCTGCGCGACCGGTACGACGCGGTGGTCATCGCGACCGGCGCGACGGTGCCGCGCGACCTGCCGGCGCCGGGCCGCGAGCTCGGCGGGATCCTGCAGGCCATGGACTACCTGCCGCCGGCCAACCGGGCCGCGCTCGGCGAGGAGGCAGAGGGACTGGTCAGCGCCGAGGGCCTGGACGTCGTCATCATCGGTGGCGGCGACACCGGCGCGGACTGCCTGGGGACGGCCCTGCGTCAGCAGCCGCGCAGCGTGACCCAGCTCGAGATCATGCCGCGGCCCCCGGAGGAGCGGGCGTCCGCGCACCCGTGGCCGATGTACCCGATGATCTACCGCGTCGCCAGCGCCCACGAGGAAGGCGGTGAGCGGGTGTACGCGGTGAGCACCAGCGAGTTCGTCGGGGACGCGGACGGCAACGTCAGCGGGCTGCGCCTCCAGGAGGTCGAGATGGTCGAGGGCCGGTTCACCCCGGTCGAGGGCTCGCAGCGCGAGATCCCGGCCCAGCTGGTGCTGCTGGCCATGGGCTTCACCGGCCCCGAGCCGGACGGGGTCGTGGCCCAGCTGGACGTCGAGCTCGACGAGCGCGGCACGATCCGGCGCGACCTCGACTACGCGTCGACGACGCCGGGCGTGTACGTGGCCGGGGACGCCGGTCGGGGCCAGTCCCTGATCGTCTGGGCCATCGCGGAGGGCCGCGCCTGCGCCGCCGCCGTCGACCGCTTCCTGACTGGTGACACGTCCCTGCCCAGCCCGATCCGCCCCACCGACCGACCGCTCACCGTCTGACACGCCGGGGTGCCCCCGGGCAAGCGCTTCCACCACGACGAGGAATAGGCTCCGAACCATGCGCCGAGCGAAGATCGTCTGCACCTTGGGCCCCGCTGTCGACTCCCCGGAGCAGATCCGGGCCCTCGTGGAGGCCGGGATGGACGTGGCCCGGCTCAACCTGAGCCACGGCTCCTACGCCGACCACGAGAAGGTCTACCGGATGGTGCGGGAGGCCAGCGACAGCGTCGGGCGCAGCGTCGCCGTCCTGGTGGACCTGCAGGGGCCGAAGATCCGGCTCGGCAACTTCGCGAGCGGGCCGCAGGTGCTGGAGCCCGGTGACACGTTCACCATCACCACGGAGGACGTGCCGGGCGACAAGGACCTGGTGTCCACGACGTACCAGGGTCTGCCCGGGGACGTGAACCCGGGCGACCGCATCCTCATCGACGACGGCAAGGTCGCGGTCGAGGTGACCGCGGTCGACGGCCCGCGGGTGACCACCACGGTCATCGAGGGCGGCACGGTGTCCAACCACAAGGGGCTGAACCTGCCCGGTGTCGCCGTCAGCGTCCCCGCGATGTCGGAGAAGGACATCGCCGACCTGCGCTGGGGCCTGAAGCTGCGCGCTGACTTCATCGCCCTGTCCTTCGTGCGCAGCGCGGCCGACGCCGAGGACGTCCGCGCGATCATGCAGGAGGAGGGCGTCTCGCTGCCCGTCCTCGCCAAGATCGAGAAGCCGCAGGCCGTGGACAACCTGGCCGAGATCGTCCGGGTCTTCGACGGGATCATGGTGGCCCGGGGCGACCTCGGCGTGGAGCTCCCGCTCGAGCAGGTGCCACTGGTGCAGAAGATCGCGGTGGAGCTGGCTCGCCGCAACGCCAAGCCGGTGATCGTGGCCACCCAGGTGCTCGAGTCCATGATCGAGAACTCCCGCCCGACCCGCGCCGAGGCCTCGGACGCCGCGAACGCGGTCCTGGACGGCGCGGACGCCCTGATGCTGTCGGGGGAGACCAGCGTCGGCAAGCACCCGATCGAGGCCGTGCGGACCATGGCCCGGATCATCGAGAACACCGAGGACCACGGGCTGGAGCGCATCGCCCCCCTGGGTACCAAGCCGCGGACCAAGGGCGGTGCCATCACGTTGGCCGCCAAGACGGTCGGCGAGCAGCTGGACGTCAAGTACCTCGTGACCTTCACCCAGGGCGGCGACTCGGCCCGCCGGATGGCCCGGCTGCGCTCGAAGATCAAGCACCTGGTCTTCACCCCCGAGCCGATCGTGCGCTCCCAGCTGTCCCTGACGTGGGGGTGCGAGACGTTCCTCACGCCGTTCGTCACGCACACCGACGACATGGTCAAGCAGGTCGACACGCTGCTGCTGTCCAACGGCCGCGCCCAGAAGGGCGACCTGGTGGTGATCGTGGCGGGCTCGCCGCCCGGGATCCCGGGGTCCACGAACGCGCTGCGGGTGCACCGGATCGGTGACGCCGAGGACGGCGCCGCGCCGGCCTACCGCAGCTGACGGAGCGCAAAACCAACAGCCCGAACCTGGTCTCAGGTTCGGGCTGTTGTCGACGTCTGCACAACGTCGGGACGACAGGATTTGAACCTGCGACCCCTTGACCCCCAGTCAAGTGCGCTACCAAGCTGCGCCACGTCCCGGTACATCCACCGCCAGGCGGACGCCGGTCATGTTATCGCAACGGCTGCGGGGTCGAGACCGCCACCTCCCCCCGGGCACCCGGGTTGGCACGAAAGCCGCGCGTGACCAACTACCCTTCTGAGGTGACATCCGAGGGCACCCAGGCGCGTGACGCGCGGCAGGACGACGGCGCGAGCGACCGCGTCCTGACCGTGCCCAACGCCTTGTCCGCGCTGCGGCTGGTCGGCGTCCCGGTGTTCCTCTGGCTGATCCTCAGCGAGCAGGACGGCTGGGCCCTCCTGGTGCTCATGCTCTCCGGTGTCACGGACTACCTCGACGGCAAGATCGCGCGCCGGTTCGGGCTGGTGTCGAAGGTCGGTGCCCTGCTCGACCCGCTCGCGGACCGGCTGTACATCCTGACCACCCTCCTCGGGCTGGCCTGGCGCGAGATCATCCCCTGGTGGCTGGTCGCCCTGCTGCTCGGGCGCGAGCTGTTCATGGCTCTGGTCCTGCTGTGGTCGCGCAGCCGCGGGCACGCCACGCTCCCCGTGCACTTCGTCGGCAAGGCCGCCACCTTCAACCTGCTCTACGCGTTCCCGCTGCTGCTGCTCGGTGACGGCGACTCCGGCTGGGCCGAGGCGGCCCGGGCGATCGGCTGGGGCTTCGCCTGGTGGGGCACGGCGCTGTACTGGGTCGCCGGGGTGCTCTATGCCGTGCAGGCCTCGCGCCTGCCGCGTCGCGACCCCAGCGCGGCCTCCGGGTCGAAGGTCCGCGGGTGAGCGAGTACGAGACGGTCGCGGACGCTCCCGCGCCCCAGCGCAAGGACGCCTCGATGTCCCTGCTGGTCGACGTCATGACCCGTACGGTCGACCCCGGCTACGCGGAGGCCGCGCGCCGCCGCGCCGAGCGCGGCGGACAGCAGGAGCCCGGTGCTCGTGGTCGCAGCGTGCTGGCCGTGGTGGCCCTCGTCGTGGTCGGCCTGCTGCTGGCCACCGCCTGGTTGCAGACGCGCGGCACCCGGCCGGCCGGTGTGACGGCCCGCGAGCAGCTCGCCGCCGAGATCGAGCGCCAGGACGCGGCCGCGGGCCGGCTGCAGCGCAGCAACGCCGCCCTGCTCCAGCAGATCCAGGCGGAGCGGAACCGACAGCTCCAGGTCAACGCCCAGAGCGGCCTGGCCGACGAGGTGTCGAACCTCGCGCTGGTCACCGGGGCCGCTGCGGTCAAGGGACCGGGCATCACGGTGACGCTGGACGACGCGGACGCCGCGAAGGGCGGGTCCGCCGACGGCGACCCGAGGACGACGGAGCAGTCGGACGACGGACGCGTCCTCGACCAGGACCTCCAGCTCGTCGTCAACGGCCTGTGGGACGCCGGCGCCGAGGCCATCGCGATCAACGGGCAGCGGCTGACCGCGCTGTCGGCGATCAGGTCCGCCGGTGAGGCGATCCTGGTGGACTACCGCCCGCTGTCACCGCCGTACCTCATCTCGGCGATCGGCAGCCCCGATACGCTGCAGACCCGATTCAGCGACGGGCCAGGGGGGCGCGACGTGCAGTACCTGAAGGACAACTTCGGGGTACGGGCGGCCATCACCAGCCAGTCGAACCTGGTTCTGCCCGCCAGCGCCGGCCTGGACACCCGGCGCGCCAAGGCACTGGACGCGGCCAGGTCCAAGGGCGCGAGCTCCAGCTCGCCGAGGAGCACGACGTCCGACCAGAGCCGCTCGTCCGCACCCGACCGAACGCAGGAGACCCCGTGATCCCCGCCCTCGGACTCGTCGTCGGCATCGTCCTCGGCATCCTGCTGCAGCCGACCGTCCCGGTCTGGATGCAGCCCTACCTGCCGCTGGCGGTCGTCGCGGCGCTCGACGCCGTGTTCGGCGGCCTGCGCGCACTCCTGGACGGGATCTTCGACGACAAGGTCTTCGTGGTCTCGTTCCTGTCGAACGTGTTCGTGGCGGCGTTCATCGTCTACCTGGGCGACCAGCTGGGCGTCGGGTCGCAGCTGTCCACCGGCGTGGTCGTCGTCCTCGGGATCCGGATCTTCTCCAACGTCGCCGCGATCCGGCGGCACCTGTTCCGCGCATGACCGACGAGCCGACGTCCGAGCCGACGTCCGAGCCGACGTCCGAGCCGACCAGCCGCTGGGTCCGGCTGGCCCGGGCCCTGCACCCGCGCACCACGCGTGCTCAGGTCCTGGCCGCCGTGCTGGTGGCCTCGCTCGGGTTCGCCCTGGTGGCCCAGATCAGCCAGCGTGACGACCAGCGGCTGACCGGGCTCCGGCAGAGCGAGCTCGTGCAGATCCTCGACAACATCGGGGACCGGCGAGACCGGCTGGCGGACGAGCAGTCCGACCTCGAGGCCGAGCAGCGTCAGCTCTCGTCGGGTGCCAGCGGAGCCCAGGCCGCGATCGAGGCGGCCCGCGAGCGGCTGGACACCCTGGGCATCCTCGCCGGCACCGTGGGAGCCGAGGGCACCGGAGTCGAGGTGTTCATCAGCGACCCCAAGGGCTCCGTGCGTGCGGCCCAGGTGCTCGACCTGGTCGAGGAGCTGCGCGACGCCGGCGCGGAGGCCATCCAGATCGGGGACACGCGCGTCGTGGCGTCCACGGCGTTCACCGACGTGCCCGGTGGCATCGCTGTCGCCGGCGTCCGGCAGAGCCCGCCGTACACCGTGCTGGCGATCGGCGACAGCCAGACCATGTCGACCGCGCTGGAGATCCCGGGCGGGGTCATCGCTAGCCTTCCCGAGGACGCTCGCGGGACGGTCGCCGAGAAGGAGGACGTCCGCGTCACGGCGTTGCTGGCCGTTCCGACGCGCCGATACGCTCAGCCCGCGGACCCGGCCACCCCCAGCAAGTGATCCGGCCCGACCACCCGACCACCGCCCGGCAGAACGCGAGGAACCATGAGCGGCAACGACTTCCCGGATGACCTGCGCTACACCCCCGAGCACGAGTGGGTGCGCACGTCCGAGGACGGCACCATCCGGGTGGGGATCACCTCCTTCGCCCAGGAGGCCCTGGGTGACGTCGTGTTCGTGACGCTGCCCGAGATCGGCGCTGCGGTTGCTGCGGGCGAGGCGTGCGGTGAGGTCGAGTCCACGAAGAGCGTCAGTGACATCTACCCGCCGGTGGCCGGCACGGTGACCGCCCGCAACGAGGCCCTTGACGCGACCCCCGAGCTGGTGAACTCCGACCCGTACGGCGAGGGCTGGATGCTCGAGCTCGAGGTCGCCGACGCGGGCGCTCTCGACGGCCTGCTGGACGCCGAGGCCTACCGCGCCCAGCTCGGCTAGCCACCGGCCGGCTGTCGTTTCAGCCGCACGGGTGGAACTGGGCAGCCTGACCCTGCGGTGGAGGGTTGGACTGTGGCAGGCTGGACCCTTGTCGGCTCCCGTCGCCTGCGACGTCGGGGGCCCCGTCGTTCACCTGAGGGAGACCTGTCATGACTGACGACCAGGACCGGCCGGACCAGGACCAGCCGGGCCAGGACGAGCCCCGCCAGGACGACGCCACGGCCGTCCCCGGGCGGGAGGACCCGTCAGCCACGACCATGCACCTGTCCGCCATCGGCAGCACCGAGGTGGGCGAGCCGGCCGACAGCTCCGACGGTCCCGCGGCGATCGACCCGGGTATCGTCGCGGCGCTGCGCGGAGGTACCGCGCTGCTGCGGGTTGACCGCGGCCCGAACGCGGGCTCCCGCTTCCTGCTCGACGGCGACTCGACGACGGTCGGGCGGCACCCGTCCAGTGACATCTTCCTGGACGACGTCACCGTCTCGCGCCGACACGCGGAGTTCGTCCGTGAGGGCACCGTGTTCTCGGTCCGGGACGTCGGCAGCCTGAACGGCACCTACGTCAACGGCCAGCGGATCGACTCGTCCCCGCTGGCCACCGGTGACGAGGTCCAGGTCGGCAAGTTCCGGCTGGTCGTGATGCTGGGTGAAGCAGGGTGAGCCCTGCGGTCAACCGCCGCGAATCGGCCATGAGCATCGGCGAGGTCATCGCCCTGCTCAGTCCGGACTTCCCTGACGTCAGCATCTCCAAGATCCGGCTGTGGGAGAGCGAGGGGCTCGTCGAGCCTGCCCGCACGCCGTCCGGCTACCGCAAGTTCAGCCACCAGGACGTCGAGCGGCTGCGGTACGCCATGACGTTGCAGCGCGACCGGTTCTGGCCGCTGCGCAAGATCCGGGACCATCTCGACGCGGTGTCCCGCGGAGCGGAAGAGCTCGTCAACGGTGCGAGTGGCCCGCGGATGGCCCCGCCGGCCGCCGGCGAGCGCGCCGCCGACACCGATGGAGCGCAGGCGCTGCGCGGCAACGGCCCCGTCCGGCTCTCCGCCGCCGAGCTGTGCACGCGGGCGCGGATCGACCCCGAGGAGCTGGACGCGCTGGTCGGCTTCGGGCTGCTGCAGCCCAGCGGATCGGGCTGGTACGACGCCAACGCGCTGGCCATCGCCAGCGCCGCCGCCGAGCTGTCCGGCTTCGGGATCCAGGCCCGCCACCTGCGCGCCTTCCGCACGGCAGCGGACCGCGAGGTCGGTCTGGTCGAGCAGGTGGTCAGCCCCCTGCGCGGCGGTCACGGCGCGAACTCCCGGGCGCGCGCGGACGACACGGCCCAGGAGATCACCGCGGTGGCCCTGCGCCTGCACGCGGCCCTGGTGCGGGCCGGGCTGGTCCGCGCCGGACTCGGCTGACACGGCGTCCACGCCCGTGGTTCACCCGCGGGGTACGGTGAGCGGGTGCGAGAGCTCGAGGTCGTCGGAGTCCGGGTCGAACTGCCCAACAACCAACCGATCGTCCTGCTGCGGGAGAGCGGCGGTGACCTCTACCTGCCCATCTGGATCGGCGCCGCGGAGGCCACCGCGATCGCCTACGCCCAGCAGGGCGTCGTCCCGCCGCGGCCGCTGACCCACGACCTGTTCAAGGACGTGCTGGAGGCGCTGGGGCACCAGCTCGAGGAGGTTCGCATCGTCGCGGTGCGGGACGGGGTCTTCTACGCCTCCCTGGTGTTCGACGGGGGAGTGGAGGTCAGCTCCCGCTCGTCGGACGCCATCGCGCTGGCCCTGCGCACCGGCACCCGCATCGTCGGCGCCGACGAGGTGCTGGACGACGAGGGCGTGCCGGTTCCGGACGAGCAGGAGGACGAGGTCGAGAAGTTCCGGGAGTTCCTGGACCAGATCTCGGCGGACGACTTCGAGGCCCCGGGCGGGCCGGCCGAGGCGAGCGGCCCCGACCAGCCCTGACGTGACCTGAGGGCAACCCTCGACTAGAGGGTGAGACTTGCGGCGACACGCCGGTGAGCGTGAACCTGCCCCTGTCGTTGACGTCGAGCAGTGGGCGACCTACCGTCAGAGGTCGAACGCCCTGTCTGTAGTTCCATGGTTGTGGTCCCGTCGAGGATCCGGCGCCGGAGCGACTTCCCCCGCAGGGCGCCGATCGAGGAGGTTCGCGTGAACGGCACTGGCGACGCCACGGACAAGCCGGCTCGCCGGGTGCCCGAGCAGGCGCAGGGTCTGCTGTTCACGGACGACCTGCCGGTGCTGCCGGTCGACGCGGGCTACCGCGGGCCCACGGCGTGCGGCGCGGCCGGGATCACGTACCGCCAGCTGGACTACTGGGCCCGCACCGGGCTCGTCGAGCCTTCCGTCCGGGGGGCTAGCGGGTCGGGCAGCCAGCGGCTGTACAGCTTCCGCGACATCCTCGTGCTGAAGATCGTCAAGCGACTGCTCGACACCGGCGTCTCGCTGCAGCAGATCCGTATCGCGGTCGAGCACCTGCGCGAGCGCGGTGTCGACGACCTGGCGCAGATCACGCTGATGAGCGACGGCGCGAGCGTCTACGAGTGCACGTCCGCCGACGAGGTCATCGACCTGGTGCAGGGCGGGCAGGGAGTGTTCGGCATCGCGGTGGGCCGGGTCTGGCGCGAGGTCGAGGGCGAGCTGGCCCAGCTGCCGAGCGAGCGGCCCGACGACACCACGCCTGTGGTGGAGCACCCGGGCGACGAGCTCTCGGCACGCCGCAAGCACCGCGCTGGCTGAGCCGGCTCGGAACTCGTATATCCTGACGGGGCTTTCGACCCTGCGTGGGAGAGTCCCCGGTGCACGCAGCCGGGGCGCCGAAGGGGCAATTCTCCCCGGAACCTCTCAGGCGACCAGGACCACGCGGACGAGGCAGCTCTGAAGCGCTCACGCGTGACAGAGGGGGAGGTCCCCGCGTCATCCCCGGTGTCCCGCGCCGGCCCACGTCAGGAGCCTCCACATGGCCGACCAGCCCGTGTCCGCAGCCCCGTTCGTCGACCGTCACGTCGGCCCCTCGTCCCAGGACGAGCGGACGATGCTGGACGCCCTCGGGATCGCCGACGAGCAGGCCCTGCTCGAGCGAGCCGTTCCGGCCTCGATCCGGCTGCACGAGGCGCTGGGCCTGGACGCCGGGCGCAGCGAGCCCGAGGTGACCGCGGAGCTGCGGGCCCTGGCCGGCCGCAACCGGGTGCTGGCCTCGATGATCGGACAGGGCTACTACGGCACCCACGTGCCCGCCGTGGTGAAGCGCAACGTCCTCGAGAACCCCGCCTGGTACACCGCGTACACGCCCTACCAGCCGGAGATCTCCCAGGGTCGGCTCGAGGCCCTGCTGAACTTCCAGACCGCCGTCTGCGACCTGACCGGCCTGGCCACGGCCAACTCCTCGCTGCTCGACGAGGCGACCGCGGCCGCGGAGGCAATGACCCTCATGCGGCGCTCGACCAAGGTCGCCGGCAGCGCCGTCCTCGTGGTCGACCAGGACGTCTTCACCCAGACGCTGGCCGTCGTCGAGACCCGCGCCGAGCCGCTGGACATCGAGGTCGTGCGGGCCGACCTGTCCGGTGCCCCCGACCCGGCGGCCGAGCTGGCCCGCGTCCTGGGGGAGCGCGCCGTGTTCGGCGTGCTGGTCCAGTACCCGGCGGCCAGCGGGCGCCTGGTGGACCTGTCGGCGCTGTCCCAGGTGGTGCACGAGCGTGGCGCGCTGCTCACCGTGGTGGCAGACCTGCTCGCCCTGACGCTCGTGCGTGCCCCCGGTGAGCTCGGCGCCGACATCGCGGTCGGGACGAGCCAGCGGTTCGGCGTTCCGATGGGCTTCGGGGGACCGCACGCCGGGTACATGTCCGTGCGCAAGGGACTCGAGCGCGGCCTGCCCGGCCGCCTGGTCGGCGTCTCGGTGGACGCCGACGGCGACCCGGCCTACCGCCTGGCCCTGCAGACCCGCGAGCAGCACATCCGGCGCGAGAAGGCGACCAGCAACATCTGCACGGCGCAGGTCCTGCTCGCCGTGATGGCGTCGATGTACGCGGTCTACCACGGCCCGGACGGGCTCGCGGCGATCGCTCGTGGGGTGCACCGTCGCGCGGCGTCGCTGGCCGACGCGCTGCGCGCGCTGGAGGGCGTGGACGTCGTGCACGACGCCTTCTTCGACACGGTGCTCGCCCGCGTCCCGGGCCGGGCCGCGCAGGTCGTGGCGGCAGCGGCCGCCGACGGCGTGAACCTGTGGCGGGTGGACGACGACCTGGTCAGCGCCAGCTGCGACGAGACCACCACGGACGCCCAGCTCGGCGTCGTGGTGGCGGCCTTCGGTGGCTCCTCGGCACCGCTGCCCGTCGCGGCGCAGGACGCGTTGCCCGCAGCCCTGGTGCGCGACACCGAGTTCCTGACCCACCCGGTGTTCCACAGCCACCGCAGCGAGACCGCGATGCTGCGGTACCTGCGTCGCCTCGCCGATCTGGACTACGCACTCGACCGCGGCATGATCCCGCTGGGCTCGTGCACGATGAAGCTCAACGCCACGACCGAGATGGAGCCGATCACCTGGCCGGAGTTCGCGGACCTGCACCCGTTCGCGCCCGCCGACCAGGTCGCCGGCAGCGTCGCCCTGGTCCACCAGCTGGAGCAGTGGCTGGTCGAGGTCACCGGGTACGACGCCGTCTCGCTGCAGCCGAACGCGGGCTCGCAGGGCGAGCTGGCGGGCCTGCTCGCCATCCGCGCGTACCACCGCGCGCAGGGCCACGGTGAGCGCAAGGTGGTGCTGATCCCCGCGAGCGCGCACGGCACCAACGCCGCCAGCGCCGTCATGGCCGGCTTGAAGGTCGTGGTGGTCAAGACGGCCGAGCAGGGCGACATCGACATGGCCGACCTGCGCGCGCAGGTCGAGGCGCACCAGGACGACCTCGCCGCGATCATGGTCACCTACCCCTCCACCCACGGCGTGTTCGAGGACACCATCACCGAGCTGTGCGCCCTCGTGCACGACGCCGGTGGCCAGGTCTACGTCGACGGCGCGAACCTCAACGCGCTGGTCGGGCTCGCCAAGCCAGGCCGGTTCGGCGCGGACGTGTCCCACCTGAACCTGCACAAGACGTTCTGCATCCCGCACGGCGGTGGCGGCCCCGGAGTCGGCCCCGTCGCCGTCCGTGCGCACCTGGCGCCGCACCTGCCCAACCACCCCCTGGTCCCGGACGCCGGACCGGCCACCGGCATCGGGCCGGTGTCCGCCGCGCCGTACGGATCAGCGGCGATCCTGCCCATCTCCTGGGCCTACATCCGGCTGATGGGTGGTGAGGGTCTCGCCCGCGCCACGCGAGTGGCCGTGCTGTCCGCCAACTACGTCGCCTCCCGACTCCAGGAGCACTACCCGGTGCTCTACAGCGGGCACGGAGGGTTGGTCGCGCACGAGTGCATCCTCGACCTGCGCGAGATCACCCGCTCGACCGGCGTGAGCGTGGACGACGTCGCCAAGCGGCTCATCGACTACGGCTTCCACGCCCCCACCATGTCGTTCCCGGTGGCGGGCACCCTGATGGTCGAGCCCACGGAGAGCGAGGACCTCGCTGAGCTCGACCGCTTCTGCGATGCGATGACCGCCATCCGGCTCGAGATCTCGCAGGTCGCCGACGGCGTCTGGCCGACCGACGACAACCCCCTGCGCGGCGCCCCTCACACCGCCATCTCCATCGCCGGCAAGTGGGACCACGCCTACACCCGCGAGGAGGCGACCTACCCCGAGGGCGTCGATCCCCGGGCGAAGTACTGGCCGCCGGTCCGTCGCATCGACGGCGCCTACGGCGACCGCAACCTCGTCTGCAGCTGCCCCCCGCCCGAGGCCTTCGCCGACTAGCAGCCAGCGGAGCGAACGGGCCGGAACCCCGAAGGCGCGCGTCAGAGCGAGCTTGCGAGCAGCGCGCCGCAGGGGTCCCGACCCGTTCGCGGGACTCGGCCGACTACTTGACCGAGCCGAATGCCGCCTTGCCGAACGCGGCGCTGAAACCGTTGGCCCACAAGGCGTCGACCTGCGACGACTCGGTGCCGTTCGGGTACGGGTTGGTGCACGACGGGCCGGGGCCGCCGCCGGACATCAGCTCGCTGCACGGGCCGCTGTAGTGGTCCGGCAGACCCAGGTCGTGCCCGGTCTCGTGTGCGACGATGCGCAGCGGGTCGTACTGGGTCGCCTGGTCGTAGTCGATCAGGATGTACCCGTTCCCGTGGCCGTCGCCGCTGTAGTAGGACCCGGAGGGGTCGCTGCCCTCGTAGTACGTGAGGTTCGCGGGCGAGCCTGGCTGCAGTCGCACGTTGCTGACGCTGGAGTTCCAGATCGAGGCCGCCTGGGAGATCTCTGAGGCGAAGGACGGCGCCTGCGACGCGTCGTAGGTGACGATCGTCGTCGCCAACGCGTTCGTGCCCTTGCCCTGCTGCTGCTTCAACGCCGCGTCGAGCTGCTTGCGCAGCTGCGCGTTCAGGGCGTCGTCGCGACTGCCGGGCGTGTAGCCCTGGGTGGTCGCCGACGAGTTCGTCGATCCCGCGGGCTGCGCTGGTGAGGCGGCGGAGCTCCCGGCTGATGGCGTGGTGGCCACGAGCGCGGAGGCCGCGGCAACGCCGACGGCAGCAGTGAGGATCCGTGCCCGAGCCGTGGTGCGGATGGTCATACATGTCCCTCCGACAGGCTTGGGACGGGCTTTCCGTCCCCCTCCTTCCTATCGGACAAATCGGGCGTTAACCCCAAAAGCCGGTCAAGGATTGTTCAAGTCTGTCGGGGTTCGGTGGTGCGGGACCCCTGCGGCGCGCTGCTCGCAAGCTCGCTTTGACGCGCTCCTTCGGGGTCCCGCACCACGGCTTCATGCTGTCCCGCCCGCCCGGGGCTGGGGGTCAGCGGGCTCCGGCGTGGGTCGGCGTGGCCGGGGCGAAGGCGGCCGAGGCGTCGTAGGCCGCGATGCCGTAGCGCCAGATCGTGTTCACCCGGGAGCGCTCGGTCGCGTTCGGGTAGGCGTTGGTGCACGACGGGCCGGGGCCGCCGCCGGACATCAGCTCGCTGCAAGGGCCGCTGTAGTGGTCCGGGAGGCCGAGGGCGTGCCCGGTCTCGTGGGCGATGATGCGCAGCGGGCTGTACTGCTGGGCCTGCCGGTAGTCGATCAACATGTAGCCACTGCCGTGCCCGTTCCCGCTGTAGTACGAGCCGCGCGAGTCGTTGCCCTCGTAGTACCGCAGGCTGGCCGAGCTCCTCGCGACCAGACGCACGTTGGTCACGCTGGAGTTCCAGATCGAGGCGGCCTGGTTGATCGTGGACCGGAAGGACGGTGCTTGCGAGGCGTCGTAGTAGACCGTCGTGACGGCGAGCGAGGTTGCGGAACCCTTCGACTGCCGCTTCAGGGCCGCGCTGAGCTGGGCCGTGAGTTTGGCGTTCTGGGCGTCGTCACGGCTGCCCGGCGTGTAGCCCTGGGTTGAACCGGACCCAGCAGAACCGGATCCCGCGGTGCTGGGTGCCGCTGCGGTGCTTCCGGTCGCGGGCGTCGTGGCGATGAGCGCCGCAGCCGCGGCAAAGGCGGCCCCAGCGGTCAGGAACCGCTTTCGGGCCTGGGGACGTACAGACATGGCTGATCCTCCGGATGGTGAGCCTGGGCGGGGTTTCCGTCCGGCTCCTTCCTACCGAAGGAAAGGGACAAAGAGGTCTAATCAGGCGTCAAGGATCAGTCAAGGTCCACCGGCTCACGGCACCGGGAAGTGCGGGGGAGCGCCTTCTCCGGTCGTACCGTCCACGTCCTCGCGCAGCAGGTCGGCGTGCCCCGTGTGGCGGGCATACTCCTCGATCATGTCGGCGAGCAGCCGGCGCAGGCTCATCCCGTCGGGGGTCGTCTGCTCGAGCCCACCTCGGGCGAGCGCCTCCGAGAGCGCCTCCCGGGAGCGGTGCACGGTGTCGACCCACAGCGCACGCAGGTCATCCGGAGCGTCGTCGGCCGCCGAGGTCCACGCCCAGTCCTCCCAGTCCCCGTCGAGGTCCAGCTGGTCGAAGGGCGCCATGGACGGGCGACCGGCGAGCCGGTTCTGGAAGTAGAGCTCCTCGACCCAGGCCAGGTGCTTCAGCAGGCCCCCCAACGTCACTGATGACGCACCGAGCCGCCGACCCATCCCCTCGGCGTCCACGTCGGCACACTTCCACGCGAACGTGATCCGGTCGCGTTCCAGGGTGATCAGCGCCGTAGCAAGCTCGTCGCCGCGCAGGAAGGACTCGACGTCCCACTCGGGTGGCCGACCGGGCGTGAAGCCGAAGGTGCTCGTCATACGGGCACCTTAAGGAAGCTTCCGGACGATCGGCGTCCGCAACCGCCCAGCCGTCGACCGCAATGGCCGATAAGCAGTTGCCGCGACGGTGCCAACCCTGGACCGTGACGGGCGTGATGAGTCGAACCGACCTGCTGGCCGCCTACGACGCGCAGCTGCGCACCGATGCCGAGACCCCGAGTGCGACGTCCGTGGTTCGGCTCGGTCCGCTGCGGCTCGTGACCTTCGCTGGCGGACGTGGATTCATCACGTACCGGGACCTGGAGGGGCAGGACGCCGACGGGATCCGGCGGCTCGTCGCCGACGCCCTGGCGCACTACGAGGGGGAGCCCGACATCCGCCGCGTGGAGTGGAAGACCCGAGGCCACGACCACGCGCCCGGGCTGCACGAAGCGTTGCTGGACCACGGTTTCGTCCCGGACGAGCCCGAGTCCATCATGCTGGGCGAGGCACGTCTGCTTGCCGTCGACGTGACGCCTCCCGAGGGGGTGACGCTTCGCCAGGTGAGCGAGGAGGGCGACGTCCGCGCGATGAGTGCGATGGCCGACGAGGTCTTCGGCGACCCGGTCTCGGACGACATGGCGGACGCGTTGCTGCGGCGCCTGTCGATGCGGGACGGCATGGAGCTGTGGGTGGCCGAGAGCCAGGGGCAGATCGTCAGCGCCGGCCGGCTGGAGCCCGTCGCCGGCAGCGACTTCGCCGGGATCTGGGGTGGGGCCACGCGCCCGCAGTGGCGTGGTCGAGGGATCTACCGGGCCTTGACCGCGGCACGGGCCAGGTCCGCGCTAGCCCTGGGCAAGACGCTGATCAACAGCGACTCGACGGACTACTCGCGGCCCATCCTCGAGCGCTCCGGCCTGGTGAAGGTGTCGACCACCACGCCCTACGAGTGGCAGCGCTGAGCAGGTGCTCGGGACGGGGCAGGTCAGCTGGCGGCGGACGACCGCTGCACGATCGACGACCCGGTCCGCGACCGTCGCACCTCGAGCTGGGAGGGGATGCGCGAGCGGAGCTCGCGCACGTGGCTGACCAGCCCCACCGTGCGGCCACCGTCCCGCAGTCCGTCCAGGACGCCCATCACGTCCTCCAACGCGTCCTCGTCCAGCGTGCCGAAGCCCTCGTCCACGAAGAGCGTCTCGATCGTGGTGCCCCCGGCCTCGGCCTGGACGACGTCCGCGAGGCCGAGTGCCAGCGCGAGCGACGCCAGGAAGGTCTCGCCACCGGACAGGGTGCTGGTGTCCCGTGCCACGCCAGTCCAGGAGTCGAGGACCTGCAGTCCCAGCCCGCTGCGCGCGCCGGACTTCGCCAGCTCGTCCGTGTGCACCAGCGTGAACCGGCCGTCGGACATGGCGCTGAGCCGTTCGGTTGCCGCCGCCGCGACCTCCTCCAGCCGCGCCGCGAGCACGAACGCCGTCAGCCGCATGCGCAGCACGTTGCCACCGCCCGTGCCGTCCAGGCACCGGGACAGCTCGGCCACGTGGGCGGCCCGGGCGCGGACGTCGTGGTGCACGCCGTCGTGGGCCAGCAGCTGGGCGGACAGCCGGCTCAACGACTGTGCGGCCTGGGCACCGACCGCCTGCCGATCGGCGACCGTCCTCAATCTCCCGGAGAGTTCTGTGAGCTCCGCCCGCAGCTGGGCCGGGTCGACCGGAGCCCCGTCGTCCCCTGCCGTGAGATCCGGGTCGGCGAGCCGCGCCCGCAGCTCGGCCAGAGTGAGCTCGTACCGCTCGACGCCATCCCGGCACGCCTCGAGCTCGGCCGGCTCCAGGAGGCCGTCCCGGACGGCCGGCACGGTGCTGAAGCCCAGGTCGGCGAGCGCGGCCTCGAAGGCGTTGAGCAGGTCATCGCGATGACGGCGGGTAGCGGTGGCCTCGCGGTCCGCGGCCTCCCAGGTGGTGAGCACGCCGATCTCTGCCTGCAGCCGGGCCTGCCGCGAGGGCACATCCACGTCATCGCCGATCAGGGCGGCCAAGGCGGTCTGCCGTTCGGCCACCAGCGGCTCGAGCTCGCCGAGTCGACTCGCTGCCGACGCCGACGCCTGGCGGGCGGCCTCGAGTCGCGGCGCCGCGTCGGCGCGGGACTGGGCGGCGGCGGCCAGCGACAGCTCGGCGATCCGGACCACCTCGGCCGCGGCCTCGGCGCGGGCGAGCTCGTCGACCCGGCGCTGCATGTCGGCGGTCGCGGTCGCGACGTCGCTCGTCCCACTGACCGCGCGGAGCTCGGCGCAACGAGCGACCACGCCCGTCCGCCGGGCCGCGAGCTGCTGCGACGCCGTCGCGGCGCGCTCGTGGGCCAGCTGGGCCACCCGCTCGTCGTCGGCGTCCACCTGGCTCGCCGTGCTGCTGGCCGGCGCAGGGTGCTCGGTGCCCCCGCAGACCAGGCACGGCTCGCCCGGACGCAACCCGAGCGCGAGCTCGGCTGACATACCGGCGATCCGGCGTTCTCGAACGTCCAGCCAATGCCTGCGCGCGACCAGCTCGGCGTCCTGCCCGGCGCGGCAGTCGTCGTCGACCAGCGCGAGTTCAGCCGCGGCTTGGACCAGGTCCCGTGCGGCGTCCAGGACGGCGCGCGCCTGCGTCACGGCCCGCGCGGCCGCCAGGCTGGTGCCGGCACGTTCCCGGTGCGCCGTCAGCTGGGCCTCGGCGTCCTGGTGCAGCTGCTCGGCAGCCGCCAGGTCGTGGGTTGCCTGCGCGATCGCCGGGTCTGCGTCGTCACGTTCCCGGCGACAGGCGGCGAGCCGCGCCCGCGACGCGTCGAGCTGGGACTGCAGGGCGAGGGCGGATCCCAGGCGGGCCAAGGCGTCGGTGCGGTCGGCGAGCTCCGCGCGGACCGTGTCGGCGGTCACCGCTGCAGCCGGGAGGCCCAGCAGTGACTGGGTGCTCGCCCGCGCCTGCTCGAGCCTCAGGTCGGCGGCGCGGCTGCGCTCGCCCGCCGCGTCCCACTGCTGCAGGGGAATCCGCAGCTGGGCCGCTCGTCGTCCGGCGTCCAGGCGGGCCACGTCCGCCTGGTGAGCCGCGTCGCCGTCCTGCAGGCGGGCGAGCTCGGACTCGAGGGTCGTCCGGCGATGCCGGCGTCGCGCCTGGTCGGTCGCCGAGGCCAGCTGGGTGGCCGCCAGGTCGTGCGCGACCTGGGTCCGGTCGAGCTCCTCCCGGGCCGCCTGCAGCGCCACGGTCGCCGCCCGGGCGAGGGCCTCGACCTGCCCGGCGCCCGGGGGCTCGGCCAGCGTCAGCTCGTCCGGGGACGGCAGGCTGGTCCCGGCGACGCTCGACGCCACCTCGTGTGCGCGCGCGACGAGCCGGTCCCGCTCGCCGTCCGCCACCTCGACCAGCCGGGACAGCCGCACCCGCTCCTCGCGCAGCCAGGTCTCGGCGGCGGCATAGCGGTCGATGTCGAACAGTCGCCCCAGCACCTCGGCGCGCTGCTCGGCGCCCGAGCGCAGGAAGGCCGCGAACTCGCCCTGGGGCAGCATCACCACCTTCGTGAACTGGTCCATCCCCATGCCCAGCAGGTCCTTCAGCAGCAGCCCGGCCTCGTCGCTGCGCCGGCCGACCAGGACCTGCCACTCGCCGTGGACCAGCTCGCGGACGTCGGTCGAGGCCGGTGCCCGCGTCGTCCCGGCGCCGCGCTTCTTCGGCCGGTGCCACTCCGGCGAGCGGGTGATCTCCAGTCGGCGGCCCGCGAGCGTCACCTCCAACGTGACCCGTGGAGCGCTGCCCTCGGCGGCGTGGTCGCTGCGCAGCCGGGGGCGTCCGCTGGCCCGAGCCCCCGGGACCTGGCCGTACAGTGCGAAGCAGACGGCGTCCAGCACGCTCGACTTACCGGCGCCGGTCGGCCCGTGCAGCAGGAAGAGCCCGGCGAGGTCGTCGAAGTCGACCTCCTCCGTCCCGGCGAAGGGACCGAACGCCTCCACCCGCAGCCGGTGCAGCCTCATGCCGCGCCGGTCCGTCGGCCCTCGAGGTCCGCCTCGTCCTGGGCCCGGCGACCACCCTCGAGGGCGTCCGCGAGCAGGGCGCGATCGCCGTCCGCGACCGCGTCACCGCCTCGGGCGTGCTCCACGAAGCCGCAGCACACCTCGATCGGGGAGCGCCCGCGCAGGCGCTGCGCATAGGTCAACGACTCTGGTCGCTCGCCTCTGGGCTCGAACGCGACCACCAGGGTGTGCGGGAACCGGGTGCGCAACCGCTCCATGGCGGCCCTCGGCCGGACCGGGTCGGTCAGGCTCACGTGGCACCACGAGCGTTCCGCGCCGCCGAGGCGCGGGTCGTTCAGGAGCTCGTCCAGCTCGCCGCTCAGGACGGCGAGCGGGCGAGGGACCGGGGCCGGCACCGACTCGACCGAGCAGCGGCCGTGCTCGCCCACGTCCACCAGCCAGGAGC